>JACETR010000062.1 GCA_013911165.1 Planctomycetota bacterium | reverse complement strand
CTTTGCGGAATCCCGGGATATGTTTACCACCTGATTCGTCAGGGAGTGGAAGAGGGACGCGATCTTTCTTCGATTCGTGTCCTGTTCCTCGGAGGGGACAGGGTGACTCAGGGATATCGGGACAAGTTGACCGAGTTGTTGCGCAGCAATGGTTCGGAGAATCCCAAAGTGGTCAGTGTTCTCGGTTTCACCGAGTCAAAGAAATGCTGGATTGAGTGTGAAGGCGGTGTGGAAACCGGATTCCATACTTACCCCGATCTCGATCTCTTTGAGATCGTCGATCCGGAGACAGGCAAACGGCTTCCCGATGGGGAAACCGGAGAGCTGGTTTACACTCCCCTCGATGGGCGAGGCTCACTGATTCTGCGTTATCGAACCGGTGACCTCATCAATGGAGGAATGACCCACGAACCGTGCCCCGCCTGTGGACGGACAGTCCCCCGATTCGCATCCGATTTGAGTCGAGCCTCCAACAAGACCGACATGTCGCTGACGAAGATCAAGGGCACCCTCGTCAATTTGAATGTCATCACGGATCTGCTGACAGATTCAGGACTGGTGGACGAGTGGCAGGTCGTCTTGAGCAAAAAGAACAATGATCCTCTCGAGGTCGATGAGTTGCATGTCTCCGTCAGTCTTCGGGATCCGGAGGACGAGACGATCGCTGCCGAGAAGTTGGCAGGACAGATTCAGGAAGCCTCTGAGGTTCGACCGAGCACTGTGAGCCTGGTGGGCCGCGAGGAGATGCTTCAGCGTCTGGGTATGGAAACACAACTGAAGGAAGCAAGGGTCGTCGACCTGCGTGATTCTGCGGGTGAGGATGACTGACCGATGACTTCCATCTCCGTCGCACTCGGTGGCGGGGGAACCCGCGGATTGGCTCATCTGGGAGCCTTGCAGGTCCTCGAAGAAGAGGGCATTCCCGTCAGCCATGTTTCCGGAATCTCCGCCGGAGCCATCACCGGCGCTCGCTGGTGCCTCGATCCCAATGCTTCGATTCTGGCGTTGCGTGCCATCGAATTACTGTCCTCTCCCGAATTCCGCCGTTTGCGCATTGGCGGAATGATGCTGGCTGCCGCCAATGAAGAACGTACCGGTCTCCTGGAAACGCTGCGGTCGCTGGTTCGTCGGGGTTTGCATATCACGCATTTGGCCCGACGACATTCCGTGGTTGAGGAAGGGGTTCTGGAAGAATTGGTGAACCTTCTCGTGGGAGATGGGTCATTCAGTGACTGTCGGATCCCTTTTCAGGTGGTTGCCCTCGATCTCAAGGAAGCTCGATTGGTAACGATCAGAGAAGGGGATTTGCTGCCTGCGATCACGGCTTCTTGTGCTTTGCCGGGGATCTTTCCGCCGGTGGAGTTGGAAGAGATGCAGTTGATCGATGCGGGAGCGGTTTCCAGTGTTCCTGTGGCTGCGGCGAGAGCTGCAGATCCTGAAGCGTTTGTCCTCGCCATCGATCCCTCGAGAAGACTGGTTCCCAGTGAGGCGAAAAAAAGTGGCATGGAAGTGATCCAGAGAGTGGCCGGAATCGCCAGAAACTGGCTGACTGAACAGGAACTGGCTTCCGCAGATCTGGTGGTGCGCCCCAGAGTGGGTCAAAGACTCTGGTCCGACATGAGCAATCTGACCAGCCTTGTCGAAGCGGGGCGTGTGGCGATGCAGGAAGCGATGCCCCGATTGCTCGAATCCCTCGAAGAGCGCCATTGAAGACCCCCCAGACCTCGGGGAGACTTGCCCACATCCGTTTTCGGGGCTAGGGTGCCCAAGGCAGGACTGAGCCTGCCGGAGGTATCGATGAGCACCCCGGAAAACCCATCTTCCCCGCAAGTGGATGAGAAACGCTGGCAACGGAAACGCCTTCCCGAGTGGCTCAGAATGCCGCTTTCGAAGGGGGCGCGGAGCCGTGATACGGCGGACTCCCTTGAGAGCCGGTCGCTGAACACCATTTGTGAAGAAGCACGCTGCCCCAATCGCAACCACTGTTGGTCCAGGGGCACGGCGACTTTTCTCGTCATGGGCGAAAAGTGCACGCGCTCTTGCCCCTTCTGCTCCGTTGCCGGTGGAGTTCCAGGAGCACTCGATCCGGAAGAACCCCGAAAGGTGGCGGAAGCCGCCCAGGAGTTGGGGCTTCGCCATGTGGTCGTGACCTCGGTCAATCGGGATGATCTGGCCGATCAGGGGAGCCAGCATTTTGTGGAATGTATCGCGGAGCTTCGAAAGCAGATTGAGGGGGTGAAGGTTGAAGTCCTGACCCCTGATTTCCGTGGGGATTCGGACGCCATCGATCGCATCATCGAGGCACGCCCCGACGTCTTCAATCACAACATCGAAACGGTTCCCTCCCTTTACAAGCGGGTGAGACCCGGTGCCCGTTATGAGCGCAGTCTAGAACTTCTGGGCAGGGTTGCCGCCCGGGAAAATGAAACTGGGCAGAATAGAATGTGGCCCAAGTCCGGACTGATGCTCGGACTCGGGGAAACGGAAGACGAGGTCAAGTCGCTGCTTGAGGATCTGCATCGTGTGGGGGTGAAGATCATCACCATCGGACAGTATCTCCAGCCGGAACCCGGTAGCCTGCCCGTCGAAGAATACATTCATCCGGATCGCTTTGAAGAATGGCGTGAGTTCGGTGAGTCCCTGGGCTTTCCCATGGTCTTTTCGGGTCCGTTTGTTCGTTCCTCCTACATGGCGGATGCCCAGGTGCCGCTGTCGTGATGGAGCGTTTCATCGCCTTCGAAGGACCGGACGGATGTGGTAAGTCGACGCAGATGGATCGACTGGGCCTGTGGCTCGAATCCCGCGGAGATAAAGTCGTCAAGGTTCGTGAACCCGGTTCCACCGAGTTGGGGGAACGGATCCGCACCATCCTTTTGGATGCCTCGATTCCGATGACTGCGGAGGGGGAAGCGTTGCTCTTCTTTTCCTCCCGCTGCCAATTGCTTTCGGAGGTCATCGTGCCCGCCCTCGAAAGAGGTGATTGGGTTCTCGCCGACCGCTTCTATCTGTCGACCATCGTTTATCAGGGGATGGCAGGTGATCTCGGGGAAGAGCGGGTGGTGGAGTTGTGTCAGGGGATTCTTGGCTCACGCAGACCCGCATTGCATCTGACACTCGATCTGCCGACCGATGTGCTCCTTGAGCGCTTGCGGTTGAGAGCGGGGGATGGCGATCGGTTCGAATCCCGCGAGGGAATGATCGAAAGAACCGCAGAAGCGTTTCGCAGTGCCAGTGGGCTTCCGGGAGATCGCGTGGAGCGCATCGATGCTCTGGGCACCGAAGAGGAAGTGGCCGCGCGCATCCTTGCGGTGCTGGAATCTCTCCGGGTGACGGGTGATTCAGGAGTCACGGATGGCCGCTGAAGATCTTTCCCCTCCTCTGGAAGCAGATCTTTCAGTTCAGGGATTTCTCGGTCATGAATCGATGCGCCGCGGCTGGGGTCGTGGATTTCAGTCAGGAAGACTGGGCCATGCCCATCTGGTTGCCGGTCCGGAAGGGATCGGCAAGGGGTTTCTGGTTCGTCGCTGGGCCGCAATGCTGTTGTGTCGGGATCCCCAACTCGATGTTGCTCCCGATCCTCAGGCGTGTGGGCACTGTTCTTCGTGCCAGGCGTTGAAGTCGGGAAACCACGGCGGTTATCTGGAAATCTCCACCGAGGGCAGTGGCCCTGTAGAGATCGCTCGTATGAGGGGAATCCTTCATTTTCTTTCCCTCCGAGCGGATGGCCGTCGGGTCATTCTCATCGACAGTGCCGACCAGCTGCGCGAGGAAGCAGCCAATGCTCTTCTGAAGATCCTTGAAGAACCTCCAGCGGAGACCCATTTTCTATTGGTCTCACACCGCCCTGCCAGGCTTTTGAAGACGATTGTTTCCCGTTGCCAACGCTGGTTGTTGGGGCCTCTGGCCCGAGATCCTTTTCTGGAGATTCTCGATCGCCATGGGGTTTCCGGTGATCTCGCCACGTTCCTTTTCGAAGGAGCCGGCGGCAGACCCGGGGCGGCCCTGCTGTTGGGTGAAGCCATCGAGCGTTGTGGGGGGATCGGTGCGTTTGGTCAAATTCTCGGTGAAGTCCCCGATGATCCTCGCGATCTGGTCAGCCTGACCTTGAGAGAGGGGGAGTCCTTCGATCGCCAGACGGTTCAAAGGACCCTGAAGGTGATCGGAGATGGCTTGTGGGCATTCCGCGGAGAGACTTTGGAGTCCAGAGAGCGGGCAGCGACCCGGACCCTGATGCTTTCTCACCTTTCTCGTCATCTGGAACGATTCGGCTCTGCGGATCTGGTCATCGAGGCGGCATCGATGGTCCTTCGTTCCGAAAATCCTCGGGATGTGGTCAGCCGGATTCCCCGGGTGATGGGCACTCATTGGGCCTGATCCACACTCTGTGGGGGTCTGCATTATTTTTTTTCTTCAGGGCCGGTAATGGCCTCAGATCCGCTTGTTCATTCCTGTGGATTCCCTACCATTCGCCCTCGTTGGTCCAACGGGACGCCGAACGCCACGGCAACGCCCGGACCAGGAGGCGATCCGTTGCCGGATCCGACACCTGAAGAAAGGCTGGATGGATTGCTCCGGGTCTACCCGGAATATCCCCGCGAAGCCTACACGTTCCTCTTCGACGCGTTGGACAATGCCGTCAGGCATGTTCACCACGTGGAAAGCTACGTGCCTCTCTCTCCGCAGGACCATCAGCACGTTGCCGCAGGAGATCTGCTCGAATCTGTGCGTCAGCAGGCCATCGCCGAGTTTGGCTGTCTGGCCGGCTGTGTCTTTGATTCATGGGGGATCGTGGTCTCCGAAGATATTGGAGCCATGGTCTTTGCTCTCATCGATCACAAGCTGTTGGGACGCCGACCCAGTGACCGGATTGCCGATTTTGACCGCGGCTTCGGTGGGTTAACCTTCCACGAGGTGTTTTCGATCGAACCCCAATTGGAATATTGTCGGGAGAGAGACCAATGGATCGCCTCCTATCGCAGCGCATCCTGAGGGGGAGTCTGGTTTTTCTGGTCGTGGTCACCACGATCGCCATGATTCTCTCGCTCAAATCGATTCTTGCTCCACTGGTAGCCGGATTTGTCATTGCCTACATCCTCGACCCCTTCGCCGATTTCCTCGAGCGCAAGGGGATGAAACGATTTCCGGCAGTCGTTCTGATCTTCGTCATCTCCGGTGCACTCTTTTCCGCAGCAGTCATCGGCGGATCTGTGATGGTCGCCAAGGCGGGAATCTCCCTTGCCCAGAAAACGCTGGGTGAACCGCGTACCGAGGCTTTGACCCGTTCTCAGGCTGAGAAACGACTGGGATATGCGGATCTGAAATCAGAGCCGATGTCAGGGATGCCGACCGTTTGGTACTTCGATCGCAATGGGAATGGTCAACTGGATCCGGGTTGGCTCGTGGAAGCGGAAGCACTGATCCAGGAGAAGTTTCCCGGCGTGGGCCTCGGGTTTCAACGCTGGAAAAACCGTATCACCGAAGATTACGGACGCAGTGCCGATGAAAATCCGGACGAAGCTCTCGCACGTCAGGTGGAATCAACCCTCGACCTGACCGCAGGCCGTTTTCTTCGTGCCGTGATGGGAGCGGAATCTTCTGCCGGTGAGATTGAAGGCGACGGTGATGGTGCAACTGCCAATGGATCGGGAGCGATGTCCGTGGGGGCGGAGGTGGCCTCCCGGGTTGCTTCCGGCGGGCAAAGTGCACTCGATAGTCTTTTGGAGTTGGGCAACTGGCTTTTGCTGGTCCCGATATACGTGTTCTTCTTCCTGCTCGAGATCGATCCGATGCTGGCAAGGATGCGTCGCTGGATCCCTTCCGGATCTCGACCCCGACTGGAAAAGATTGCCCTCGAAATTCACGGCATCCTTTCCGGGTTTTTCCGTGGCCGCCTTTTGGTCTGTCTGGTCAAGGGTGGCATCACCGGGGTGGGACTGTTTCTGATCGGAGTTCCCTACGGATTCCTGATCGGATTTGCTGCCGGCTTCCTTTCGCTGGTTCCCTACGTGGGGGTTTGGCTCGCCTTGCTGCCGGCAGTCGGGATCTGCTGGTTTGAACACCATGACGTGGTCTTGCTGATTCTCACTGCCGTACTCTTCGGAGTCATGGAAGCGGTGGAGGGGTTTGTTCTCATTCCCCGATTCCTCGGCGACGAAGCGGGACTCCATCCGGTCACTGTGATCGTCACCTTCCTGATCTTTGCCCAATGGTTCGGACTGCTTGGAATGCTGTTGTCGGTTCCGATGGCAGCGGTCTCGAAAACCCTGCTGCGCGAATTTGTCGTTCCCCTACTGCAGGGGCCGGATTCGGCGACGGGGTCTGCCTGAGTGTCCAGGGAGTCCGCTGTTCTGAAGGTCACCGATCTGGCGCTGCCATTTCGTGAGACCCATGATCTGGATGGCCTGGTGGTGGCGTTCCCCGATCGCCATGGCGGGGTCAGTGATCCTCCTTTTGATTCTCTTAATTTGGGATTCTCCACGGGGGATGAACCGCGTTCAGTGCGCGAGAACCGACTCCGACTGGTGCAGGCGGTGGGCGTTGATCCTGAACGGGTGATCGTTCCGGGCCAGATTCACGGGTGTCAGGTATTGCATGCCACGGAATCACTGGCGGGGGCAGGGTTCGACCAGCCCGGTCAAATTCCCGGAGGGCACGATGTGGTCGTGTTGCCTGAGCCCGGCCTGTTCGCCCTGTCTCTGACCGCGGATTGCCCTCTGGTGACCGTCGTCGATCCCGATCAGCGCAGGGCGGGCATTGCCCACTGTGGCTGGAGAGGGACCGTTGCCGGTGCTCTGAATCAGCTCCTCGGCCAGATGGGGCCACCGGAATCACTGCTGGCCATGATCTCACCGGGGATCAGAGGACCCCGCTATCCGGTGGGACCCGAGGTTCTGGAGGCAGTTAAACTGCTTCCCGGAGCCGCAGAGGCGATTTCCGAGGGCACCCTCGATCTTGCCACGATCCTCCTCAAGACGTTGCAGCAGGCCGGTTTGGAGAGTTCCCGGATCTCCCTGGACCTCCGTTGCAGTCATGGTGAGCCGGATCTCTTCAGTCACCGGAGGGATCAGGGCAGAAGCGGACGCGGCGGCTGCCTGCTCGGTTGGAAATTTTGACCGAATATCTGCGGGTGACTTTCGCAAGGGCCATCCTGCTTCTAAACTCTTGTCCTCAGGATCTGCATTGGATTCCTGATCAGCCTGAGTCCGTCTCCGATATGGGTTTTTGGGAGGCGAACAGGTCGAGAGACCGGAGGTTTCCGGGAACTTGACAGGGCTGATCCCGGGACCGATCGCCAGCGGAGGGCAGTATCTTGGGGGACCCTACATTGAATCATCACGACACACATCCCGCAGTGAGGGATGTCGCTTCTGACAGTCGTTCAGTCAAAGCCGTACTCGAATTGGAAGATGGAGTTCGCTTCGAAGGCAAAGCCTTCGGCGCGCTGAAATCCATTTCCGGAGAAGTGGTCTTTGCCACCGGCCTTGTCGGATATCCGGAATCACTGACCGATCCGTCCTATCGGGGACAGTTGTTGACTCTGACTTATCCGCTTGCCGGCAACTACGGTGTGCCGGAAAGGGATCCGAACAATCCGATTCAGGATGGTTTCGAGTCTTCTCGCATTCAGGCACAGGCCCTCATCGTTCAAAGGCTTTCACAGGATTACAGCCATTGGAAATCGAGCCAGTCTCTTTCCGACTGGCTCGCCTCTGAGGGTGTGCCGGGAATTGAGGGGGTCGACGTACGTGCCCTGACCCGACACCTGCGTCAGTTCGGAACCATCAAGGGACGTTTGCTCCTGGAAGGCAGCGATAATCGTGAGCAGGTGCTTTCCGAGCCATGCCATGATCCCGGATCCTACAATGTTGTTGAAGAGGTCAGTTGTTCAGAACCGATTCTTCATTCCTGTGGCAAGGATGGAGCACCGAGAGTGGTGCTCGTCGACTGTGGTGCAAAGACCAGCATCATTCGCTGTCTTCACGCCCGCGGGGCGGATGTACTGCAGGTTCCCTGGAATCACGACTTCGTCGCCGAAAAAGCGGATGCGGTGCTGCTTTCCAATGGTCCGGGGGATCCAAAGATGACCGGGGATACCATTGAAATGGTGCGCCGTGCATTGGCTGAGGATCGCCCTTTGATGGGAATCTGCCTCGGCAACCAGTTGCTTTCACTGGCTGCGGGTTTTGATACTTACAAGCTTGATTTCGGTCACCGGGGACAAAATCAGCCCTGCTATGAAGTGGGCAGTCGTCGCTGTTATGTGACCAGTCAGAATCATGGCTATGCCGTCGATGGTGAAAAGGCTCCCGCCGGTTGGCAGGAGTGGTACCGCAATGCCAACGACGGTTCAAACGAAGGTGTTCGGCACTCGTCGAAGCCCTTCTTCTCTGTTCAGTTTCACCCGGAAGCCAATCCTGGCCCCCGGGACGCCGAAGGCCTCTTTGATCTGTTGTTGGAGTTCGCACGATGAATCTTCATACCCACGACAAAGTTGAAATCGACAAGCCGAGCAAGGTTCTGATCCTGGGCAGTGGTGCACTCAAGATTGGCGAGGCGGGGGAGTTTGACTACTCCGGTTCCCAGGCCATCAAGGCGTTGCGAGAAGAAGGTATCCGTACCGTCCTCGTCAACCCGAACATTGCCACCATCCAGACCAGTGAAGGCCTTGCTGATGAGGTTTACTTCCTGCCGGTCAATCCCCACTTTGTTGAACGCGTGATTGAACGTGAGCGTCCGGATGGATTGTTGCTCTCATTTGGTGGGCAAACTGCTCTCAACTGTGGAGTAGAGCTGGACGAACTCGGAGTCCTCGAAAAGTACAATGTCCGGGTCTTGGGAACTCCCCTCGACACGATTCGTACGACAGAAGACCGCCACCTCTTCGCCGAGGTACTGCGCTCCATCAACATGGATACTCCGCGCAGTCGTGCCTGCGAAGATCTGGAAAGTGCGCTTGAGGCCGCTGAAGAGATTTCGTTCCCGGTGATGGTCCGTTCGGCATTTTCCCTCGGAGGAAAAGGCTCGGGAATTGCCCGCAACGTTGAAGAGTTGACCGAGATGGCGTCGAACGCCCTTGCCACTGTTCCGCAGATTCTGGTCGAGGAGTACCTCGAAGGCTGGAAAGAAGTGGAATACGAAGTGGTGCGGGACGCCATGAACAACTGCATCACCGTCTGCAACATGGAAAACATCGATGCGTTGGGAATCCACACCGGTGAAAGCATCGTCGTGGCTCCTTCGCAGACCCTCTCTGATCACGATTACCACCGACTGCGCTCTGTTTCGATCCGCCTGATTCAGCATCTGGGTGTGGTTGGGGAATGCAACGTGCAGTTCGCACTGCATCCGCACAAGGACGAGTACCGGATCATCGAGGTCAATGCCCGCCTGTCCCGATCTTCCGCACTGGCTTCCAAGGCGACCGGCTATCCGCTGGCCTTTGTGGCCGCAAAACTGGCCCTCGGTTACAGCCTGATCGACGTTCCGAACAGTATCACTCAGGTCACCGCTTCCTGCTTTGAGCCGGCTCTCGATTACTGTGTGATCAAGATGCCGCGCTGGGATCTGAAAAAGTTCCGTCGGGTTTCGACCAGCCTGGGCAGTGAAATGAAAAGTGTCGGTGAGGTGATGGCCATTGGCCGCGGCTTCGAGGAAGCGATGCAAAAAGCGTGTCGCATGCTCGGGGTGGGGGCCCACGGTCTCGTTTCAGCCCGCGATCATTTCGAAGAGGAAAACCTCGAAGAACTGCTCGTCGTGCCGACAGAAGAACGCATCTTCGCAATCGGCGAAGCCTTGCGCAAAGGCTGGAGTGTCGATCGCATTCACCAGTTGACCCACATCACTCCGTGGTTCATCGAGCGGGTCGGTGAGGTGGTGCGTTGCCAACAGGAGTTCCGCGAGTTTGATTTGGCCGGACTTCCGGAAGAGCTGCTGCGCAGAGCCAAGGAGTTGGGCTTCAGTGATAACCAGATCTCCCGTGCCTTGCGTCGTGAGACTCCCATCGAGCCCGGATATGCGGCCTCCCTGGAAGTCCGCGATCGTCGGGAAGAGTTGGGGATTCGTCCGGTGGTCAAACAGATTGATACCCTGGCCGCGGAGTATCCGGCACAAACCAATTTCCTCTACATGACTTACAACGGCAGTGAAGATGACGTGGTCGCCAAGGACCCGGCTCCCTATGTGGTGTTGGGTGGCGGAGCCTACCGGATCGGTTCTTCCGTAGAATTCGACTGGTGTGCGGTCAATGCAGTGCAGGCTCTCTCACGCAGTGGTCAGCGCACAGTCATGATCAACTACAACCCGGAGACTGTCTCAACGGACTACGATTCCTGTGACCGTCTCTACTTCGAAGAACTGACCCTGGAGCGCGTTCTCGACATTTTTGAACGGGAGAACTCTCAGGGAGTGGTGATCAGTGTGGGAGGACAGATCCCCAATCAGCTTGCGGTGCCTCTTGGTAACCGCGGGGTCAAGGTGTTGGGGACCAAAGTGGAGGACATTGATCGTGCGGAAAATCGCGAGAAGTTTTCCTCTCTCCTCGACGATCTGGGGATCGACCAGCCCGAGTGGCGTGAGCTGACCAGTGTGGATGATGCCCGGTCCTTTGCAGATAACTGTGGTTATCCGGTCCTGATCCGTCCCAGTTATGTTCTCAGTGGAGCAGCCATGAGTGTGGCTCACTCCGACGCAGAGATGGAGAGTTACCTCAAAGCTGCTGCCGATGTCTCGAGGGAACACCCGGTGGTGGTCTCCAAGTTCATCGCGGGAGCCAAGGAGATTGAATGGGATGGGGTCGCTCAGGATGGCAAGGTCATTTGTTACGCCATCAGTGAGCACGTCGAGAATGCCGGAGTTCACTCCGGAGATGCGACGATGGTCTTCCCCTCACAAAGGCTCTATCTGGAAACCTCACGCAGGATCAAGAAGATCTCTCGTCTGATCGCAGAAGCACTCAACATCACGGGACCGTACAATATTCAGTTCATCGCCCGTGATAATCACATCAAGGTGATCGAGTGCAACCTGCGAGCATCCCGCTCTTTCCCCTTCGTCTCGAAGATCCTCAAGGAAAACTTCATCGATTACGCGATCCGGGCGATGCTCGGTGAAAAAGTTGACCCACCGGCAAAGTCCGCCTTCGAGTGCGACTTTGTCGGCGTCAAGGCACCCCAGTTCTCCTTCTCCCGACTCAAGGGAGCGGACCCGCTTCTGGGTGTGGAAATGGCCTCTACTGGTGAAGTCGCCTGCTTGGGTGACCAAGTGGAAGAGGCTTACCTGAAGGCTCTGCTCTCCGTGGGGTTCAGTATCCCCGAGAAGGGAATCCTCCTGACCACCGGGAAGATCGAGGACAAAGTCGATTTCCTTGAGAGTGCACGCAAGCTTCAGCAGTTGGATATTCCCGTCTATGCGACCAAGGGAACCCATGACTTCCTGAAGGAAAATGACATCGAGACCCGGGTCTTGAAGATGCCGATGCGTGACGAAGAGTTTGAAGAGGGATCGGACGCGATGGATGCCATCGAAGCCATCGAGAAGGGGTTGATTGATCTGGTCATCAACATTCCCCGAAGTTTGGAACGCAACGATCTGACCAGCGGATACCTGGTGCGTCGCAAGACCGTCGATTATGGCATCGGATTGTTGACCAATATTCAGGCGGCGAATCTCTTCGTGGATGCACTGTGGAAGATCCGCGATACAGACGAGTTGATGGTCAAACCGTGGCGTGAGTATTGTTGATCACCATCTGAAAACCGGAACAGGAACGGTCAGGGAGATTTCCTGACCGTTCTTTTTTTTGAAAGGTACCCCCAATGACCCCTCTCAATACAGTTTGTAACAGGCGATCGGTGCTGTCCCTTTTGATTATGGGATTGTTGACCACCCTTGTGATTTTCGGTTCACCCGAATTCCAGGGGCGGAAATCTCTTCTCGCATTGCAGGATGGCGGTGCTGAGGCAAAAGGGGGAGATGCGCAGATCGAAGAGATCATGGATGAAATGAAATCGGCGGGACGATCATTTCGTCGGGCGTTACGTGGCAAAAAGGTGGAGGACGCTCTCAAGCATGTCCAGAGAGCTCAGCTTGCAACTCTCAAGTCGAAAGATCTTGTTCCTGACATGGTCGCAGAAATGGAAGATGCCCAGGCCCGAGCCGCAAGCCTGAAGGAGTACCGACTGATGATCGTCGTCACTCTCGAGCATTGGTTGAAGATTGAACGTGCCCTGCTGGCGGGGGACATGGCGGCAGCGTCGGAAGAAGCGAAAAAGATCAGTGCGGTCAAAAAGAGTGGTCACGAGAAGTTCCGTAAGGAAGAGGATTGATTCGCAACTCTGCCGAATAGATCAGGATCAAAAAAAGCCGCGGGAGGAAATCCTCCCGCGGCTTTTTTTTGAATCACGATTCGCTGATCAGCGGATCAAAGGCTTTCGGCCTTTTCTTCCGTTTTCTCCTCCGTCACCGGTTCGATGAGATTGTATTGGGGGATCGTCGAGACCTCGGTTCCCAATTGACCCAACAGATCGATGATCGCAGATTGAAGTTGCAGATCCTCAACGTAGTCGCATGCAAACTGTTCACCGCGGCGATCCTCTTCACGGCGGCGCAGGCGATTGCGCAATCCACGACGGGCATCCTCTTCGGTAATCCCGGTCTCGCTGTACTCGGAGATCCATTCGGAAAAACCGGGATATTCGAGATCATTGTCTTCGGTTCCTTCACGAACGATCCGTGCCATCAGTTCTTCATTTTCGGCAGCATGCTGATCAATCCACTCTTTGAAGGCTTCCTCGTCGACCATCTTGCCGATGGCTTCGGCTCTCCAGAGGGGGATTTCTGCCAGCTCGACCTCGTCGTCGGGGGAGACTCCACCTTCGTCAACGATCTTCCCGTCCGAATCTCGCTCGGTATGGATCGATCGACCGCTGGGAAGGTAGTAGCGCTGAACGGTGAGACGCAGGGTTGACTCTCCACCGAGGAGATTCTGGATTCTGCGAGACATCGGCAACAGTCGTTGCACGCTGCCTTTGCCGTAGGTTTTCTGTCCAATCAGTTTGGCTCGCTTGAAATCCTGCAAGGCGCCCGAAACGATCTCGGATGCACTGGCACTGGATTCGTTCACGAGGACGACGATGGGGTAATCGTCCCGCTTGCCTACCGTGGCAAAACGTTCGGAATCCTCAAAGATGCCACTCTTGGATTTCTGGGACACGATGGGCATCGAGGTGTCGTCGACGAACTCATCCACCAGTTCGACAGCGGATTCCAGATAACCACCCGGGTTCCCTCGAAGATCGAGGATCAACGCTTTCATACCTTTGGATTCCAGGTCGTCGAGGGCCTGGAAGACTTCGGTGACGGCGGTATCCCCAAACTGGGCGAGGGAGACGTAACCCAGATCTCCAGGCAACATCTGGTGGAGCACTGAATCGAGCTGGATTGTTTCCCGGGTGACCACAAAGTCACGGGCTTCTTTCCAGCCACGGCGGAAGACCTTGAGGGTAACCGGGGTACCAGGATTGCCTTTCAGACCCTGCACGATTTCGTCAAGGGCCTTGCCCTTGGTCGGGATTCCGTCGACCTCGACAACCAGATCCTCGCTGATCAACCCCTCGCGATAGGCTGGACCTTTGTAGATGGGACGGATGATCTTGAGGGTGTCGGTATCGAGATCCTTTTGAACCTGTGCGCCGATTCCGGCATAGACCCCGCTGATCCCCTCATAGAAATCCTTGGTGTCTTCCACGTCCATGAAGGAGGAGAAGGGATCCAGGCTGGAGACCATGCCTTTGGCTGCTTCGGTGATCAGCGCATCCTCGTCGACTTTGCTTGGATCGACATAAAAGCGGCTGATTCGCTGCATCAGTTCGTCGAGCAGGGGATGGTTGCCGGATCTGCCACTGTTACCGCGGGTTCTCTGCATGCGCTCCAGTTGACGCTCTTTCTCCTGCAGGGACCTTTCCAGTGCAAGGATCTCCAGTTGGGCGGCAGCCATTTGACGATCCGCCTCTTGCAACTTTTCCGACTCTGTTTCAGGAGGAAGGGCGTCGCGGTCATTTTCAATCGCTCGCAGAAGATTGTCCTGAGCGAGCAGAAGGCGCGCGAGGGCACCCTGTCGTGAAGGCTCCAGTTCGATGGATCGAAGAACCCTTTTGACATCCCCATTCATGAGGCCAAGCTCGGCCAGAGCCAGGGCGGCACCGGTTCGTGCCAGGGGGTCATCGACGGTCAGCAGCGGTTGCAAGAGGGCTCGGGCCTCAGAGCGATCTCCGGTGACCCTGAAAAGGGTTCGCCCCAATCCGATTCGCAACTCGGCATCACTGGAAAAACTCTCAGTCAAGGCACGCAGGCTGTCAGTGGTCTTTTTGTCACGGAATTCACCGACCATGAAGAGCGCGGCCTTGCGACGCTCATTATCGAGTCCGTCATTGTTGACCATTTTCAGCAGCGCATCGCGAACCCCCTCGGTTTCCCCAAGGGAGAGCAGGGCTTTGGAACCCATCAGGATGACCCCGGTGTTTTCATGAGCCAGCAGACCCTGAATCTCGCCGATGGCATCGTCTCCCAGATTCTCCAGTTCCGAGGCTCCGCGCCAAAGTTTGGCCATGTCACCACCGGCATGACGATCGACGATGCGGCCCACTTTGCCATCCCATTCCGGGATCGCCGCTCCCGCCATCACCCCTGCGGGGATGAGGAGAAGGGAGAAAATGCAGGCGCAGAGAAGAAGGAGACTGGAACCGGACTGCACGGGGTTCAGGGAACTGGCAGTGCGCGAGGATTCAGTGCTCCATCGATTCGCAATGATCGGTCTCGTGAAAGGCGAAAAAGGATTGCGTGACATGGGCCCCCTTCTGGGCGGAACCGAGACAGGTTCTCTCAAGTGTTCAGCACGGTTTTGCCACCTGTTGTGGAATGTGGGAGAGTCAAAAACCCTGCTTCATGGCAACGTTGCCGGGAACTGTGAGGTTCCTTGAAGGTTTCGTCACCTGATGAGTCATGTTCTGAGGCGTCGTTCCCTGAAAGTCGGGAATCGGCCTGTTTCCTGATCTGACATTCCCCTGAACCACGTGGGTTCATTCCACAAATCTCCAGTGGCGGCAATTCACCGCTCCACCAATCCGGAGACCGTTCGCGTGCACAGGCAGGTCCAAAGTCTCCAGAGGGGCTGAAGTATAGCCGCAATTGCCGTTCAGAACCAGAAAGGGCCTTTCTGGACAGGCTGGTGGGGGGAGTCCGGTAAGGGCAGGACGGTGAGGGCAGGATGGTCAGGGAAGGAGTTGATCAGTGGCATTTCGAATACTGTCGGGAGATCTGTCGGGGTTGTCAGGTCGCAGCGTGGAGGTGGAGGCGGATTTGGTCTCCGCTCTCAGCTCCTTTCACATCACCGGCCTGCCAGGGCCCGGGATCCGGGAGTCCCGTCAACGCATCCGCTCAGCGATCGAGAACAGCGGATTCCGTTTTCCGGATCGACACCGAGTCGTGGTTCATCTGGCGCCTGCTTCGGTGACCAAGGACGGATCCTATTTTGATCTGGCCATCGCTCTCGCAATACTCGTGGAGAGTGGTCAGATCGCTCCAGAAGTGGTCAAACCCCACGGTTTTCTCGGCGAGTTGGCTCTCGACGGAAGCCTGAGACCGGTGCGGGGCGGTGCCACTGTCGCCCGACATTTGCTCAGGGAACTGAAATCAAATCCCAACGGGAGTCACTGGAATTCCGGTCAGCGGGAGCGCGTGGAAGAAACCAGGGAAACGGTGCTGTTTGTTCCCTGTGGCCAAAAGCCACTCTGCTCCCCCGATTTCGAATCTCTCGGTCAGATTCTGGAGTGTGCATCGTTGTCACAGGTGGTTCGGATACTGAGAGAGGGAGGTAGCGCATTCGATTTCCATGCGGGGATCGATGAAATCACCGGTGAAGTCGATCTGGCCGGCCCCCCTGATATTGCAGGGCAAGTGGACATGTCGGAAGTGGTGGGACAAGTGCAGGCCAGACGCGCGATGGAAATCAGTGCCACAGGGGAGCACCCCCTGTTGATGATCGGACCACCGGGTTGTGGGAAATCCCTGATGGCTCGAAGGCTTCCGGGGTTGCTACCGGCATTGGCGGAGGAAGCCCGATTTGAAGTACGACAGATTGCAGAGCTGGTCGCTGGCGTGTCCAGTCTGAAAGGCGAGCGTCCTTTTCGGTCTCCTCACCACAGTATCACCGTCGCCGGTCTGGTCGGTGGAGGGTCACCGATCCGACCGGGTGAGATCTCGAGAGCTCACCGGGGTGTTCTGTTTCTGGATGAATTGCCTGAGATTTCTCTGGCCGCACTGGAGGCCTTGCGGGAACCCCTCGAAGAAGGAGTTGTCACCCTTTCCAGGGCGGCGGGAAGCATGGTTTTTCCGGGACAGTTTTTGTTGGTCGCAGCGATGAATCCCTGTCCCTGTGGGCAGGGTGAGGAGGGACGGTGTCGCTGCCGCAGCAGTGAACGTCACCGGTATCGGCGAAAGCTGTCCGATCCTCTCCTCGATCGTTTTGATCTGCATGTCTCTCTGAGGCAGGGACAAGTTCCCCTGTTTTCTGAATCTGTCAGCACCCCCCCGGAATCGTCAGCCCAGATTCGCAGGCGAGTGGAACGTGCCCGAATACGGGCAGAAAGCAGGGGCACGAAGGAGCCGAATGGAAAGTTGAAGTGGGCAGATCGGGATCGGTGGTTGAAGCTGAATTCCACTTCCCGTCAGTTGCTGGAACAGTGGGAGCAGGAGCAATCGTGGTCGATGCGCCGCTGGATTCGTTTTTTGCGCGTCGCCAGGAGTATCACTGATCTGGACGAAGCGGACACGATAGAGGAGGAGCACCTGTTGGAGG
>JACETR010000061.1 GCA_013911165.1 Planctomycetota bacterium | reverse complement strand
GCCGTCTCCCGATCCGTTCTGCACTATGCCAGGGGGGTCGCTTTCGCCAACACTGAGAGGTTCACCGAAGCTCGCGAAGAGTTGGCGAACCTCGATGCTGCCATCGAAGCGATTCCGGAGGAATACAAAATGGGATCGCTTCCCTGCGGTGAGGTTTGGGAAGTGGGAAGACGGGTTCTGGAAGGGGAGATCCTCTTCAAGGAAGGGAACCGGGAAGCCGGTCTTGCCAAGTTGAAGAAAGCGGTTGAGCTGGAGGACCAGCTGGCATACTCCGAGCCTCCCGCTTGGCCGGTGCCTGCTCGTCATCCCCTGGGCGCGCTGCTGAACACTGCGGGGCAGTTTGAGGAAGCGGAGAAAGTTTTCCTCAAGGACCTGGAGCACTACCCCGCCAATGGTTGGGCGCTTCTCGGATTGACCAATGCCCTCGAGGGGCAGGGGCGCAGTGAAGAAGCGGAATTGACCCGCCGAGCTTTCCGCGAGGCATGGAAGGATGCGGATGTGGAACCCACCTCCGCCTGTTACTGCGGCGAGATCGGTTCTCGCTGATCGGGGTTTCCTCGTCGATCGACTTCAAGCCCCGGTACTCTCTGGAGTTCCGGGGCTTGATTTGTTTCTGGGGGCATGCTCGACTCAAGACAGCTTTCTGAACGCATAAGGGGGGCCATCCAATGGAATTTGAGATCAAGGGAAACCCCGATTTCGGTGAGGCAGTCGCCCAACTGGAATCAGGGGAATCATTTCACGCCGCTTCCGGGGCCATGAATTGGCATCGGGGCCCGGTATCCTTCAGGGCTCGATTGATGGGGGGACTGAGCAAGTCTCTTGTTCGCAAGGTTTTTGGCGGAACCTCCATGTTTGTCAATGAGTACCAGGCCAGTGGTCCTTCTGAAGTGGCCTTCTCTCACAGTGTCGCTGGAACTCTGGTGCAGATTCCCGTCACCTCCGAAGGGATGCTCATCGCAGGAGGAGCCTTTACCGCTTGTACTCAAGGGGTGGATCTGCGGACCCGATTCGGGGGACTCAAGGCATTCTTCAGTGGCAAGGGGGCTTTCTTCATCGAAGCCACCGGGTCTGGGGAAGTCTTCTTTGGCGCCTATGGTGCGGTGGTCGAGAAAGAGCTGGACGGAGAGTTGATCGTCGATAACGGTCACGTCCTCGCTTGGGAGAACACCCTCGACTGGAGCCTCAAGGGAGCGGGTGGACTCAAGAGCACTCTCTTCTCCGGAGAGGGGCTCGTCATGCGCTTCAGTGGTCGCGGTCGAATATGGCTGCAAACCCGTCACCTGGCGGGAACGGCGGGGTGGATCACTCCGTTCCTGAGAGCTTAGGGGGGATCGATGAAATTCAATATTCTCGAAACCGGAGCGTTTCAATCGGCCCTCGTTGAGTTTGAACATGGCGAGGAGTTTTTCAGTGAATCGGGGGCGATGGTGCGGGCTTCCGGCAATGTGGACATGGATGTGTCGACACGAAGTCGGGGAAAAAGCGGCATCATGGGAGGCATCAAACGCCTCTTCAGTGGTGAGTCCTTTTTTCTCAGTACCTACAAGGTAGGCCCCGGGGAAACCGGTGAAGTAGGGCTCGCCCCTGTCTTGCCGGGAGAGATGAAGACACTCGCTCTCGATGGATCGACCACCTGGGTCTGCTCAGGGGGATCCTTTATCGCTGCCGGTGGTGATGATGTGGAAATGGAAACCCGCTTTCAGGGATTGGGCAGTGTCTTCAGTGGAGAAGGCATGTTCTTCCTCGAGGTTTCCGGAATCGGCACCGCTCTCGTCGGTGGATTCGGAGCCCTTCATGAACTCGAGGTCGATGGCGAGTTGACCCTCGATACGGGGCACCTGATCGCCTACGAAAAGTCACTCGAATACAAGGTCACCAAGGCGGCCAGTTCCTGGACCCAGAGCTTTCTCTCCGGAGAAGGCTTTGTCATGAAGTTTGAGGGACAGGGCAAGGTCATCGCCCAAACCCATGATGCCACCATGTTTGGTTCGACGCTGGGGCCCCTGTTGCCGGAGAGGAACTAATCGATGAAGTATCGCATTGAATGCCAACCCGGTTATTCCTATCTCGAGGTGGAGCTGGATCCAGGAGATAGCGTCGCTTCCGAATCCGGGGCGATGGCGTGGATGGATCCCACCATCGACATGGAGACTTCGACACGGGGAGGGGTATTCTCTGGACTCAAGCGTGCACTCCTCAGTGGGGAGTCTTTTTTCCAGAATACCTACACCACCGAAACACCGGGATCACGGATCGCACTGGCTCCAGGGCCTTCGGGAGCCATCGTCGCTCTGGAGTTGAAGGGTGAGGAGATCTATCTTCAGAAGGGTGCTTATCTGGCATCCATTGGAGATATCAAGATCGATACCAAGTTCGATGGACTGAAGGGTTTCTTCAACGAGGGCCTCTTCATCCTCAAGTGCTCCGGAACCGGAACCCTTTTCTTCAATGCCTACGGGGATATCCAGCAGGTACAGCTTACGGGGCAGAATGTCGGCCAGGATGTGGATGACCTCTTCGACGATGAGTGGGAGAGTTCGGTGCAGGTTCCGGGTGACTACACCGTCGACAACGGCTTCGCCGTAGCCTGGGATCCGAGTCTCAACTATCGACTGACCACCGGACGCAAAATTCGTCAATTCCTCTTCGGAGATCAGATCATGCTGCGCTTTTCGGGGCAGGGTCGGGTCTGGGTCCAGAGTCGGAGTCCGCAGGCTTTCGCCAGCTGGGTCCATCCTTATCGAAGAGTGAAATCGAAAAACGATTAGTTGGTCCGAAGCGGCCCTGCTTTCCCGATAAGAGAAGTCTCAGGCAGTTTGAGGAGGCGAAAAATGGAAATGAATAAGAAAGCAACTCAGGCGATCCTTGAGGTTGGAACCCGCAGGGAGGCTCCCGCCGGAACGACTCTGATCGAGGAGGGGGTCTTTGATGAGACCCTATTCTATCTGGAATCGGGAAGCGTCGAGATCCTCCGTGGAGGAGAGGTGGTCGACACCATCTCGGCCGGTGATGTCTTCGGCGAAGTCGCCTTTGTCGAAAGGCGTGCACGAACCGCCACCGTCCGCACCGCGGAAGATTGTGCCTATGTGGCCGCGGAACGTCCCGATCTGCTGAGATCCCTCGCTGATGATGCGGAGACGCTTTTTGACTTCGTCCAGGCCATCGAATCGCGACGCAGTGCCCATATGCATTCGGGCAGCGATCAGGAAGTCGATGCCTTCCTCGCGCAGGTTGCTGATGAAGCCACTTCTCACCGGGCGGTGCACCACCCGTACCTGCTTGCGTTGCGTGACCGCTCTCTCCCGGACATGAAGTGGGCTCTCGCTGATTTTGCCCGTCAATACCTCGGCTACTCTTCCCATTTCCCCCGTTATCTGACCAGTGTCATCGGACGCCTGGAGGTTCCTGAGCATCGCGCCGCACTCATGGAAAACCTGACGGAAGAATCGGGGATCTACGAGAGCGAAGAGATGGAAGAGCTGGCGGAGATCGGCGTCGAACAGGAATGGATCGATGGGATTCCCCATCCGGTGCTCTTCCGCCGTTTCTGCATCGCCGCCGGGGTCGAACAGGATTCATTGACGGAAGATGCCGTCGAAGTCGTCTGCTGGCGTGAAATGTTCCTGTCAATTCTTTCAGGGGGATCGACGGCAGAAGCCCTGGGTGCTCTCGGTCTGGGAACCGAGAATGTGGTCAGCACCATGTACCAGCATTTCCTTCCGGCTCTGGAAGTCCTCGAAGCTCCGCCATCAGAGACGGTGTTCTTCCCGCTTCATGCGGCGGTGGACGATCACCATCAGGAAACCCTGATGGACATCTCCCGCCATTATGCTGCAACCGCAGAGGGACGCCGGGATCTGCTCAAGGGAATGCGCAAGGCTTTATCCTTGCGGGCCGGATTCTGGGATTGGCTTCATACCCGGGCATTGACCCAGGGGAAGTGTGACGAGGGCGCGACACTGATGTTCTGATCGCTCAGGCGATCAGCCAAGCACTCATCATTCGGCAATCGATCATCCTACAACCGATCATCCTACAACCCATCATCCTACAACCCATTGACGCAGCAGGAGTCTGGGTGCGTTGGGATCATCCTCGTAGGCGGTTCGGTCGTGGAGAGTGGTCGTGTTATCGACCCAAAGCATCTCTCCACGCTGCAGGGTGAAGGTGGCCACCGAATCCGGTTCCTCGAGGATGGCATCGAGTTGATCGAGCGCTGCCTGCAACTGCGGGTGCGGTTCGATCTCTGCCTTTTCATATCCCTTTTCGATCCAGAAGCGCATGTAGCGACAGACTGGCACTCGTGAGGGATCACTGACATCGAAGACGGGGAAGCGGTTGCGTTGCCGTTGGCTCTGATCCGCGCCCGGCGTGACGATATCCCGGTAGTGGGGTTCTTCGAGGATGCGGCACAGTTCCGGATGATTCTGCGAAAGTTTCTGATGGGCGAGGAGGGCGCAGGCGATGCGAGAAGCTCCGCCCATTGGTGCAGGGCGGATACAGATCAGGCCGACCAGATCAGGAAGTACATCGACGGCGCTGGAATCGGTATGCAGACCTGTTGCGGCTTTCGTCTGACTGACAGGGATCGCCGTCTTGGTGTAATCACCTCCGCGATCCTTGACCTCATAAAGTCGTCCGTAGTTTCCCAATGGGGTCCCCAGGTGAACGCCGAAAGCCAAGTAGTAGCGACGCAAAAGGTCGTCATCCACCCGTTCCAGCGGGGGGGCGGAGACGCGGACAACTCCGCTGCCGTGGTAGACCTCTTCACGGGTGCGGACCGCCAGTTGCTGCAGGCGGATCATGTCCGCCACGTGGGCATGGGTCACTTCGTCTTCGATGACCTCGGGAGACTGGCTTCGCCACTGCTCCAGTTCTTCGATGATTCCAATATCGAATTCAAGAGTGTGCTCGTGACGCTGATTCAATTCTTGTTGGGTCCACGGAGATCGGATGTGAGGGGCGGAATTCATCAGCTTACTTCCTGATCCTGAAAGCCATGTGCAGGGGGAGATCTGCCAAGGGGCCGAAGAAGTCGGCGTCTTCCGCGATCATTTCTTCGGTGACGGCCAGTTCCCGGAAATCAGGGAAGTGTGTGAAGCCTGCCGACCGCAGTCCGTCGAGCACATCCTGAAACGTTTTATGCAGACATCGCACCGAAACTTCTGACCCATCCCTCTGTGCCATTTGTCCTTCGAAGGTCTGGTCTCGACCACTGAACCAGCCACCGGAGCGTTCAAAGTGAAAGCTGTCGGTGCCCGTATCCATGAAGGGGTTGACCGGATGGGGCAGAGAGAAAATGAAGTATCCACCGGGTGACAGGTGGTCGTAGACCCGGCTCATCGACTGGTGCATTTGCTCGACAGTCGTGTAGTTGTACACGAAGACGGCAGTGATCAGATCGTAGGAATCCAGGCGGGGAGTGAAGTCGGTCGCACAACCCACCGAGTAGGTGATATTGAGAGGGACCTGATTTTCATTGGCCTCGGCGAACTCGATCATTCCTGCGCTGAGATCGATGCCCTCCATGTGGGCCGCCGGGCCTTTATCCGAGCGCGCCAGTTGTCGGGTGAAGTAGCCCTCTCCACAGCCGAGATCAAGAACCTTGCAGTCGCGAATTGAAGGACACCACTGGAGGAGAAAAGGTCGGGCAGTCCAGTCGGAGAGAAGGCGAGGTTCATCCCGAGCCCAATTTTTGGAGGTGTCATCAAACATGTCGCGGGAAGATAAATCTGTCATGGCAACCTCTCCGAAAGCAGCCTGTTGAACCGGGTTCATACTAAGTGCCCAGAGCCCTGATTCCCAGAGACGGATCAATCGGGGATTTTCAGTAGCAGCACTCGTACTCCACGATCAGTTCTTTTCTTCGGGAGGATCGATGATCTCTGTCAGGGAACGAATCTCGTCACCATTGAAAAGGTTCTTCTCTTGCAACCGCCGTAGCAGCATGGTGATCAAGAGTTCGAGTTGTTCATTTTCCTCTTCAAGGTTGGAGATGCGTTCTTCGTTGGTTCTGGTAGTTCGTTTTGCTTTTGAAAGGGATAAACGAAGTGCACGTATGCCCTTTTCTGCATCCCCAATATCGAGGCGATTGCCGATATCCCCCAATAAAATGGTGCGCATCCAGCCCATTTGAGACTCTTTTCCGTTGCAATGTTTTCAGGATCTTCAGTGACCATTTTAAGTTAGTAGGCTTGGCAACCCCAGATTTATTTGAAGAACGCATATGATATGGTTGTTCGTTATGATGGGAGAAGGCCACGGTTACCGGCATAGTCGTGGGACTCATGGATTCAGGATGAGCATGCCGTATTTGAGGAGTCCGGAATTGGAGAATATTTTCAAGAACTCTGCCGTCATGGTCACATTACTGCTGATCCTGTGGACACCTGTCTATGGTCAGGTCGACTTTATCGAGTGCGGGGTTTTTGATACGGACTTTGGCGGCTGTGTTCTGTTTTTTCCTGACTCCGGCTATCCGGGCGGCATAGAGGCTGATCTTCCGAATCCGCCGATGAACCAGATCGTGCGGGTCACCGGGATTTCCTTTACCTGTGGTGGTATCTGTTTTCCTGATCTCTGTCTTTCGGGAACGCAGGTTTTCTTTGACTGTCCCGGGTCGCCGCCTGGGGAATCGGATTGCAGTAATGGGCAAGATGACGATGCGGATGGTCTGACCGACTGTTGCGATCCGGATTGCGCTTGTACTCCGGGATTTGAAATCTGTGACAACGGCTGGGATGATGATTGTGATGGATTCGTCGACCTGCAGGATCCGGATTGCATGGGGGCACCATCGGGCGGGGTGTTTGTCCGCGGTGATTCCAATGCGGATGGTGCCGTCAATGTGGCGGATGCCGTGAAAACTCTGGGCTACCTGTTTCTGGCAGAGTCGGTGGACTGCCTCGATGCGGCGGATGTGGGAGATGACGGAAACGTCAATATTGCCGATGCTGTGGCTCTGCTGAGCACCCTGTTTTCCTCGGCCGGCCCGCCAGCTCCGCCCTACCCGGATTGTGGCTTCGACCCGACGAGCGACGCTCTGGATTGCTGGTTCCATTTCGTCTGCCCCTAGAGGCGGTTGGGAAAGGGTCGGGAATTCCCGAATTTGATCCCCGGAACCGATCAAACGCTCCCTCCGCCGTGCTATCATTCAACGCTGAGCAGTCCCCAACAGGCGGCCAGATCAAAGGCCGAATCGGGGATTGGGAAAGGCGTCACTCCCATGACTGATGAACTGAATATCCATGTTGAACCCTGGGAATCGGATTCGGACACCTGTGTTCTGCGATTGAACCGCGTGGTGGCCACATCTCCCGAGTACTTCTCTACCGCTGAAGAAGCGGCGGACAGCCCACTGGGAAAAAAGCTTGTCGCATTACAAGGCCTCGAAGCGGTGTTGATGCAGGACAAGGTCATCACCCTTCTGAAGCCGGTGGACGGTTCTGATTGGCAGCCGATGGTTGATCAGGCCACAGCTGTGGTCGAGCAGCACTTCGCCGATCTGGACAAGGTCATCGCCGAGCGCAGCCGCGACATGAATGAGGAGGAGAAAGCCCTCTTCATCGAAATCCAGAATCTTCTGAATTCAGATCTGAACCCGATGGTGGCCGCCCATGGTGGATTCATTGAGGTGGTCGACGTGAAAGATCAGGATCTCTTCATCCATATGGGTGGAGGCTGTCAGGGCTGTGGCATGGCTGCGGTCACCCTGCGTCAGGGCGTGGAAACCCTGATCCGTCAGAAGGTGCCTTCCATTCAGAATATCCACGATGCCACCGACCATAAAGCAGGAGAGAATCCCTACTATGCCAGCTGATGCCGGAGACGAGTGGATCGACCTCTGTGCTCTCGCCGAGGTCGATGAAGAAGAACCGTTCTTCACCCAGGGTGGGGGACGGGAGCTGATGGTCACCCGTGTCGGAGACGACATCTCCGTGTTCACTGATTCCTGCCCCCACATCGGTGCATCGATGATGGGAGCGATGGTCGAAGACGGACATGTGGAGTGCCCACTCCACGGAGCCTGCTTCGACGCCCGTACCGGCAAGGTCACCGATGGCCCCACAGACCAGAACCTCCAGTGCCACGAATCGCGGATCGACGGAGATCGGGTTTTTGTGAAGGTCATCGCCCCCGCAGAATAAAACCCTTGTCCCCGCCCTTTACCGGTACAGAATGAGACAAAGTTCCTTGTCCTCATTCCAGCGGAGGGTTCCATGCTGCGGAGTGCTTTTTATTGCCTGTTCTTGTCCCTGTTCGCCCTGTTTCTCACAGGGTGCCTCGTCGTCAAATCGGATGTCGCCAAACTCGACGATGAGAGTGGTGCCCTGACCCTCGAAATCGACGCGACTTCCGCCACCGAGCCTGCTCCCACCGAAGAACCTGAAATCGACCCGGAAGAGGTCGCCGCCCAGGAGAAGAAGGTAGAGGGGCTGGAGCACAAGTTGGCGGAGATGGAGATCGACTTTCATATCGCTGAAATGGAGCGGGACCTCGCCCATGAGGCGATGGAGAACCGCTTCGAAGGATTGCGTCGTGCGATCGAGGAAGCAGAGCATGACATGCACATGTTCCACGAGTTTGATCGCCCGACTCGAGAGTATCAGAGTCGTCGATCGGTGATCTTTGCCGAAACACGTCTCAAGGATTCCAGAACCGAACTGGAGCAACTGGAATTGCTCTATGCCGGATCCGAGTTGGAAGATGGAACAGCGGAACTGGTTCTTCAGCGTGGACGCATGAGCCTTGCCCGTGCCGAGGAGGCTCTTGGCCAGACGCGCAGGGAACATGAGGTCGAAATGAACGTCAAGATTCCGCGCAGTGAGGAAAAGCTTCAGCGTGCGATTGAGAGTGCCAACAGGGACCTTCACCGTGCGGAGGCGGAAGCGGAGATCAAACGCATTCAGGAAGAACGCAAGTTTGAAAAAATGGAACGGGAACTCGAAGAAAAGTCGGAAGAGTTGGAGAAGGCGAATCATGACCTTCGCAACATGACCGGTGTCGAGGAGTCTCCCCAGCCCGTGGCATGGGGCATCTTTTGATCGTTGCTACTGTCCTTCTTCTCACTCAACTGGTGCAAGGGCCGTTGCCTGTCACCGGAGCAGAGGATGACTGGAGGGTTTCCGCCCGTACTGGTCTGGACAAGGCTCTGGAGTACCTGTTGGCCCAGCAGGAAGAGGACGGAGCCTTCGGCCATTGGCGCTTTTCTTCCTCGCCGGATGACAAGAACTGGATGGTTCCGGAACAGCATTACGCTTTCCAGGTCGCCTGTACCGGGATCACCTGCGTCACCCTGATGGACATGGGCGACATGCTCTCCGAAGAAGGGGAGAAGGCGCTTGAGAGGGCCCTCGACAACATCTGTGAAAAGGGTCGTCGCAAGCGGATCGCCAATTGGGATACGGACAATCTCTGGGGATATGTCTACGTTCTCGAAGCGGTAGCCCGTGCTCTTGCTGAGCCGGAACCACGATTCGGGGAAGAGCGTCGCCAGCGCCTCAGAAAACTCGGTGAAGACCTGATCGTCATCCTCGGGAACTATCAGAGTCCTGATGGCGGCTGGGCTTACTACGATGATCCGCCTTACACACGTCGGCCCACATGGGGAACCTCCTTTGTGACCGCCTCCCTGTTGCTGATCTTTGAACAGTGCGAAGAGGTGGGACTGGCTGTCCCTGACCTGATGCAACAGCGAGGTCTGAGAGCTCTGAGAAGAACTCGTCTCCCCAACGGGGCCTACGACTACAACATTTCCCCGATTCAATCGACGAGAAACCTGCTTTCCATCAACCAGATCAAAGGCTCCCTGTGTCGAATTCAGGTGGGGAATCTGGCTCTTCGGAGATTGGGTGAGCCGGGTGAAGTGACGGATCAGAATATCGTCACCGGACTGGAGCAGTTGATCCGCCACCACAAATTCATTTCCCTATCACGGGGACGGATCTATCCCCATGAAGCCTACTATGCCAACAGTGGTTACTTCTTCTTTTATGGGCATTACTACGCTTCGGATGTCATTCGCCAGTTGCCCTGGGATCTGCGAGAGCAATGGTGGCCCGTGATCTGTCAGAAGATCCTCGAAACTCAAGAGGCGGATGGATCGATGTGGGACTACGCGTTCTTCACCTACCACCGCATCTACGGAACGGCGTGGTCGATCTCGGTGCTTGCAAAGGCACTGGCAGACGGCGAAGAAATGAAAGTTCCGGCGAGAGGCGGGCCGAATGGCGTCAAGGCAAGAGGGGCAGAACCGTTGCCGGAGAAGAAGAGTCTTCCCCCGAAACCTCAAAAACTGCGTTGATGGGGTGAAGTGATACTTTGAAGTCAGGCCGTCGAATCGGACCCTGGATAGACCTCACTGCGGCTCAGGGAATGACAAAAAAGAGCATCGAAAAAAGGGCATCAAAAAAAGGGCACAGAGATGACTCTCTGTGCCCTTTTTTCTGATTTCAGTCAAACTACTGGCAGGAACCGCAGCAGCTGTCTTTTTTGGTGCTGCACTCGGACATTTTCTCGGAACTGCATGCAGTGGCACACTCGGAGGCGCAACCGGCCTTCTCTTCACCACCCAAAGGAGCAAAGTTACATCCGGCAGTGGAAAGTCCGCCGACGACGACAAGAGCAAGAAGAAACTTTTTCATCTGACTCACCTTTTCTGGCCGCCATTGCGGCAAACAATGAAACAAAAAGACTGCGGAAAAACTCCGCAACACTGATTAAAACACGATTCACGGCCATCTCAACGGGATTATTGGGCTGATCGTTCCAGAGAATGGCCGATCCTCCGCAATTTGCCGAATTTTCCCCATTACCGGCTTCCTGAGGGAAGAAGGCGCTGCTGTCTCGACTCCTGAAGGGGGGTTTCCGGGGCTTCCGAATCGGTACTCCAAAAGGATGAATAGGCAAAATGACAGATTCCCTGACACCCTTGAAGAAGAGCACTCTTCTCTTGTGCCAGAGTGACTTCAGGATCTTCGTGGAGATAGGTTCCGAGGCCCATGATGACGGGATATCCACGTGCGGCATCCATGCATTCCCCGACCCGTGATTCGAAACGGGGGACTTCCCGGTCGTACTGCATGGGGAAGACCGCATCGATGTAGCCCCTTCTGAGCCAGTTGGGCCAATCCTGACGAACCCGATCATGGGCGATCCGGGGAGTACGGTACACGGCGGCGGTCATGAGGACGTCTCTTCGCTCCTGCCGGCAGCGCTCTGTGATCACCCGAACCATCTCTGTGACCTGATCCCTGCGCCAATCATCCCAGGCTTCGCGGGAGTCATCCGGAGAAGCCCAGCCTGTGTCAGCGGTGAAGAGTTCCTCACTGCGAGGATCCCGGGGGTAATCGGTTTCGACACCCGCCTCAAGAAATCGGATGTAGTCCAGATGAATGCCGGCCACGTCCGGGTACCACTTCAGGATCTCTTCACAAACCGACCCCACATGATCACGGACTTCAGGGAAGGAGGGGTTCAGGGCAACGTAGTAATTCGGCTGCAACGGTTGGCGTTCACCACTCTCGGAGTGGAGGAACCACTCGGGGTGGCTGTTCCAGAGTTGTTCCGGGTTGGTTGCCGGGGGAGGAGTGATTCCTCGCCAGCCGGGAACCGCATTGACCCAGGCGTGCAGATTCAACTCTCGAACCCGGGCTTCCCTGCAGGCCGCTTCGAGGGGGTCAAATCCAGGGTCCTGATGATTGAATTCTTCAGCCCAGGGTTCCATCGCTGAGGGATAGAAGACCGTGGCATTGCCCCGGACCTGAAAGAGAACCGTATCAAATCCGGCTTTGTCGATGTTCTCCATCAGGTCGACGATATCCTGCTCGGTTTTGTAGTCCCAGCGGGTGACCCAGATCGCCTTGCGGATCGGGACTTCAGGCCTCGATTGACAGCCACTGAACAGGGAGACGAAGACGACTCCCAGCAAAAGGAGTCTCAGTGCAGCTGTTTGACTTCTTCGCTTGGTCACGGAGTCCTCAACTTTCCATTCATTCAGTTCGGATCTTGTGTGATCAGGTGCAAGTTTTTTGGAATCACCTCAAACTCAAGGACTTCAGGTGAACCGAGAACATCTCCATCGACAAGGACAGATTCTGCCTGCTGAACCAGTTTCACTGTTCGGGCCTGACGGTAAATCAAATCAGGATACTGGTCGAGATGTCGGCCCGCAGAGACCTCCCGGAAGAGTGAAAAGGCCTCAAGGTAGGAGACCCGAGGCAGGATACACACGTCCAGTAATCCGTCGTCCAGCAGTGCATTGGGACAGGGGGCGAAACCACCCCCGATCGTGGCTTCATTGCCGACGAAGATGGCAGGCCCTGTCACAGTCAATTCCTCGCCGTCGATGATGACTTTTGCATCTCGATTTCGGCGGGTCTCCATCAGTAAAGCCTGAATCGCCAACCAGCGATAGAAGCGGTCACCCAACCAGCGAACCGGGTGACGGAGCATCGGTACTTTTCTCCAGCGATCAAAGCGATGGGTGATGCGGGCGGGGAGGCCTGTGGACGTGATTTGCAGCATCTGTCCCCAGCTCTTGCCATCAGCGGTGATGGAGATGGTGTCGATGAACCGCTGTCCTTGACCGTGAAGGGCTATCTGCAACGCTTCTTGCAGGTCGAGAGGGAATCCCAGACCCTTGCAGAGATTGTTGCCTGTTCCGGCGGGGATGATGGCGATGGGGCATTTCCACGGTTGCCGGTGCAGCCAATTGACGGCAAGGCGTACTGTTCCGTCGCCACCGATGACGAAGACCCGGTCCGGAGAAGATTCGACGTGATCCGTTTCAAACAGATTGATCTGTTGCACCTCGAGATCAGCAGATGTCATTTCCGGTGACGATTCCAGCAGGTGTTGTGCTTCTGCTGCGCGTCGGGATCCGGAATTCCCCAGAATCAGAATCTTCTTGGTATTCGTACTCACTCGAGGATTTGTCCAGGTTCCAGATCAATCACCTGAATCGGCAGTGATCCGACCGATTCCCGCAACTGGTCAGGTGTGCCTGAAAGAAGAGGGAAAGTTCCATAGTGCATGGGAAGGACCATTTGCACACCGAGAAGATGGGCGGCCTTCGCTGCTTCTCTGGGTCCCATCGTGTAGTGATCTCCGATGGGCAGGATCGCCAGGGTGGGAGAGTACAGTTCGCCGATCAGGGCCATGTCCGAGAAAACGCAGGTATCTCCCGCGTAGTAAAAGCGGAATTCATTTTCCGTCTCAATCACGAAGCCGGCGGGCTCACCTCCGTATTGCAGTACTCCATCCACCTCGACACTGCTGGAATGTTTGGCATCCGTCATCGTCACCCGCAGACCGCAGATTTCGATGGATCCGCCCTTGTTCATTTCGACTACCTGATCTTCAGGGAGTCCCATCTTCTTGAGCCAGAACGCCATCTCGACGTTACAGACCACACGGCAACCATGCTTGGTGGCCTGGGGAATCACATCCGCAACATGGTCGAAGTGACCATGGGTGAGCAGGATCAGGTCCACTTCTTCAGGACTCTGAAATTCCTCAGGGCAACTGGGATTTCCCAGCCAGGGATCGAAGAGGACCTTTCTTCCCGAGGGAGTTTCAACGAGGAAGGTGGCATGGCCCAGCCATTGAAAGGTGGTTTCTTTACCGAGGTAGTTCATGTGAATTCTCCAGGTCTGTTTTCAAGTGACTCATGCAGAGGGGGATTGGCACAGATCGAGAAGAGATCTGCCCCTTTCCTCCAATCTTGACCAATTTTGGTGACTCAAATCTTCCGGATCAAAGAGCGGAGCGACAAAACCGACGGCGTGGGCTCCCGCTTCCAGGAAACTGCGGGCATTCTCCGGGGTGACTCCACTGGTGGGTACGATTCGCAGGTGGGGTAAGGGTCCCAGAGTCGCCTTGACCCAGGAAGGGCCTCCCGCTGGACCGGGAAAAAGTTTGACCAGCGGTGCACCGGCCTCATGGGCCGTCTGCATTTCAGTGGGGGTTGAACACCCCGGAATGATGGCGACTCCGAGGTCGCCGGCGAGCTGAATCATTTTTGGATCCATGATCGGGGAAACGAGAAAGCGGGCACCATGGTCGATGGCTTTTCGAGCCTGATCCTCTGTCAGAACTGTCCCGGCACCGACGACGACGTGTTCATGTCTTGATGAAGTCTCGCGAATACACTCGAAAGCCCCGGGGATGGTCAGTGTGTATTCACAAACCCGAAAGCCTGCAGCCAGAGCCGCTTCCATGGCGGGAATCGCCAGATCCCCATCGTCAGTGCGCAGGATGGCACTGGCTCTTTCGGAGCCGAGAAAAGCGACAAACTCCTCAGGTTTCATGGCAGTCGTTCCCCTTCCAGAAAAATCGGGATGGACCTCTTGCACGTTGGACGCCATGATGCGGAAGGGACCGACGGTGAGCAAGAAGGCCGCCACCAGAGATTTCCCGGATCCTGATCAACCCGGTTCTGAAACCAATTTCATGGGGGTACGACGATGACCAGTTTTGATATCAGTACGCTTGTTCACCTGCTCGTGGCGATTCTGATCGCAGGTTCGGTCTTTATCCAGTGGCGGGCGGTGCACCCTGCCGTGACCTCCGAAGAGGGGGGTGAAAAGGTGCGTGAGGGGATCCGCCGCCGGTGGGCCCCATTTGTTCATTTGGGATCACTGTTGCTGATCGTGACCGGATTGTACCAATTGATGGTTCACGGCCTCGCGACAGCGGATCACCAGAAGACATTGGATGACCCTGGCATGCCGTATCACATGCTCTTCGGAATCAAATTTCTTCTCGCCATGGGAGCCCTCTTTATCGGGTCCGCAATGGTGGGACGAAGTGAGGCTCTCGCCGGGATTCGCCGTAATGGTGGAATGTGGCTGGGTCTTGCGGTGATGCTGATCATCGCCGTCGTCGTCATCTCGCGCCTGCTCGCGGGACTCCCCGAGCCGGTGTAAAATCATCTTTCGTCTTCGTTAAATTTCCAGTCAGGACCGATTCCCCATGCCGCCACTTCGACAGCTCGCCCTGTTGTGCCTGTTCTTGTTCTTTGGATCTTTGCAGTCATTTTCTGTGCTGTTCGGATCGGACCCCGGTTGCGATTTCCCGGATCGACCGGTGTTCAAGAACATCGTCGATGACTCTGACGAAGACGACGACAGTGACGACGAGGAAGAGGAACCGAAGGACCCTTCGGAGATCGCTCTCGAGAAAGCGATCGATGGTCTCAACAGTCTCCCTCGGGCAGCCAAGGCACGGATGGAAAGACTGGTCGATCTGGAGGATGAGTTTGATGCCATCCACCTTGAGCATATTGGCAAAGAGGCGGCGACAGAGGCCCTCGCTTACCGTGCGGAGTGCCAGCGTCTGCTCGGCCGTTCAAGATTGGCCCGGGAAGGCTATCAGCAGTATCTCAATCTCGACAGTGGTGGTGAGGCCACACCGGTGGCATTGCACGGCCTGGGGCACTGTTTTCAGGACACTCTCGAGTGGAATCGGGCTTTCGACCAATTCGACCGCGTCAACCGGGACTTCAGTGATCACAATCTGATCGCCGAGTGCCAATATGACGCCGGCTATTGCTTGCGCGAGATGGGGGACTTCCAGGAAGCAAGAGCAATGTGGGAGAAACTGATCCGCGTCCACGGTTCCACCCCGGCGGCTCGCAAAGCGGGGTCGAAATTGGGAACCCTGCGCCCTCCCATCGAAAGGCTCAAGGATCTGTTTCCACGCTGGGAACGGGAACGGAAAACCTACGATTCCCTGCCCTATCGGGATAGAGCCAAGGGCCTGAAGCCGATCGAGGAAGTCCTGGCTGAGTTTGGTGATTGTCGTTGTCCTGAATCGGAAGCGTTTTTGACGCGACTGTTGAAGGACAAGGACAAGGAGATTCAGGCTGCGGCGGCGGCTCCCCTGCTGAATGTCGGGGGGAGTGGAGTGACGCGTACGGTCCTCAGTCAGATGAAAATGATGACCAATGCGGGCAAGAAGAAGGTTCTCGATGCCTTCCGTCCGCGTCATTTGAGAAAAGCCTCTCTCAAGCCGATCGAAGCGGCAGCCCGCAGCAGCGCCATCGGAGTTTCGACTTCGGCGGTGGATTTGTTGGGGCGGTTGGGTGATTTGCCGGCAACCAAAATTCTCGTCGATCTGATCCCCAAGGGGAAATCGGTCGAGGCTTTGCAGGGACAGCAACGTCAATCCTTTGAACGAATCCTCCGAGCACTTCGCTCTGTGCGCGAGGAGGCTGCACTCGACTGGTTATTGGACAAGGTTCTGGACCGTGAAAAGAGTGATCTTCTGGTCCGCGTCGGAGTTGCAGAAACCTTGGGCCGTGCCGGTCACAAGAAGTCTGTCGACAGCCTTGCCGGCCTGTTGATGCATCCGAAGGCACCTCTGCGTATCTCCTGCCTGAAAGCGTTGGCTCTTCTGGAAGAAGACAGTTGTGTGACGGATATTGTCCGTGCCTCGCGGAAGCTTTCCCGGGATCTCGATTTTCAGTTGGAAGCGGTTCGGGCCCTGTGTCGCCTCGACCCTACCGATGCCCTGGACATGCTGCTGGCTCTGGGGAATCACAAGGATGTTGCCCTGCGAACCCTCGTGATTACCGCTCTCTCCCGCATCGATGGCGAGATCAGTCTTGTCCGTCGTCTGGAGGCGCTCGATGACCCTGCCTGGCAGGTCCGTTCTGCCGCATTGACCGGTTTGAAGAGTGTTCGAGACGTCAAGTTGGTGGATGCCCTTCTTGTGGCAATGCGCCGTGAAACGGGATCACTGCTGCCCAAAGTGGTGGAGCTGCTGATCGCTTCCACGGGAGTGGACCTCGGCCCCGATCCGGACAACTGGGACAAGTACTGGGGACGTGAACGTGACCGTTATGACCCCATCGC
>JACETR010000060.1 GCA_013911165.1 Planctomycetota bacterium | reverse complement strand
CCCGGTGAGTTTGCGCCTTCCGAACCGACGGAAGTGGTGCGGATCGCCCCGGAGAAACTGGAAACCATCGATGGCGTCGTTCGCCTCAGCATCATGGAGCCGATGCAGGAGATCTGTTACACCGACCGCCTCCTGCTGACCGCCGTCGATCACCCCCCTGCCAGTGACTGCTATCCGGAAGAGTACTTTCCGGTTCAGGGGCCCCCTCCCTCCGGCGACCCGGTGGTCGTCGACCAGTCTCTGCGGATCTTCCCCAACAGGGTCATCGACCTCGATGGGGAACAGGATGTCTCCGCCCTTCGGGAACAGGACCGCACCTACATTGGCCCCCGAGCCCTGGTGCCGGAGTGGGTCGGCTACTGTGCTCCCCAGTCGTGGACCTTCGAGTTCGACGAAGCGCCTAATGTTGCCAGTCAACGCACCGCCCTCTTCCTCGATGGCTGGGTGGAGTATCCGTATTCCCGGGTCAACTTTGCCGCATGGCAGGGTGAACAGCGTCTTTCTGCACCGACCATCTCATGGCGCAGGGATGAAGATTCGGAGTGGCAACTGATCGGCAAGGAATTCGGATATCCGGCGGGGATGCCAAAGACGATGGTCCTCGATGTCACCGAGGCGGTCGCGCAGGGCGCACGTCACTTCCGCTTCGAATCGAATCTGGAACTTTACTGGGATCAGGTTTTCCTGGCTCCCATCACAGATCCTGCCGTCACCACCGAGCTCGCGTTGAAGTCGGCGATCCTGCGGGATGGCGGTTACCCCCGGGAATACAGCGATGACGGCAAGAAGCCGAACACCTATCACTACGAAGAACGGGAACCCACCCTGGACTACCGGGCGATGGAGTACGGCAAGGTCACCCGCCATGGACGAGTGGATGAACTGCTGCTCGAAGCGGATGACCGCTTCGTCATCCTCGGGGGTGGCGATGAACTCCTCGTCGAGTTCGACGCCTCGAAACTTCCGGCACTCAAGCCCGGTTGGAAACGCACGTGGATGCTCGACACCTTCGGCTGGTGCAAGGATCTCGATCCGTTAACCGCTGAAAGAGCCGGAGTGGGACCGTTGCCCTTCATGAACATGAGTGGCTATCCGCCGAAAGCAGATGACCCGGCACCGGATCGCCTCGATTACGAAAAGACCTGGAACACCCGCTCCGACTAGGGCTGGAACTGACAGGGACTGTTCAGGCAATCGAGGTCAGTGGTCGGATCTGCTCCGCAATCGGGGAAGGGGGCTGCCGGGGCGGCCCCCTCACTGAAGAGATAACTCAACAGTAAAACCACATCCGACAACTGGACCAGACCATCATCATCGATATCGCCAGCCGCAAGGCACGCCAGCTGGTTGACCCCTCTTGCCACGTACACGCCGATCCGTACCGGATCGGAGATGTCGAGAGTTCCATCCCCATTGGCATCACCTCGAACAAAACTCGGCCCCGGCGGAGGAGGCGGCTCCTCAAATACCGTAATCAGTCCGGAGAATGGCACCAGGAATTGATCCTGACCGATGACGCTGGCCACCAAGAGAATCTGTGGATCCCCCAACTGGTCAGAAAAATCGATGGCGATTTCCGCACCGGGTGTGGCGCTGGGCAAACAGTCAAAAGTGATGGCGGTAATCTCCTGCTGAATCCCTGCCGGTATCGTGACGATCGGGAAACTCAGTGAAAGAATGCAGGCAACCGTTAATCCGTTGCCCGTCACCGGAACTGCTGCGGGCATCAGATCGACAAAGAAAAAGTCAGGGCCTGCAGGGCCGGTCGCATCCAGAACAGCAGAACCGACCTCCGCAGAGAGAGGATCGATGTCATTGGAGTCATAAACGAGACCGAATGAATAGGCTTCCACGTCTTCCGGATGATCCAGAGTGATGAAGGTTTCTCCTGTGGTTCCCGGCTCGACCACTGTGGAGCTGGCCTCGATGATGTAATCGTCTGCTCCGCCCGCATGAACCGACGAAACCATCAAAAACACCACGGCCGGTAATCCCAAGGCACAGGCAAACTTGAAGGCAGTTTTGAAAACAGTGCTCATGACTAGGGCCCCTCGCAATCGATGTTGTCGGGGGTCGGGTCGAGTCCTTCTGCAGGGAAGGGCTCTGGGATCGTCAGGTTGCCGGCGAGTGCCTGCACCAGAAAACTGACGTCACTGACAGTGATAGTTCCGCTGTCGTTGACGTCCAGGCGATCGGCACACTCGGTACTGATCGGAGATCCTGCGAAGTGTCCTGAGAGCAGATTGAGGTCGTCTTCATCCACATCGAGGTCAAAATCCAGATCTCCACGGACAAAGAGCGCCGGTCCGACCGGATCAGCGTTGGGGTTCCCCGGAGTCGGGGCGGAGAGCACTTCGACGACGCTGTCTCCATCCGGGAATCTGCCCGCACTCTGATCAGAGGCGAGGTCATCGGCATTAAAGCTGAAGAAATCGCTCGACTGATTCAAGACCCAGATCTGGTCACCAGTGAGTTCAGGCATGAAATCGATGTGGAGATCGTCAGGGTTTCCGTCTCCTCCAAAGAAAAGCACCAGAAATTCCCCGGGTTGCAGGATCGTCTCCTGAAATTGACAGGGGAACACCCACTTCTGATTATCCGCGAGCGAATCAGAGAAGTATGCCCCGCCAAGATCCATCGCCTCCGGGCCCGGATTGTAGAACTCGACCCACGGGAAAAAGTTCCCGTTGGTGTCGGGGAGAGTGGTGACGTTGTCGACCATCGCCTCATTGATCCGAATCGACAGTCCTGCCGCTGGCGGTTGCGGACAGGGATCCCCCGGACCAGGTTGTTTGGGGTCGGTATCACCGGTGACGCTGTTACTGCTGCTGTCACTGCAGCCGGCGAGAATCAGGAGCGCCATGCTCAGCATCACGGCAAAAATATTTTGGCTGGTAAGATTCATCCGTCATTCCCCCTTGCCCGAGAACACGACTCCCTGATCAGAAAACCGTTCACCGGGATCACTCTTTGGACAGGAGGTAGATTACCGGGCGATACGGTGGCAGGACAACCGTCAACCCGGTTTTTGACTCTTGGGAGGTCAGAATTCGCCAATCAGGCAAATCTGCGGTGGGTTCCCCTCGGGACTTCGGGGTCATCTCCACGCTCGATCCGCTCCGCACGGATCTTCTCGGAGTAGGCCTCGTAGGATCCCTCGAAGAAACGCCCACCCCCTTCGCCATCAAGGGCGAGGATGTTGGTCGCCACGCGATCCAGGAAGTAACGGTCGTGGCTGACGACGATGGCGCACCCAGGGAAAGCTTCCAGAGCCTCCTCCAGCAATCGCAGAGTCGGAATATCGAGGTCGTTGGTCGGTTCGTCGAGGATGACCAGGTTTCCACCGCGACGCAGCATCTTGGCCATTTGCACACGGTTGCGCTGACCTCCGGAACAGTCGCCGACCTTCTTCTCCTGCTCTTCTCCGGTAAATCCGAAGCGGGCAACGTAAGCGCGACTGGCAATCTCCACCTTGCCCACCTGGAAGACGTCGTAGCCTTCAGAGATGTTCTGGTAGATGGTCTTGTCGTTGTCCAATTCCTGACGACTCTGATCAGCGAAGCACAGCTCCACCGTCGAACCCAGAGTGACCGTTCCCGAATCGGGCTCGATCTGGTCAGCGATCAGACGCATGAGAGTGGTTTTTCCGGCACCGTTCGGACCGATAACTCCAACGATCGCTCCCGGGCGCAGCTCGAAGGAAAGATCGTCAAAAAGAGTTCGAGCATCGTAGGACTTGGTCATACCCCGAACTTCCAGAACCTTGTCACCCAACTTTGTCTCACAGGGAATCGCCAGCGCCGGCACATCCTTGCGGGATTCATAGACCTGTTCCTGCAGCTTGTGGAATGCCTCGACCCGGGCCTTGCTCTTCTTTGCCCGGGCTCTGGGCGTCTGGCGAATCCAGTCCAGTTCCTTGTTGAGCTGTTTGCGGCGGTCATCTTCCTGCCGCTGCTCTACTTCGAGCATCTTCGCTTTCTGCTCCAGGTATTGACTGTAATTGCCCTCGAAAGGGGTGCCGCTGCCACGGTCGATTTCGAGCATCCAGCCCACGACGTTGTCAAGGAAGTAACGGTCGTGGGTGATCAGCAGGACGGTGCCCTCGTAGTTCGCCAGATGCCTCTCCAGCCATGCAGTGGTGTCCGCATCGAGGTGGTTGGTCGGCTCGTCGAGAAGCAGGATGTCCGGGTGGGCCAACAGGGTTCTGCAAAGTGCCACCCTGCGCTTCTCACCCCCTGAAAGGTGGGTTACCGCCGCATCACCGGGAGGGCAGTTGAGTGCGTGCATCGCTTGGTCGATCTGGCGATCGATCTCCCAGGCGTCACTGGCATCAATCTTTTCCTGCAGCTCTGCCAGGCGGTCGTACGCATCCTGCATATCCTTGTCGGAGAGTTCGGTTGCGAGTGACTCGGTAACCGCATTGTACTCATCGAGCAATCCACGAACCTTGGCTGCGCCGACCTCAACATTTTCACGCACCGTCATTGTTTCGTCGAGCGCAGGTTCCTGAGAGACATAACCGATGGTTGCGCCCTTGGCGAGGGTCACAGTTCCATCGTAGCCGTCATCGACTCCGGCGATGATTTTCAGAAGTGTCGATTTTCCACAGCCATTGATTCCGATCAGACCAATCTTCGCACCCCGGAAAAATCCGAGGGTGATGCCCTTCAGAACATCCTTTGTTCCGTAGGATCGATGGACGTCGGTTACCTGAAAGATGACTTCCTGTGAATCACTCATTTCGACACTCGTTTCACCTGGCCGGATTCAATTTGAATCAGGCCTTGCGGCTGTCCACTGCCGAATGAATCTCGGAGTGCTCCGGAAAGCGGGACAGTTCTTTTTTGCTGAAGACCAGGTCGCCGTCGACGACAACCTCGAAGACTCCGCCACCACTCTCGATGAGGCGGACTTCCACACCATATTTTTCATTCAGGTCGGCCGCCAAACTGGTGGCCTGTGGAAGGTAGTTTCACTTAACGCAGTACTCGATGCTGATATCCATCGCTGGCTTCCTTTCTTCCCGATCCCCAAAAGCGGGATCGATTGAAGTTCTCTCAAAATGAGCCCGGCCGGCAGGTTTCCTGTAACTGAGGCTCCCACCCGGAAGGGCTGGAGTTTATGTTACGGACTGGATGACAGGTGTACCAGCAGACCGGGAAAGCAGGAGCGAGAATATGAAGGATGTCGTCGACCAACTGGCCTCGGAAAAGTCCGAACATGTCGAGAAACTGATCGAATGGCTCAAAATCCCCAGCGTCTCGACTGACTCGAGCCTCAAGGGAGAAGTCCGGCGGGCGGGTCAGTGGATCGAGGAAGAGCTCTCCTCCGCAGGATTTGAGACTCGCCTGGATGACACGGATGGCCACCCCATCTGTCTGGCCCAATGGACCGGGGCCGAAGGCGCACCCACCCTGCTGATCTATGGTCATTACGATGTTCAGCCGCCGGAACCCCTCGACCTCTGGCGCCATGGTGCCTTTGAACCAACTCTGGAAGGGGACGATCTGGTTGCCCGTGGTGCCACCGATGACAAGGGTCAGGCCCTCGCACTCGTTCGCGGAGTCTGTGGAGTACTTCGATCCCGGGGCTCCTTGCCGATCAATGTCAAATTCGTGATCGAAGGAGAAGAAGAGATCGGGTCACCGAATCTCACCGGCTATCTGGAAGCTCACAAGGATGAACTTTCTGCGGACGTCGCACTGATCGCCGACTGCTCCCAGTTCGGCCCCGGCATGCCGGCGATCACCGTGGGGCTGAAAGGTCTCGTCTATCTGGAGATTCATCTTCAGGGACCCAACCGCGATCTGCACTCGGGGTCTTTCGGCGGTGCAGTGGAAAATCCTGCCAATGCCCTGACCCGAATTCTCGGCAGCCTGCGCGACGACAAGGGACACATCACCATCCCCGGTTTCTACGAAAAGGTTCGCGATCTCACAGAAGAAGAACGTGCGGCAATCCGCGAACTGAACTTCGATGAGGAAGGCTTTCGTACTGACCTCGAAGTTCCCATGGTTCACGGTGAAGAAGGTTACTCCACACTGGAGAGAAAGTGGGCTCGCCCGACTCTGGACATCAACGGCCTGCTGAGTGGCTGGACCGGAGAAGGTGCCAAAACCGTTCTCCCCGCCCACGCCAGTGCGAAGATGTCTATGAGGCTGGTGCCCGATCAGGATCCGGATGAGATCGCCGATCTGGTGGTCCAGCATCTGAAGTCGATTTGTCCGGAAACTTGTTCCATCGATGTTCACTGCCACCATGGCGCCAAACCGGTTCTGGTTGAACAGAACAGCCCCTGGCTCGATGCCACCTCAAGGGCGATCGAAAAGGGCTTTGGAAAAGCACCGGTGATGATCCGCGAGGGTGGCTCTATCCCGGTGGTCAGTGATCTCAAAGCCACTTTGGGAATGGACACCATCCTTCTTGGCCTCGGACTGCCCGACGACAACGCCCACTCTCCCAATGAGAAGTTTCACCTTCCCGACTACCAAAAAGGGATCGAAACGATGGCGTGGCTCCTGGATGAAATGGCATCCGTTTGAAACTGCGCCCGGCCAAAGAGAGAGGTTCCGCCAATTACGGTTGGCTGGAAGCCCGCTACACCTTCAGCTTCGGTGAGTACTACGATCCAGATTGGATGGGCTGGCGCTGCCTTCGGGTCATGAACGAGGATCGCATCTCCGGGAACACCGGTTTTCCATCACACCCCCACCGGGAAATGGAAATCATCACCTTCATGCTCAAGGGCGCTCTCTCCCATGAGGATTCTGCCGGAGGCTCAGGAGTCATCCGCGAAAACGAAGTTCAAGTGATGAGTGCGGGGAGAGGCATCGTTCACAGCGAAAAAAATGCAGCGAAGGATGAAGCCCACCTGTATCAGGTGTGGTTACTCCCCGAGACGAATGGGGTAGACCCGACCTATGATCAGCGTGCTTTCCCCGAAGAATCACGCAAAGACGACTGGCAACTGTTGGTCTCCGGAAACACTGAAGACGATGCCCTGCATATCTGTCAAAGTGCAAAGATCTACCGCCGATTTATGACCACTGAAGAAACGGTCACGGTTCCCATCGGTGAAGGCAGAGGCCACTGGGTTCAGATTCTTCGTGGTGACTTGAAAATCAACGATCTGACTATGCAAACCAGCGATGGTGTGGGCATTGAAGAAACCGCCGAATATACCATCACTGCAAAATCAGAATCGGAAGTACTGCTCTTCGACCTGCCCTGAAGACGATCACTTTCTCCAGGTGAACGGGAACAGCAGAATCAGAATCGCGTAGATCTCCAGCCTGCCCAGAAGCATCAGCAGCATCAGCAAGGCTTTGCCGGGTGCAGGAATATCCGCATAGTTTTCCAACGGCCCCACTCCTCCGAAACCAGGACCAATATTCCCCAGCGTCGAAAGTGTCGCTCCAAATGCAGTCAATAACAGATCGTCTTCCAATGCGCCCGAAACGACCTGAGCCGATTCAGGGTCGACGCTTCCCGCGGTTTCTGACCAGCCAGGATCCAGAATCAGCGCCAACAGCATCACGGAAAGCAGGAAGAGAAGCATCCACAGGGCAAGGAATCCCAGAACACGGGAGACGATCTCACGTTCCACGTTTTTGCGGTTGAACTTGAGGGAGATCACCGCATGGGGTCTGACCAACAGAGCGATCTCCCGCAGGCTGAACTTGATCAGCATCATGAAGCGGACCACTTTGACTCCGCCGGTGGTCGATCCTGCACAACCCCCGATCAGCATCAATACTGCCAGCAATACCCGACAGGCATTGGGCCAGTGATCGAAATCCGCCGTCACAAATCCACAACCGGAAAAGAGGGTCGCCACCTGAAAACTGGCAACTCTGAAGCAGTTTCCAAAAGTGGAATAGGTCTCGGGCTGGTCCAGCTTCGCTGGGAAAACACTGGTTCCATACAGAAGGCAGGCAACGAACAACATCGAAGCGAATGCGACGGTGAAGAAAAACTTGCACTCACTTTCGCTGAAGGCCCTGAACTGCCCCTGAAAGAAAAAGCGGAAGTGAAGAACAAAGTTGATAGAAGCGATGAGCATGAAGCAGGTCACCACTCCATCCACATAGGCACTGTTGAAATGAGCGATGCTCTGGTTGTAGGGCGAGAAACCACCGGTCGAGAGGGTGCTCAATGCCACCGTGGTGGCATCAAACCAATTCATCTCTGGCAGCAGGAGGAGTACTTCCGCCACCGTGAAGAGAGTGTAGATCCCCCACAGGTAAAGCGCTGTCTGTGTCACTCGGGGGGTCAGTTTTTCCTTGGTGGGACCGGGAACCTCGGCGCGAAACATGTGCACACTGCCTGAACCGATCAGCGGCATCACAGCCAGCGTCAAAAGCACGAATCCCATGCCCCCGAACCACTGGGTCAGGTTTCTCCAGAACAACAGTCCCGGCGTCAGCGCTTCAATATCCTGAAGAATGGTGGCACCGGTCGTCGTGAAACCACTCATAGTCTCAAAACAGGCATCCAACAGGGATGGAATACCCGAAGGGGCATACCAAAACGGCAATGCACCGAAGAAGCTGGCCAGAAGCCAACTCATCCCCACCACCGCAAAGGCTTCCCGTGCACGCAACAGACCGATGGTTTTGTTATTGAGTACCCAGAAAACCCCGCCGACCAGGAAAGTGATGACACTGGAAAGGATGAAGGCCGGATATTCTTCCGCTGAATCGAGAGACCAGGCGACTCCCAGGGGAATCAGCATCAAGCCGGAGAGAACCAGAAGGAGCAGTCCCAGAACTGCGAAGATGGGACGAAACCTCAACGGAGGAAACCTCTCCTGCGTGTGAACAATTTTTCGATCGCCTCCACCGCTTCCGGCAAGGCGAAGATGATCACGTGATCACCCGCAAGAATCTCTGTGTCTCCGCCGGCAGTCCGAATCTCTTCCCCGTCTTCATTTTTTCGTTGAATGGCACCGATGATGCTCGCTTTGGGAAGCTTCAAATCGCGGATCTTCTTGCCGACCACCAACTGGTTTTCTGTCACCTCATACTCGCGGACTTCTGCACCGGATGTCCCCACCTGAGAAATACGCACCACGTTGCCGCGGCGGATCACCCGAAGGATGTCACTGACCGTCACCCTGCGCGGATTGATCACCTCGCCGAAGTTGGTCTGTTGGAAAACGGGCAGGAATTGATCATTTTCACTACGCACCAGTACGCGCCGGACCCCCGCCTTGCGAATCAGCATCGCATTGGTCAGGTTGTCGGTGTCGTCCGTACCCAAGGCGAGGAAGTAATTCGCCTGACCGATCTCATTTTCTGTGACGAAATCCCGATCGGTAATGTTTCCATGAAGCACAAGGGTTCTGGTCAGTTGATCTGCAGCTTTTTCAGCGCGCTGACGGTCTTTTTCAACCATGACAAGAGTGCGTATTGAGCGCACTTCCTCAAGGCGGCGGGCCACTTCCAGGCCTAGACGTGTGGCACCCGAGATGACAACCTTGTCGACATTTTCCGTTTCCGGGTGAACCAGCTCGCGGAAATGTTCGAACTGGCTCTCCGGCATGAGGACATAGATGTGGTCGCCAGCGATGAGGCGATCATCTCCCCTGGGAATCATCAGGTCATCCCCACGGAAGATGGCGACGATCAATCCCAATTTTTTCGGATCGTGGTGTTTGCGCAAATCTTTGAGAACGATGCCATCGAGAGATGACCCTTCGGAGATGACATATCCCCAAAGGAACAACTTTTCCTCTGCAAAGGTCGAGACATCAAAAGCACCCGGATGCTGGACCAATCGCTGAATTTTCTCAGCGGTGACGGCGATCGGGTTGACGGTGGCATCCGCTCCGTACTTTTCCATCAGCTGGGAGTTTCCGGAAAGTTCAGAGTTTCTCAGGCGGACCACACATTTTGCTGCGCCCAAATGCTTGGCCAGCAGGCTAACGGTAATGTTGGTTTCGTCACGGTCAGTCACAGCGATGACGAGATCGGCACTGTCGACCTTTGCCTGACGGAGGATTCGCGGGCTCGCAGCGTTGCCCTGAATCGCCTGAACATTGAGGCGGTCATCGATACGGTGGATCAATTCTCCATCGGAATCGATGATCGTCATCTTGTGGCTTTCGGCAGACAACCTCTCAGCGAGGTGAAAACCGACCACTCCTGCTCCGACGACGACGATGCGCATTTCAACCTCCAAGCCTCTTCGGTGAGGCGGCGACCTTTGCGACTGTGACTCCCCTGATGATAGGGAAATTCGCAAAAATCTCCACGTTTCCGGGGGGTGCTGGATCTGGGAACCGGGAAGTTTATCCTCATTCCGGGAACAGATCTCGTTACCGGGACGTCCCGGAAGGGCCAAATCGGCCCGAACCCGTCTGGAGAAAAGATGTTGAAACTGTTGAAGTCAGTAAATCAGGCCAGAGGCTCCCACCCCGACTCTCGCCGTACCCCACTCATTTTTGCCCCAAAACTGATCCTTCTCGGTTTTCTTGGTCTCACTCTATTTGTGACCGATTCTCGCTCCCGAATCCACGCTCAGGAATTACCGCTGCAAAATGGATTCGCTGCCAAGGTGAACGGTGAGGTGATCACTCTCGCTGAGGTCATGCAGCTGATCAATCGACGCCTGGAGCCCAATGTCGGCCGGGTCCCCAATGACCTTCTCGATGCCGAACGGGAAAAACAGAAACCCATCGTTTTGCGTGAACTGATCGAAAGAAAACTGATGGTTCAACAGGCCGGACGTGAAGGAATCGTGCTGCCGGAAGACGCCGTCGACGATTACCTGCAAAGAACTGTTGACCGATTGAGTCGGGTTGAGGGCACACGCTTTTCCATCGATGACTACCTGTTCATGTGGAAGCAACAGTTTGGGGAGAGCGAAGTCCAGGTGAGAAAAAACATCGGTGAAGAAATTCTCATCTCCGAGTTACAAAAAATGAAACTGACCATTTCCACAAGTATCTCTCCGCGACAACTTCGTGAGTACTATCGTGAAAACATGAATGAATTCACCCAAGACGGCTCGGTGACCTTTCGCCAACTGCTCGTTCCCGTGAATGACCAGGATCAACAGAAGATCATCAAACAGGTCGACGCCGATCTGGCCGCCAACAAGAACTTTGAAGAATTGGTAAGACAGCTCTCCAGTGGACCCCGCTCCGATCAGGGCGGTCTTTATCAGCTCAAGCAGAGTCAGCTGGAGGATCGCTTCCCTCCGGTTCCAGAGGTGGTGAATGGCCTCGAAGTGGGTGAATACTCCGAATGGTTCCAGTGCCGTGGCTACGCCCACAAGATTCTTCTGGAGGAACGCATCCCCGGCGGCCCTCTCAACTTTGCTGAAGCACAAGGGCGCATTCGCATGACCCTACGCAATCAACTGCAGGAAAAGAAGCGGATTCGCTTCGAGCGTGAGCTGTGGAAAAAAGCACAGGTGGAACTGTTTATCCCAGGAGTGCAGATTCCGAAGTTTTCCTGATCCACGACTGAAAAAACAAAAAAGCCACCCCCGAGATCATAGTGTCTCAGGGGTGGCTTTTTTAATTGGAAGAGCGAGATCTACTCTCCGGGCTTTTCCTCTACTGCTTTTTCTTCTTCTTTGGGCTTGTTACGGTCGACCAGTTTTTGAACCGGCTCGGGCAACTTCTTCATCTCCTCACCCACTTCAGCATCGTGCTCGATGGAAACGACCGTCACGGCCATGTTCTGCACGCCCTGCTTCATCCGCATCAAGTGCGGGTACTGGATTCCATCGATAGCCTTGTACTCGGAAGTCTTGACCTGAATCGGAATCTGGCCCATTGGAGACTCCACAGTCATGGAAACCTTGCGTACCAGACCATCCTCGTTCCCGACCCAGTATTTGTGGATCGCGCCATCGTTGGTCTTCAAGTCGTAGATCGTACAGGCGATGGTGTCGATGGTTTCCTCTCCCGCCTTCACGGCACTCTGATGATCCCGGGTCATCCACAGTGTCGGCTGCATCCTTGCGGAACGCTGCAACTGGGCTCTCTCTTTCCCTTTGATCAATCTCGGGCCATTGATCGGGTCGAAGGACCAGGCCACATCCCCATTGATGCCCTGCTGAAATTTGCCGTAACCGGCGATCTCCATCGACTCGAAGTAGTTCCCTTGGCTATCAACAAAGTTGCTCAACTCCGCCTCGAGGCCGGCATCGACGATTTTGACCGTGGAGACCATTTTGCGATTGGCAAACTTCTCCAGAGCCTCTTTGCCACCGACCGCTTTGATCGACTTCTCCTGCAACTCGGCGAGAAGAGCTTTCCCCGCTTCGTCCGCGGCGGGAGCCTTCTTTTCAGACGCTTCACCGTCTTGTGCGGACACAGGTGCAACCAGTGCCACCATCAGAAGGAGAAGCAGGAACAGGCTGCTTTTTTCTGCAAATTTCATGTTCAAATCCTTATCCAATCAAGATCTTCCGTCGCGGCCAGTTCATGCCGGACGCCATCGTTTTCAATTTTTCATCATCACCGGATTTGTGATCGGGGTCCACCCGGTTTCCCGAGGATCCAGTACGCCGCCTTTTTCAGTGCTGGGTCACCAAACTGCCGAATTTGATCAGGGTCGACTTCCATATACTCATCCGGCTCCACACCGACCCCTTCCATCCGCTTCCCGGAAACAGACACGTAGTCAGCCATGGCGTATTGAAGAATGTCACCATTGGGAAGCTTGACGAGAACGGAAGGCAACGCTGCACCCGCAGTGGTTCGTCCGAAGAGTCGGACCCTTCCGATATCTCGCAAACCCTGGGCCATGATCTCGGAGGTCGAAGCACTCCCCTCATCGATCAACAACGCGACCGGCTTGACCCAGCCATCGAGACGGGGATTGACGGAGAAGTTCATGTCATTCGCTTTGGTTTTCATCGTTCCCAGTTCAAATCCCTCATCTTCGATCAGCCATCCCGCCAGACCACAGGCCATCAAACCAAGTCCACCCGGATTGCCCCGGAGATCGAGGATCATCCCTTTGGCATCCCTGTGCTCCTGAATCGCATTTTCAAACCAGGGCATCACCTGCATGGGGCCCAGAAACATCCCTAATCGCAGGTAGAGAATATCGTCTTCAAGGATGCGTTTTTCCATCTTCAGCGGAACCGGAGCGATGTTTCCAAAGCCGACTCTGGGATAATCGTCGGAAGGCGGCTGAAAGGTCAGGGTGACGGTGCGATCCTCCTGCGCATTTCTGACCAGATAATCCCGCTCGGTTCCGGGTTCTCCTGAACAGGCGGACTGAAGCGCCTGGATCGGAAGGTAGCGACTTCCTGACTCGCCCCACTCTTTCAGACGTGGCGCAAGTTCGCGCTCGCCCACCTTGAGAATTTCATCTCCCGGTTGAATTCCGGCCTTCTCGGCAGCACCACCAGCCTCAAGGCGAACCACGATGGCACGACCATCAGAGACTCTCAAAATCATTCCCGCTTCACCTTCGCTCGGACTTCCTGACAGTTCCTGACTGGCTGAGTCGGGGATCACACCAAAGTGGGACATCTCCAGACTGGCGAGTAATCTGCGCATCGCCGATCGGGCTTCGTCGGCACTACTCGCATCCTCAACCTGTTGACGACACTCCCCCTTGAGGTCTCCCCAGCACTCCTCCAGATAAGCCGGATCCCAAAAGGTCTCTTCGATCATTCGAGTCATCTCATCGAATGAACTCAAGAAGAGCGCCTTTTGCTCCTGGGTCATGGGCTGGGATCTCCCTGGCAGCCCAAGGCAACCGGGGATCTGGATCAGCAGCGCGAACACTGCGATCAGAATGGAGCGTCGTTGGTTGGCAAACATCGGTCACCTTTCAGGGATCTCCGCTATCACTTCCTTGGTATCCTACAGGCACTGCCCTCTGGGGGGCAGATTTGAAGTGCGGATTTGTGGTTGGAGCCTTCCCCATGACGAAATACCCCGTCGAAGTCTGTATCGACCAGCCAGATCACATCCGTTTCCTGTCTCCAGAAAACTGCCAGCGGATTGAGTTGTGCTCTCACCTGGAAGAGGACGGTCTGACCCCATCTGCAGTTGCAGTGAAATCGGTCTGTGATTCAGGATTCGAGGTGGTGGCGATGGTACGACCCCGATCCGGGGATTTCGTTCACTCAGCGGAAGAAATCGAGCTCATGAAGCAGACCATTCCCGAAATGCTCGAAGCCGGCGCTTCCGGCATCGTCTTGGGTCTGCTCGATGGGCAGGGCAGAGTTCCCGAAAAGGAACTGGGTGAACTCGTCGCCCTGTGCTCAGAAAAGCCGGTCACCTTCCACCGGGCCTTCGATCGCAGCGTAGACCGTGCGGCGGATCTGGAGATTCTGATCGCCAGTGGCTGCCAGCGGGTACTGACCTCCGGGGGGAGCGCCACCGCGTGGGAGGGCCGTGAGGAACTGGGCCAATTGGTGATCCAGGCCAATTCCCGAATCGACATCATCGCCGGTGGCGGAGTGCGACCGGGACACGCGGCGGAATTGATCGCCACCACCGGAGTTCCGTGGATTCATCTCTCGGCTCGCAGGGATTCTTCACACCCGGATCCCGATCTGTTGCGGAAATTACAGGTGGAACTGGCTTCCATCGATCGCTAACGACACCCCCCGCCTCATGGTATCCTGTGATTTTTCCCGGAAAGGTGCAGGCTTGGAAAAGGTCCAACCCGACAACTTCAAGTTCAGCCTGGGCGGCTTCAGTCGCACCTCCTGGCAGGTCCGCTGGGAGGGCGGGAAACTGTTGTGGCGCAAGTTCGGCCCTGAGTGGCAGGAACTGACCTGCGAGGAGATTACACCCTCGGACGAGCAGTGGGTTGCCTTCTGGACCACACTGGACGAGAGCCGGATCTGGAGTTGGGACGAAGCCTACTACACGGAGGCAACCCGCGCCGGAGAAGACCTCCCCGAAGATGCTTCCATCGAAGAGTTGGCAGAACTCAGCGATGACATCCTTTCCTGGGCAGTGGAAATCCTGCTCAAGGACGGACGCTACATCGATTCCTCCGGCTCCAATGCCGTCCCTGGTCAAACAGCCAAGGCCCGCGCTTCCAGACAACGCCGCCGCCGGGGAGGACGCTCTCGCCGTCCACAAAAGCCTGAGGCGGAAGTGCAAGAAAGCGCAGACGTCACCGCGATTATGCTCGCCGATTCCAATGCCGGAATCCCCGACAACACCTTCGATCTCTTTCTCGAAGCCTTGAAGACTCTGATCCAGGGGCGTGAATTGGGTGATGAAGAGCAGATTCCGGAAGCGGTGGAAACATCCTTCCGTGGCCGCACCGAAAAGAAACGTTCGAAAAAATCCCCGCTGGAAGTCCTCGAGGCAGAAACCGGAGAAGCAACCCGATCCCGCAAGAAGCGCCGAACTCTTCGCCGCCGCGATGGGTCAGGGAGCAGCAAATCTGAAACCACCCGCACTACCCGGAAACGGTCGGGACGGCGTCGCAAGGGTGCCGGTCGCCCAGCCGATGGCGAAACGGTCGGTAGCGAGGGTGCTGGTACAGAGGGTGTGAAGAAGAAACGCCGTCGCCGCAGACGTCGCTCTGATGCGACCACATCCTCCGCCACCGGAGAGAACAAACCTGGCGAGTCGGGCGGTGAAAACCGATCCCCGGCACGGAGACGCCGCCGGCGCAAACCTGCCGGTTCCGGATCAACGAATGGTCCATCTGATTCCGGTGCCAAATCAGCAGGTGGTGGTTCCGCAGGTCGTCAGCCAGCAGGTGGTCAGCCAGCAGGTGGCGATGGAGCTCCCAAAAAGAGACGCCGTCGTCGTCGCCGCAGACCCGGAGGCAAGGGAGATTCCGCTCCCGCTTCCGGCGGTGAGTGATCGACCCCTAGCGTCGTCCAAAACGGGCAGCGACCTGAATCACCCTTAACTCGCGCAAGGGGTCATTGGTCTCGATGGTGAGCTTTCCTCGCAGAATCGGCTCCTTGCGATACTCCGTCAGGGTCAACAGCACCCGATAGTTCTTCCCCGGAACCACTTCCGTCACCATCACATCCAGCGTCCCCTCCGGAAATCCCTCGAGCGTGGCACCCAGTACCTTGAAGTCGAGGTCCGCGTCGATGTTCAGGAGCTGGACCATCTTGGTCACCACCCCCTTGGAGTTTTCTCCCAGAAGACGATCGGTATCGCGATTTCCAAACTGGAGCACACTGGCCGGCGAAACCTGAACCGATTCCATGTGATGGATCTCCACATACCGTCCCACCACCACCGAACGTCCATCCTTGACTTCGATCATCAGATCCAGAGGATCCTTGATCACTCTTGGCTCCTCTGAAGGTGGCACCGTAATCTCGATGGAGTACTCCCCATCCTTGGTCACCTCTTCAAAGTCGGTAATCTCGAATTCTCCATTTCGCGAGCGGGCACCGAGAATGTTGAATCCGTAATCGGTTTTCGCCAGCAGACGAACCCGTGCTTTCTTCTCATTGCGATAGAGACCGGTGATCTTGATCGGATTGGGGTCGGATTCAAAAAGGCTGGTGATCTTGGCGGCAAAGATGAAGCGGATTTTGGAGCGCTCGACGTCATTGTTTTCCAGAGTGATGCCCTTGCGGGTGTCACCCGGTTTGACCTTCTTGCTGTCGATCTCAAATTTGACCACACCCTTTTCACCGGGCTCGAGGCTTCTGGGAAAATCGAGAATCTTTGTGCAGCTGCAACTGGGGTTGGCTCGCCAAATCTTGAGGGTGGCTGTCCCCTCATTGCTGACCTCAAACTCACGGACGATCACCTCGCCCTGCAACAGCTCTCCATAGTCGGGTTCATCCAGAGGGATGGATATCACCGGAGCGGGAGAGTTCTGGGGATCCTGATGCGCGTGCAATGGGGAGACGTTCACCGATGCCCAGCCCAAAAGACCGACAGCGACGAGAGTGATCGAGGTCCTGTGCAGGTTCAGAGTCACCTGGTTCAGGAGGTACAGGATTCCGGCTTTCAACATCCCGATTCCTTTCGAGGACTGGCAAGCGGTACAATCTCTCCGGCAGTCCGAGAATCTCGCACTTGAAGGAGCAGGCCCAATGATCCCCAACCCGCAGAAGAAGTTCAACAGCAGAA
>JACETR010000006.1 GCA_013911165.1 Planctomycetota bacterium | reverse complement strand
TGGCATAAGAGTTGAGCGGTTTTTTCTGCCGATCGGAAGTCGGGGAGTCCGAGTGCCACATCCGCATCGAGAACTCCGACCAGTGTGACTCCGGGGATGTCGTGACCCTTGGCGACCATTTGTGTTCCCACCAGGATTTGGGTTTCCCCATCACGGAACTTTTGCAGGATCTGTTCCATCCGCCGTCCACTGGTGACGGTGTCCCTGTCGAGTCGGTCTACGCGTACCTCTGGAAACAGGGAAACGAGAGTTTCCTCGACTCTTTCGGTTCCCGGGGAGCGTTGGCGTAATCCGGTGAATTGGCACTGTGGGCAGCGATCGGGGATAGCCCGTTGCTCCGCACAATAGTGGCATTGGGCGATATCCCGGTGTTTGTGGTAAGTGAGGGGAATATCACAACTGTTGCAGCGGAATGAATACCCGCATTGCCGACAATGGACGTCTCTTGCAAAGCCACGACGATTGAGAAAAAGCAGAACTTGCTCCTCCCGATCAAGGGTCTGGCGGATGAGGTCGATCAGTCTTCTGGAGAGAAGACCGGAACTGTCTCCCGTCCCCTTTTCCTTTCGACGATCGATGATTTCGATGGTCGCCATGTCGCGGTCATTGACCCGATTTTCCAGATTCAGTTTTTCGTAGCGTCCCTGGCGGGCGTTCTCCAGTGATTCCATCGAAGGGGTCGCCGAGCCGAGGACGCAGGGGATGCCCAACTGGTGGGCCCGCATGACCGCCACATCCCTTGCGTGATAGCGAGGGCTGTTTTCCTGTTTGTAAGAGCTCTCATGACACTCGTCGACGACGATCAAACCGAGATCGGTAACCGGTGCAAAGACAGCACTGCGGGCTCCAATCGCCAGTTTGACTTCTCCCTTGCGGAGTCGTTCATGGTGAACGGCACGCTCGGTATCAGGAAGCATCGAATGCAGAACCGCAACGGGACCGAGGCGCTCTGTGAATCTCTCAATCGCCTGCGGAGTCAGGGCGATCTCTGGGAGTAAAACGAGGACCCCCTTGCCGGCAGCCAATGCGGTCTGTGCGGCACGGATGTAGACCTCCGTTTTTCCACTGCCTGTGACTCCATGAAGCAGGAAGGTCTGATATTTTTCGAGGAAGATCTGTTCGCGAATACGATCGATGGCAGCTTGTTGCTCATCGTTCGGCTCGAAGGGAGCGGGTTGATCCCATGGAATCGAATCGGCAAGGGACTCCCCGGGTACACCGAATTCCGGAGGCAGACTTTCAAAGATCTCGATACGCCCCTTTTTCGCCAGAGTTTTGATGGGGCTGTCACTGATCCCGCATTCTTCGACGAGTCGTCGCAGGGGAACAGGTTTGGGATGTTGTTGCAAAAACTCGAGGACCCGATTGCGGGCGTCGGCACCACCACCCTTTTCGTCGGGGCGTGCCCCTTCGAGACCCCGGACCCAGCGCACCTGGCGAACCTTTCGTTCCCGAACCGGTTTGGGAAGTGCCGTCTCGATGGCTTCACCGATTCCGCAGACGTAGTAGTTCGCAGTCCAATCGAGGAGGGTCAGCAGTTCCTCGGAGAGGGTGGCTCCATCCTCGACGACAGAGTGGATTTTTCTCAATTTGGGATGCACAGAGTGGTCTGTCGTCTCGATCACCCAGCCGTACCGACGGCTGGGACCAAAGGGGACTAGGACAGGGGTTCCGGGGACAATTTGCCCCAGCATTTCATCCGGGATCCGATAATCGAAGGCCTCATGGATCGGAACCGGAATGGCGACCCTGGCGATATTCTTCAATCTACTCCCCGTTTCCGGCCAAATCTGAAGGGAAAATCCCCCTGCGACCCTTCTCAGTAACGCTTGGGGGGAGGGCAGGCAAGGGCCTTCAAATCGACCTTCGATTGGCCAACGGTTCTCTTGTGGGAGTGAAATCTTCACGGGAAAATGGAAAATGGACCTCTGGAGTCAAATTTGGGGCTTCAGCGTTTCAGAAACAGAAGGCAGGAGATCATGAGTCGAACCGGGGCGGGCACCGATCCGTGGTATCAGCGGGCCTTCAGGTCCGAGTACCTGCAGGTCTACCCGGGAAGAAGCGTGGAATCCGCCGAGGCAGAAGTCGCCGCTGCTCTCGACTGGCTGAGCCCTGAGGAGGGAGCCCGTGTTCTCGACCTCTGCTGTGGCGCAGGGCGTCACTCCCGTTGGCTTCAGGGATCTGCCTTTGAACTTCACGGCCTCGACCTTTCTGAAGAATTGCTCGCGGAAGCCCGCCGTCATCTGCAGGAGTCGGTGATTCTCCATCAGGGAGACATGAGGCAGTTGCCCTTTGAGGTGGATCATTTCGATGCAGTGCTGATGTTTTTCACTTCCTTTGGTTACTTCGAAACCGATGAAGAAAATCAGGGCGTCCTGGCAGAGGTCGCCCGTGTGGTGAGGAAGGGCGGCCGCTTTTTGCTCGATCTTCCTGACCGGGATTTGATCGTGAACAAGCTTGTTCCTGTCAGCGAAAGAGTCGTCGGCGACAAGTCGATCCTCGAGGAGCGCAGTATCACTGAGGATGGAAAAAGAGTGGAAAAGAGAGTAACCCTGACGGGGCCAGCGGGAGAGAGTCACTATATTGAGTCGGTCCGGCTGTTCACAAAATCTGAAGTGACCAAAATGTTGGAAGAGAGTGGCTGGGCTCCGCTGGCATGCCGGGGAGACTGGGATGGATCGGATCAGATCCCCGGGACCTCACCACGCATGATCTTTACCGCAGAGAGATCGGCGCAACACAAGTGATGAATGACGGCACGGGCCAACCCACTGTTCATAACGCACTCGACCTTCGCCTGAAAAGGGGACCGGGGTGGGATGCGGTGATGGGGCCTGTCGCCATCGATGCGGATGACGTTTCCCGTCATGTGAAAAATCACCGCTGGGATCCGGCTCGCAGAACCGAGTGGGTGGAAGAGTTGAAGCCCCATTGGGACACCCTTCCATTGCCAAATGGCCCCCGGTCTGCATTGAATAAACTGCAGGACCCTTCCTGCCAGATCATTCTGGCGGGTCAGCAACCGGCTTTGTGTGCGGGGCCCCTTTTGAGTACGGTGAAACTTCTGTCGGCCATCGGCCTGGCCGCGGATCTGGAAAAGCGGGGAATCCCCGCAGTCGCTCTCTTCTGGATCGCCGATGAAGACCACGATGTCGGGGAACTCAATCCGGGAAGCTTTCGCAATGGTTCCCAGCTCGGAGTTCCCTTCGACCGCGGCCGGAGACCGATTTCAGGCCTGCGCCATCCGCTCTCCACAGAAGAGCGGATCAGGGAACTCGAAGACTGTTTTGAGGGCGCTCCCCATTCGGCCGAAATTCTTTCACTCATGCGCAAAGCTCTGGACCCATCTCCGTCAGCAGAATTCTGCAATCTCCTGTGGCAGTTTCTTCCGGAAGAAGCGTGGTTGCCGATTTACCCGCAGTGGCTTCGCGGCTTGCAGTTGCCCTGGATCGAAAAAGCCCACAGTGAATCCGGGGTCTATCAGCAGGAAGTCAGAAGAGCGAGCAGTGAGCAAGTGGAGCAGGGGATTCCTGCACCGGTTCGTCCCCGTGATGGTGCTCCTTTCTTTGTGATCGATACCGCTGGTGAGAGAGTTCGCCCGGAGTCCTCTGAGGAGATGGAACTCTTTGCAGATTCAGAGAGGCTCTCTGCGGATGCACTCCTGAGAGGGGTGATCCAGGATGCGATTCTGGAACCTGCAGCGGTCATCCTGGGGGCGACCGAATGGTGTTACACCCTGCAGACGCGCATCATTCGCAAGCGTTGGGATATCACCCAACCCCTGTGGTTACCGCGCCCGGGATTGCGGCCGCTGGAGTCTGATCTGATCGAGGCGTTGACGGAACTGGGAGTGGGGCTGGACCGTTTGGTCCCGGGCGTAGACCTGTCACTTCTGATTCCCAACGACAAGGGTGCACTGAAACGGGAAGAGCTGTCGCAGGCCTCTTCAGAACTTTTTGAAAAGTTGCAGTCACTCGCCACGGATCCGTTTTCCAATCCTGCACTGCGGAAGAAAGCGGAGCGTCTGCGAAGCCGTTGGCAGAAACAACTCGAGAGTCTGGGGAGATCGGTGGATCTGGGTCTGGATCTCGAGGTCGAGGCGAAACGGAATCGTGCCAGGGCGTGGGTCGACAGGGCTTTTCCGGGGGGGATGGAACCGGAAAGAAGCCGTAACCTGTGTGATCTGCTGGCCTGGCAGGGACTCGGTGCATTACAGGAGATGATCACTCTCATCTCCGGGAACATCACACGATGGGATGGCCGTGTCAGCCCCTGGCCTTTGGCCTCATCAAGTGAGAAGAGTGAATCGGAGAGTCCGAATGAATCCTCTTGAGCCCATGAATGAACCTCTGGATCTGCTGGTGGTCGCTGCCCACCCCGACGATGCGGAAATCTCCATTGGCGGAACAATCCTGGCCACCCTTGCCAGTGGGCACCGGGTGGGCATCGTCGATTTGACCCGGGGAGAACTGTCGAGTCGTGGTACCCCCGAGCTGCGCGCTCAGGAAACGGCGGCAGCGACAGAAGTTCTGGGGATTGATTACCGCGTCTGTCTCGACCTGCCGGATGGTTCTGTCAGGGATACGGATGAAGCCCGTGAAAAACTGGTGGCTGTCGTTCGCCATACCCGCCCGCGGGTCATGCTTGCCCCCTGGAGAGATGATCTGCATCCGGATCACGCCGGAGCAGGCTTGCTGGCCTATCGCAGTCTCTATCTTGGCGGTGTGAAGATGTATCCGGGGGGGACTCCCGCGGAGACCCAGCACAGACCTGCAACTCTGGGATACTACATGTGTCACACCCCCTTTGACCCCAGTGTCATCGTCGATGTCACTGATCACTGGGCTCGCAAGTGTGAAGCGGTTCAGTGTTATGCCTCCCAATTTCATCAGCCGGGCAAGGATGGGCCGCCCACCAAGATTTCCAGACCGGAGTTCATGCTGGCAGTCGAGGGGCGTGCCAGAGATCTGGGGGGAAGGGTCGGTGTCGAATTCGGTGAAGCACTCAAGTGGCAGGATCCACCGGCGGTCACCAATCCCGTCGACATGATTCATGGCCGCGGCTTGAGTGCTCGCGAAGGTGGGGGTGCCTGAGATGAAGATCGCCATCGTCTGTCACCCGACCCATGGAGGAAGTGGCGTGATCGCTTCCGAGTTGGGAATGCGATTGGCAAAGAATGGGCACGAGATTCATTTCGTCTCCCACGAGAGACCCTTCCGACTCGACCCGCTGACCCTGGGAGTTCACTATCACCGGGTCAATGTTTCTTCCTATCCGCTCTTTCGCTATCCGCCCTATGCCCTGGCTCTGGCGAACCAGTTGTCGAGGGTTATCCAGGATCACGACATCGAGATCATTCATGCCCACTACGCGATTCCCCATTCATTGGCAGCGATTCTGGCACGCAACATGAACGCGGATCATGGGGTCAAGGTAGTGACCACCCTTCACGGAACCGATATCACCCTCGTTGGTGCAGACCCGTCCTACACGGATATCACCCGTTGGGCGATGGAAGAAAGTGATCATGTCACCGGTGTCAGCGACTGGCTCGCCCGTGAAACCCACAATGAGCTCGGATCGCATCTGCAGGTCGAGACGATCCCCAATGCCGTGGATACCGATGCGTTTTCAACATCGAGGGGCTGTGATCAATTGCGGGCAAGATTTGCTCCGGAGGGTGAGTTGCTTCTCGCTCACGTCAGCAACTTCAGGCCGGTCAAGCGCACGGGAGATGTCATTCGCATCTTCGCCAAATCAACAGCGGGTCTCTCCGCCAGATTGTTGATGATCGGTGATGGACCTGATCGGGCTGCAGCAGAGAGTCTCGCAAAAGAACTGGGAGTCTGGGACAGGGTCCACTGGCTGGGCATCATCGATGACACCGCCCCCCTGCTTGCCAGTTCTGATCTCTTCCTGCTGCCCAGTGAAAACGAGTCCTTTGGACTGGCCGCCCTTGAAGCGATGGCGTGTGGATTGCCCGTGATCGCGACCGCTTCCGGTGGAATGCCGGAAGTGATCGTCGATGGCGAGACCGGTTTCCTCGCCCCGGTCGGAGATATTGAAGCTCTCTCTCAGGGGGCGCGCACGCTGCTGGAAGATGCCGAACGAAGATCCCTCTTTGCGAGCACAGGGCGTCAAAGGGTGGAAGATCAATTCCGCTGGGATCCGGTCATCTCCCAGTATGAAGAACTTTACGGACAGCTCTTTTCCGGCGGATCGTGAGGAGCCGGGGCGGCACCCTCCGCTTCGATATCCGGACCCCCTGCAGTTTCGATGGCGTGGGGAATCGCCGGCCAGATCTCTTCCAGGCATTCAGCGATGGCTTTCGGGTTTCCGGGCAGATTGATGACGAGGCAGGTTCCCCGGCGACCGGCGATGGCACGGGATAGAATCGCGGTAGGGACCCGATCCCATGTTTTCGCACGCATTTTTTCGCCAAATCCCGGGATCAGCACCTCACAGGCGTCGGCGGTGGCTTCGGGAGTGACGTCCCGCGGACCGAAACCGGTTCCGCCCGTGGTGATGACGAGACAGCAAATTTCGGACATTTCCTCGATGGCCTCACGGATCAGATCCCGCTCATCCGAGACGATACGCATTTCAAAAGGGGGGGAAGAGGGGATCCGGGGCTCGAGCCAGCGGCGGACTTCGGGGCCGCCCTTGTCCTCGTAGACCCCTCTGAAGGCCCTGTCAGAGATGGTCAGGACGCCAATTGCGGGCATTTTGGGGGAATTCATCGGTCAAAACCGCCTTTCAGAATCACCATAAACCCCGATCCCGGGCCGAGAAAGGACTACAAATTCACCCCTTTCTGATGAACAATGGAGATCTCGTGAGTGGAGAAGGATTTCAAAAAGTGTGGAAATTCCGCGAGGGATCACCACCGGAAGACCGTCCTACTCATTGAGAAACCATATTTTCCGGGGATATCTGCCTTTTGAGACGGTTCAGGGGCAGTTGAGACCAGGGAAGGAATGGTTGACCCGTTCAGAGCCCAAGCTGGCTTTGCCAGCATCAAGAGAGAGGAACGTCATGCGTATCCTGACCCTCATTTTTGCGTTTCTTTTTGTGGTGACCACCGCTGGTTGGATGACTGCCCAGTCTCCCGATGGTGCCCGTCGCCCCCTCGATCTTCCTTCCGGAGGAGCGGGAGACGGAGACGATGAAGAAGACGCCCCGGAGACCATCAACTTCTGGGGAGGCGAGTATGAAGGCGACGCCTTCTTCTGGTGCCTCGACAAGTCTTGCTCCATGAGCTGGAACGGTGAGATCGAGGATCTCAAGCAGGAGTTCACCCAGACTCTCAACTCCCTCTCTTCGCAAGCAGAGTTCGGAGTGGTGGCTTTCTCGGAAGGCCATATCGTCTGGAACCCCATGCCCCAGCGTGCCAACCCCGCCAACAAGGGTGCGGCCACCGCGTGGGTGCTGAGTCTGAACGCCGCCGGCTGGACCTGCCTGGGTCCCGCGGCCGTGGAAACACTCAACATTGCCAACCAGTCTTCGAAAGCCATGAAGCAGATGCTCGTGCTCTCCGACGGTGAGCCCTACTGCAACGGCACCAATACGGCGTCGCAGTGCCTCACCGATGTCGCCGCCGCCAACTGGCAGCAGATTCCGGTGAACACCATCTACATCGCTTCCGATTCGGGAGGCATCCAGTTCATGCAGCAGCTCGCTGCCCAGAACAACGGAACCTTCTACCAGCCCCAGTAAGGCGGATCAGAAGTTCTGCAAAGGGTCGAAGTCCGCCTCGGGCTTCGACCCTTTTTTGTGAAGTGAATTTGGGAGGTGGAATGGGAAGCAAAGTGATCTGTTTGGGAGCGGTCGTCGCCGATCTGGTCGCGCTGCCCGTCACTTCCCTGCCCGCACCAGGAGGGTCTGCTCGCTCTCCCGAGATCACCCTGCACATAGGAGGATGCGCCGCCAACAGTGCGACCGGATTGGCGCGCCTCGGAAGGGAAGTACACCTTTGCGGTGCGGTGGGGGCTGATCCCTTCGGCCATTTCCTCAAGGATGCCCTGCAGAAGGAGGGGGTCCATCTGGATCATTTCCAGGTTCGTGCTGGGCATCGCACCGGGAGCACCTTTGTCATCAACACCGAAGGGGAAGATCGCCGATTTATCTCCGATACCGGTGCCAATGATGGGGATTGGCCACAACAGGTTTCCAAAAACCTTCTGGATGACGCTGCCGTGATTTCGGTTCATGCCCATGGATTGGCAGACCGTCCCCATCTTGATGAACTGGTGGCCTGGTTCAAAGCCGCAAGGGCCGGTGGAACCCGGGTGATTCTCGATATCATTCGAATTCCCGGCCGGTCATTGATGGAGGAACTGGAGGCCTTGCTTCCGCACGTGGATCTCTTCACACCCAACGAACAGGAAGCACTGGCCCTGACCGGCGAATCGGAAGCCACAACCGCTGCCGATAGATTCAGGCAAATGGGGGCACAAGCAGTGGTCGTCACCCGCGGTGAGGATGGGCTGGTCTGGGTCGACAGCGAAGGGGCCGGATCCTTGCCTGCCCCTTCGGTACAGGAGGTGGATGCCACCGGCTGTGGTGACGGCTTTATCGCCGGGTGTATCGATGCGGGTCTTGACGGGTTGTCCCTGCGCGATCAATTGATCCGTGGAAGCATGGTGGGGGCTCTCGTCAGTCAGAAACCGGGAGCCATCGTGGGCCTTCCTGATCGCCAGGAGCTCGAATTGATGTTCCAGAAACATCAGTCCCTCTATTCCGAACTTTCCTGAAGCCGGAACAAATTCCCCAACTTTTCTCTCAGGGCAACTCCTGTGCCTGTCAACTTCCTCTCAAAGTGGGCTGATTCCGCGGTTTGGGGCGAAACTTCTCTGACAGAAAGGACTGTCACGGCAGCGTGATCCGCTGGGGATCTCCCCTCTGGGTCCGCTCCGGCAATCGTCAGACTAGTTTCGGAGAGAGAGGGAGGGACCCGATGTCCTCCATGATGTCCCCTGGCCCCCTGCGAGGATGGGCCATTTGTTTCATGACTCTGTTCCTGCTCGGATCGATGGGGCTCACCGCCCATTCCCTCGAGCAACCGGAGGGTCGATCCCGACCCCTCGACCTGCCTTCAGGAGGTGGAGGTTCTGCCGATGATGAAGAGGATGCTCCGGAGACGATCCTCTTTTACGGCAATGGTTACGAGGGTGATGCCTTCTTCTGGTGCCTCGACAAGTCCGGTTCGATGGACTGGGGGGGAGCCATGGAAGACCTCAAGCAGGAGGTCACCGCTTCCGTCAATTCCCTCAGCCCTGAGGCCGAATTCAGCCTGGTATCTTTCAGTTCCAATACTGTGACCTGGTCTCCACAACCGAAGCGGGCCACCTCTGCCAACAAGGCTGCGGCGATCGCATGGGTCAACACTCTGGTTCCGGACGGTTGGACCTGCTTGTCGCCGGCTGCAATTACAACATTGCAGATCTGCAATCAATCGAGCAAGCCTTCGCGCCAAATGATCATTCTGAGTGATGGGGTTCCGACCTGCGACAGTGTCGACACTTCGAACATAGCCCTTTCGGAGATCACTTCTGCCAACTGGCAGCAGGTTCCGATCCATACCATCTACATCAACGATGACTCCGAAGGCATCAGTTTCATGCAGCTCCTCGCAGCCCAGAACTTCGGCAGCTTCTACGTCTTCGCCAATTGATCGAGTCGAAGACCGCAAAGAAAAGGCCCGTCGCTCAGTGAGCGACGGGCCTTTTTTATTCCGAAACGGGAATCTGTCTCGCCTGCAGCCGGCAGGCGAGGGCACTCCATGGCTGGTCCAGTTGGTCGTAGATCTCCGCCAACTGCAGAAGCAGGGCAGAGAGACTGGGATGCTTCGGGTCGAGTGTGCGCAGTTCTGTGACCGATTGCACGAGTCGCTCTTCGGTAGCGAGGATCAGCTCGCGCATACGGGCTGGTTCGTTATTGGGGCGCTGACCCCGTTCCTGGAAGGCGAGAAGGTGGTCGATCGCTTCTTCTGCTGTTACCTGCCACTCTGGGACCTGCGGAGCATGCCAGGATTGCCAGCTTATCAGGCCCCCTCCGCCGACCAGAGCGACCAGGATCAGTCGCCGAATCCAGCGACCCTTGCCATCAAAGCGCTGTCGAAAAACCGGATCTCCACGATGGGCGTGGAGAATGCGGATTCGTTGCAGAGTGGAAGGGTGTCGCCAACTGGATTTTTCAAGGGACTGGGGATTGTGACGCCGCAATCTCAGCAGGGCCTGAATGATGGAACCCGGTTTTTCACAGAGAGACTCACTGTAGAGATCCGCTTCATGTTCCATATGGTGTGAGAGCTTGCGGAAACCAAAGAAAAACAGGATGAGAAACAGGCATGGCGTGATCCACAAAACGACGTCTTCGTGGAAGAGATCAGCAAGCCATGCATCTGCCAGCCACGCCCACAAAATCACGGCACCACAAAAGAGCAGGTAGATCCACAGGTGAAACCTGCGGGCATGGGCCAACTCATGGGCGAGGACCGCATCCTGCTCGTCTTCGCTTAGCGAGTCGAGAAGGACATCGGTCATGAAGACCCTGCGCTGGTAGGGGAGGAGTCCGGTCATCATGGCATTGGCCATCGGCCGCTGGCCGGTTTGCCAGATCTTCGGCTGGACATCCCGCAGGCCGGATTTTTGGCACAGGGCAAGAAAGCGATCCTTCATCGATCCGACAGGCAGTGGAGTGCTCTTCAGGATCTTCTCAAAGAGCCAGGGTGCCAGGCCAAGAATCAGCAGTACGGGAAGGCCGATGAGAAAGAATTGAGCGGGCGATGGGAGAGCCAGAAACAGGTCCGGGTTGAGGCGGGTCCACTCTTCCAAACCCTGAATCACAGCAAAGGGCATCAACACGATCAGGTTGGGTCGCAGGACTCTCCACATTTCAGCACGCTGGCCAGAGGCACTGGAGATACCGGAGGCACGGCCTTGCGGAAGGGACAAAAGGGCGAGCCCTGCCAGCAGCGGAAGACACGCCAGCAGCATCGTCACGCCGTAGGCGCTGCTCGGAATGACAGAAGCGACGGTTCCCGGCCAGTCAAAGGCCAACAGAGAGGCGCCCCAGGCGAACAGGGAAGTCAGAGATCCCGAGATCTGGGCCCGAACCCACCGTTGCCGTGTCAGCGGTCTCTTGCCCGGGCGGCCCAACGAATCGGGCCAAAGGAGTAATCCACTGACCAAAGCGGGCATCAGAACCAATGAAACCAGAGGCCACACCCACCGCACCACTCCCCAATCGGTCGAACCCCAACCATTCAGCCCCAGAATCTCCTGAAGATCAGGAGTCAGGTTCCAAAGAATCAGAGCCAGAAAAAAAGTGCCGAGTGCAGGCAAGAAGTAATCCTCAGTCATAAAGGGAGAAGTTGGCTAGAAGCGACACATAGATTGTTCAACAAAAAACCCCTCCGGGCCATGGGCCCGGAGGGGTTTTTTGTTTGCTGTCGAGTGGCTTCAGGACTTCCGTACCTGAGAGCGGATCAGGTATTTCATCACCTGGTCCTGATCTTCCTTGGAGATTTCGAGGAAGCGCAGGCCGAGGCTGCAGCGATCCTTGTTTTCGGTGATCTCTTCGATCCATGCGACCTGACACAGGCATTTGATGGCGGTGTCGAGGGATGGGATCAGCAGATTGACGCCGATGTGGATCTTTCCCATCAACAGGGCGGGGATCCAGTTGAAGCTGGGAATCTTGCCGTGAAGAAGGAGTCCATCCCCGCCCATGCGAGCGGTGATGCCCTCGAAGATGGCGTCTTCCTGGATTTCGACCTCTTTGGAAAGAAACTTGTAGCGCACCGGGAACTCGGCGTGAAGACGCACGAATTCTTTCCGGGTGGTAAAACTTTCAGTCATGGTGTTCAAAGCGACCTCCTGGGATTTCGGAACAGGCGGGCTCCGTGGGCACGCAAGGCGTGCGTGGGTCTGGGCGGACGTGGAATTGCCATACCGCTCCATAAGGAGATTAGGATGGTGGGAGAGAATCGGCCAATCGGGAAATCCAATGGCCGGGTAAAGAAAGAGTCAGTCCCCGGTCTTGTCCTCGGGGGATTCTTCTTCCTTCTTTTCAGGCTCGGCCTTGCCCCACCATGCTGCACGACGCTGAGCGACCTCTTCGGGGGCCTCCTCGTCGATTTTCAGGTTCCACAGGTCCTTCGGCTCGGCGGTGAACTCGACGCTCAGAGTCTCGATACGTCCGCGACGGGCGATGGTCAGGGTTGCTTGACTGCCCGGTAAATACTGCCGACAGATATTGGACCAGGAACCGGCTGAGGCCCGGAAGGCATCGAGGGCGATGATCTCATCACCCACGTTGAGCCCGGCTTCGTAAGCAGGGGTTCCGCGTCGGACCTCTGAAACAACCCAGCGACCGGAGCGATCGCGGGCATCGATGCCAAGCCAGCCCTTTTCCGCTTCTTCTTCCTCGTCATCTTCTTCGTCCTCCGGGATGTCAAAGCGAAGTCCAAAGGTTCTCAGAACGACTGCGTAGTCCAGATCGTCCGTGCCGTCGATGTAGCGTGAAAAGAAGTCGGAGAGAGATTGGCCGGCGACCTCTTCGAAGACCTCTCGCAGTTGTTCTGGAGTGTAGCCCGCTTCTCCCGAGTATCGCTGGAAGGCCAGGCGCATGGCGTCGTCGAGGCTGCGCTGATGGTTGCTGGCTTCACGAATGGTGCCATCGAGGAGCCAGGCGACGAGAGCCCCCTTGGTGTAGTAGGAGATCTGGCTGTTGATGGCGTTCTCGTCCTGCTGGTAATAGCGGATCCAGGCATCGGTGCTCGCCTCGGAGAGGGGACGTACCTGTCGTCCGGGGGAGTTGCGGATGCCTTCGATCTGATCGGAGAGTCGTTCGAGGTACTGGTCACTGTTCATGAGACCCGCCCGGGCAACGATGAGATCGTCGTAGTAACTGGTAAATCCCTCGACCATCCACAGATCCGGAGTCAGGACTTCCTTCTCGTAATCGAAGGGGCCGAGCGCAACGGGTCGCAGTCGCTTGCCGTTCCAGGCGTGGAAAAGTTCATGGCTGACGAGGCCATACCAGCCGCGGCGCCGATCCTCATCCTTCCAGCTCCAGCGGCTGGTCAGCATCAAAGTGCAGTCCTTGTGCTCGAGACCACCCCCCGCTTCAGAGATGACATTCATGAATTGGTAGCGGGAGTAGGGGATCTCTCCCCAGAAGGAAACCATCTCCCGGGTCAGGGATTCGATGGCTTCACGGCTTCCCTCCATATCCCAGGTGGAGGTGTCCCCCATATGAATCAGGTCGTGGGGAATTTCTTCGACCACAAAGGGCAAGACCTGTGGCTTGCCGATCAGAATCGGTGAATCGCACAGGGTATCGACATCGGCGGCACGCCAGCGGTTCCCGAGGCGGGGGAGGGTGCAGATCTTTTCCAGCTCCGATGCCTGTTGCAGGTCGACAAAAGCAAAATCAAATGGACCGTCAGCCCCTCGGGGGAGCAGGAAGGTGGCGGCTCCATTGAGGAACCCACCGTCTTTTTCCACGAAATTGGTGCGCACGGTCATCAATCGACAATAGAGGGTATACCTCAGGCGAACCGTTCCACCGGGACCCGCAGCCAGGGTCCAGGTGTTCTTGCGAATCTTGGTGACCGGGATTTCGTTCCCGGATGCATCCATCGCAGAGAGGGTTTCGATGTGACGCGCATAATCGCGGATCTTGTAGGAGCCCGGAGTCCACACCGGCATCCAGATTTCCAGATCCTCGATCGGGCTACGGGCGCAGGTCATCTCGACGTGGATGCGATGGCGGGAGATATCCTGCAGATCGATGAGATAGGTCGCCGCCGGTGAATCCTGAAAAGCGGTCTCAGGGACAATGGAGTTCGTCGACAAAACCGCTGCCAGAATCAGTCCGATGGCTCCCATGGATCAATACGCTTTCGAAATGATGACCCGACGGGCACTCGGTTTTCCGGTGACCATGCATTCACCCGCCTCATCCGGGGCATCGAAGGGAATGTTGCGGATCGTGGCCTTGGTTTCCTGCTGAATCTTTTCTTCCGTTTCAGTGGTGCCATCCCAGTGACAGAGGAAGAAGCCGCCATCATTGACGCGTTCCTTGAACTCGTCGTAGCTGTCAACGCTGTGGGTTCGTTCTTCGCGACGCTTCAGGGCTTTCTCAAAGAGCCCCTTTTGTGCTTCATCGAGAACGCTCATCACCTCTTTGGCCACGGCCTCCAGAGGCAGGGTTTTCTTCTCTCCGTTGTGGCGGAAGGCGAGAACTACCTCACCCTTCTCCAGATCCCGGGGGCCGACCTCGATGCGGACCGGGACCCCTTTCAGTTCCCACTCATTGAACTTGTAACCGGGACGGAACTGGTCGCGATCGTCGAGATGGGTGCGGGCTCCGGCAGCTTTCAGCTCTGCTTCCATCTTGGAGCACGCCTCGAGGACCGTCGCCATCTGCTCTTCACCCCGATAGATCGGCACGATCACCGTCTGGATCGGTGCCAGTCGAGGAGGCAACACGAGACCCTGTTCATCTCCGTGGGCCATGACGAGAGCACCCACGAGACGGGTGGAGACTCCCCAGGAGGTGGCCCACACATATTCTTCCTTGCCTTCGGCGCTTTGGTATTTGACGTCAAATGCCTTGGCAAAGTTTTGGCCGAGGTCGTGACTGGTGCCGGCCTGCAGGGCCTTGCCATCTCCCATCATCGCTTCGATGGAGTAGGTCTTGACTGCTCCGGCGAATTTTTCTCGCTCTGATTTTTCTCCCTGAATCACCGGCATCGCCATGTAGTCTTCAGCGAAGCGCGCGTAGACCTCGAGCATGCGCAGGGTTTCCTCGTGGGACTCTTCCTTGGTGGCATGGGCGGTATGACCTTCCTGCCACAGGAACTCGGTGGTCCGCAGGAAGAGACGGGGACGCATTTCCCAACGCATGACATTGGCCCACTGATTGATCAGCAGCGGCAGATCGCGGTAGGACTGAATCCAGTTACGGTAGGTATCCCAGATGATCGTCTCCGAAGTGGGACGAACGACGTAGGGCTCTTCCAGTTCCTTGCCACCAGCGTGGGTGACCACGGCCAGTTCGGGGGAGAAGCCCTCCACGTGCTCTGCTTCCTTTTTGAGGAAACTTTCGGGGATCAGCACCGGGAAGTAGGCGTTGACGTGCCCAGTCTCCTTGAACATGCGGTCGAGAACCGACTGCATCTGTTCCCAGATCCCATATCCGTAGGGCTTGATGATCATCGATCCGCGCACTGGGGCGTTCTCGGCGAGTTCGGCCCGCTGGATCACTTCCTGGTACCAGCGCGGGTAGTCTTCGGATGGGGGCGTCAGTTTTGCAGCCATGGGGTCCTCCCGTTGGAACGTTGAACGCTGAGAGTAGCCCAAGACACCCGAATCGGCAACGTGAGCCGCTTTCCTGAGGGGGCATTCTGGTTCAGAATCGGGGTTCCACCGCAGAAGGGAGCCTTCGATGGCAACGATTCGTGAAATGGATGTGGAGAAACTCAAGGATCAGGTCATCGATGAGGTGATCGCCCTGCAAAGGGATATCCACCAGCATCCTGAGATCGGCTTCGATACGGTGCGCACCGCCGCACTGGTCGCCGAGCAGCTTCGATCCGCCGGGATCGAGACCCGTGAACAGATCGGCAAGACCGGCGTCGTTGGCGACATCGATGTTCCGGGAGCAACGAGACGGATCGCCTTCCGTGCGGACATGGATGCTCTGCCGATGGACGAGGAAGCGGATCTTCCACACAAGAGCACGATACCGGGTGCGGCCCACATGTGTGGTCACGATGCCCACACCTCCATGCTGGTTGGTGCGGCCAAAGCTTTGGCGAGTATTCGCGATCATCTGCCCTGCTCGGTCCGCTTTATATTTCAGCCGAATGAAGAAGCGCTCCCCGGAGGAGCTCCGGCGATGATCGCCGATGGATGTCTCGAAGGGGTCGATCGCATCTTTGGCATGCATGTCTGGCCTTCCTTCGATACCGGCAAGGTGGGAGTGGTCGAAGGACCGACGATGGCCCAGCCGGATACCTTCACCATGGAGATCACCGGAGTCGGCGGCCATGCTGCAGCTCCGGATGCCTGTCGTGACCCCATCGTTGCGGCGAGTCAGATTATCTCTGCCTCCCAGCAAATCGTTTCACGCAATACCGATCCGATGAAATCCTGCGTTGTCAGCTTCACCCAGTTTCATGGAGGCAGTGCGGATAACGTGATTCCCGAAACGGTGCAGCTCACCGGAACCATCCGGACCTTTGAAAAAGAGGTCGGCAACATGGCGCGTCGACGCCTGAAAGAGATTGCCGAGTCGGTGGCACAGGCCCACGAGTGCACGGCCAGTGTGGAAATCATCGAGGGCTACCCGGTGACTTATAATCACCCGGAAGCGTGTCGGGAGGTGGAGAGATCCGTCTCCAAAGAGGTGCCGATGACGGATGAGGGCACACCGTGCATGGGAGGAGAGGATTTCGCCTATTACGGCGAAAAGGTCTCTGCCGCCTTCATGTTTCTGGGTAACCGGGACGAGGAGAAGGGCATCGTGCACTTCTGCCATCATCCCCGCTTTCAGGTCGACGATCCGGCGATGTCGATCGGGGTCAGAACCTGGATTGCCCTCGCATTGGGGGCGGATCAGGCATGAATTCCCGGGGCTGAGGGCAATTTGAAGGAAATCCTCAACTTCGGCTGAGAGACGGCCGATCACTCTTTCATGCCCGCCCGATTCCATGGGGGAATCACTGGGCCGAAAAGGTGTGTCCTTTGCTTCCCGTCGTCGAATTGGTCCGAACCCTCCGTTTACAGGCGATGATCCGTGGGTATCGCTTTGTCACCAAAATTTGGGTGTCGGTCGGACGAGAGACGGGCATGCCTGTGGATCAATATCGTCATGCCCTTTCCATGGAGCTCTCCGGCGAACTCTTCGAGAATTGCCAGATCGATTGCGTGGAAGATGATGGGGCGGAGATAAAATTGGATCGCATGGAAGGAATTCTGGTCCTTCCGAAGTGCTCATCCTGAAGAGGGAGCCCCTCTGAAGGACTGGACACCTTCTCCTTTGCAGGTCAGCATCATGGAGTCAGGGTCAGATGAACCCGGGAGTCCTCCATGCACAGAAACCTGCGTACCTTTCTTGATGAACTTCGCTCCGCCGGGGAACTGGTGGAAGTGGATGCTCCCGTTGACCCCAAATTGGAAGTGGCAGAGATTCACCGTCGGGTGATTGCCGCCGGTGGTCCGGCCATCCTCTTCCGCAATCCAAAAGGTGCACGCTTTCCACTCGTCATGAATTTGTTCGGGAATGCCCGGCGTGTCGAAATGGGCTTTGGCCGCCACGGTCAGAACTTCCTCAAAAAACTGGTCCACACCGTGGAGACCATCGTGCCGCCGACCTTCCAGAAAGTCTGGGAGGCTCGTGATCTGGCAGCGGCCGCTTTCAAGGTGGGCATGCGTCGGAAAACCCACGGGCCGGTACTGGAGGTGCGCAACCGTTCTGCGTCCCTCGATGATCTGCCGATCATCACCAGTTGGCCGGAGGACGGGGGACCCTTCATCACGTGGCCGCTGGTCTACACCCAGCACCCGGAGGATGGTCGCCACAACCTGGGTATGTATCGGATGCAGGCCCACGACTCTGAGCACCTCGGTCTGCACTTCCAGATTCACAAGGGGTGCGGTTATCACCTGATGGAAGCGGAGCGTCTGGAAAAGCCTTTCCCCGTGACCTGCTTCCTCGGAGGCCCCCCTGCCCTCATCGCCAGCGCCATCGCTCCGCTGCCCGAGAATGTTCCCGAACTGCTACTCGCCTCACTCTTGCAGGACGCACCGCTCAAGCTGGCACAGGCGGGGGACAATGCCCATCCGTTTGTGGCAGAGTGCGAGTTTGCGATTCACGGTTATGCCCTGCCGAAAGAACGCTGGCCCGAGGGGCCCTTCGGTGACCACTACGGCTACTACTCCCTGCAGCATGAATACCCTGTGATGAAGGTTCGGGAGATTGCCCATCGTCGCGATGCCATTTATCCGGCGACTGTCGTTGGCAAACCGCGTCAGGAAGATTTCTTCCTCGGCGATTTCCTGCAGGAGTTGCTGTCACCCTTGTTCCCTCTGGTGATGCCGACGGTTCGTGACCTCTGGTCGTATGGAGAGACCGGTTACCACTCTCTTGCCGGGGCGGTGGTCAAGGACCGTTACCCCAGAGAAGCGATGGTTTCTGCATTCCGGATTCTGGGAGAGGGACAACTGTCCTTGACCAAGTTCCTGCTGATGACTGATGGCAATGTCGATCTCAAGGATTTCACGGGGACCCTCGAATACGTTCTGGCCCGAACCGATTTTGCGACCGATCTGCATGTCATTGGCTGCACCAGCATGGACACCCTCGATTACGCCGGTCCCAAAGTGAATGAGGGATCGAAAGGTTTTCTGATGGGCCTGGGGGATCCGATTCGCGACCTGCCGGGTCAGTTCAGGGGAGAGTTGCCTGCGGGATTTGAAAATGCCGAGGTCTTCTGTCGGGGCTGTCTGGTGGTGGATGGCCCGGACTATGCAAACGAGCCGGGTGCTGCTCGACGGCTGGTCGAGTCAAAAGCTCTGGACGACTGGCCACTGGTCATCCTGGTCGATGATGCGAAGACGGCCACCGCCACCGAAGCACGATTCCTGTGGTCCACCTTCACCCGTTTTGAACCGGCTGCAGACATTCATGCCCGATCCGGAGAGATTCGCCGAAATCACATCTCCTATGGAGGGCCAGTCGCCATCGATTCACGAATGAAGCCGGGATATCCCGATGAACTCTTCTGTGACGAGGACACTTCCGCCACGGTGACCCAGCGTTGGAAAGAGTATTTCCCGGGAGGCGGAGTCGAGATGGGGAACAGTGATGTGGGCCACCTCGACGACTGAGAGGGCGACGCTTCATTGAGGCTGTGGGGTTTCACCGCAGGGTAGGTCGGGTATCCTCCCGACGTGATCCAGAAATTGTCCCAACTCCAGTCGATCCGGAATTTTACGCTGCAGCAGGGCTTGCTGTTGGCCCTCTTTCTGCTTGTTCCTGTCATTTCTGCACAGGCCCAGGAACCGGATCCTCCTTCTTCTGCGGAGCGTCGTGTGGAGTCGATCAACGATTTTCATACCCGTCTGGGGAGCCGGATCTTCCAGATCAGTGAAAGAGTGGATGATTTCTTCGGTGATCGTCGACTGGAAGACGAACCGGTGGAGACCCGCTTGCGAATCCGTACCCAGTTCCGTTTCACGGAGGGTGAACGGCCCAATATTCGCTTCAAGATCCGTGCAAATGCAGTGCTTCCGCGAACGCAGCAGAGACTCGGTTTCTTTGTTGAATCCCTCAGAGAGGATTTTCTCAGCGATTTTAACGAAGTCCTCGGCAGTGAATCCAACGAGGAAGATCCAGATAATCCTCTGGAGGATGGCAACGTTTCCGGATTGAGAATTTCCCTCTTCAGAAACTTTCCGGGACGCTGGACGCTGGATGGCGGCGTCAAAATTTCATCCGACCCCAAAACCCGGGTTCGCCTTCGCTGGCAATATGACTGGCAGGCACTCGAAAATTGGAACATGAGATTCGTGCAGGGGATGGAGTACCGTGAAGAACTGGGGGCAGGGGTCAGAACCGAATTTCGCTGGGAGCGACTGATCTCCGACCGGTTGTTGCGATTTTCCCTCGAAGGTGTCCGCTTCGCAGACGATGCTCCTGAATCAATTTTTTCCGTGGATCATTACCTGCCGCTGAAGGGTGAGGCGACCTTGCGTCTCACCGCTTCAGAGTACGGGTTTGTCGGTACCGGAGCAGAGTTGGAAGGTTCCTCTGTGGAACTGGCCTGGCGCAAGAGAGTGCTCTACGAGTGGCTCTATGTAGAGGTGGCTCCGCGAATGTTCTGGTCAGATCTTCCAGATGAAGGCCGGGAGTTCTCGACCCTTCTGGCGTTCGAAGTGGTTTTTGTCAATTGAAGGGTCCCTGCGGGGCAGATGGGGAAATGTGATGCTCAGAGGCGAATACGATCGCGGCAACTTTGTGCGCGGAGTTCTGGCGATGCTGGGGGTTGGCGCATTCTGTGGAATCCTGGTAGCGAATGGCAATCCGGGAAACATGGGAATCTGCGGCGCCTGTTTCCTGCGTGACAGCAGTGGTGCCCTGAACCTCTTCAGTGAACCTGCAAAGCTCAGGTATTTGCGGCCGGAAGTCCTTGGAGTGGTCTTTGGTGCCATGGCGTGGATGTTTGCCCGAAGCAAATGGGAAGCCCGTTCCGGTTCCCATGCGGCTACCCGCTTCTTCTTTGGTGTCTGGATGGGCATCTCGAGTCTCGTCTTCCTTGGCTGTCCTTTCCGCATGATTCAGCGAATCGCCGGCGGCGATCTTTCCGCCTGGGCAGCAGTACCCGGGTTTGTGATCGGCGTCGGATTCGGCTTGTGGCTTGAGAAACGGGGCTACAACGTCGGCAAAACGGAAGTGGCTCCTGCCCCAGTCGGACTATTGGGTCCGCTGTTGTTACTGGGGGCTGGCATTCTGTGGGCACAGGGACTCTTGTCAGGGCCTGGGCCTGGTGAAGCGGGAGCTCCCGCACATGCAGACTGGAAGTTGTCCCTGGGGCTGGCTTTCGGTGGAGGGGCTTTACTCTCTGCCACCCGTTTCTGTGCGGTCACTGCAGCACGTCAGATTTTCCAAAAGGATCGCCGCATGTTGTGGGCAACTCTGGCGATGATGGTTGGTTATGCTGCGGTCGCATTTTCCACTGGCAAGGGTGTCATCTCTTTTGAGGGGCAGCCGGCGGCTCATGTTGACATTCTCTGGTCTGCCCTCGCCTTGGCTCTCGTTGGACTGTGTGGCTGTCTCGCGGGGGGCTGTCCCGTCCGTCAACTGGTGATGACCGGTGAAGGCAATGGCGATGCGGCGATGGCGGTCATGGGAATCCTCCTCGGGGGAGCCCTGAGTCATGGACTGGGTCTGGCCTCCAGTGGAGCTGGAACCACAGCTGCCGGCAAAGTGGCCATCGTCATCGGTCTGGTGGTGGCCGCCGGGTACGGTTTCTGGCGATCGAATGGCACCGGCAAGTAAACGGGGAATGGGCAGGTGATTTGGATGTCTTCAGTCTTTCTGACGGGAATTTTCCTTCTCGTCACTGCGGGTGGTTCCGCCGGTGATCTTCCCAGGGGTTACACCATTCCCGTGGTCGATCTCGCTACTGAACCGGGAGTGATCACGGTGGACCGTGAAGCGGGCCAGTATCTCGGGCATCCGACCGCTGTCCTTCTGGAGGACGACAAAACCATTCTGTGTGTTTATCCGAAGGGTCACGGTGGAGGAGCCATCGTTTATCGCAAGAGTGAAGATGGTGGCCAGACCTGGAGTGATCGACTGCCAACCCCTGAAAACTGGAAGACTTCAAAGGAAGTTCCCACGATTCATCGCATGGTCGATCGCCAGGGAAAGAAACGATTGATCATGTGGTCCGGTCTTCACCCGGCAAAGTTGGCGGTCAGCGAAGATGACGGAGCCAACTGGTCTCCCCTGAAACCAGTGGGAGATTGGGGTGGGATCGTCGTCATGGGTTCGGTCGCCGAGTTGGCGGATGGAACCCACGCGGCCTGGTTTCATGACGATGGCCGCTTCCTGATGAAGGAGCGGGGCCCCGCACGGTTTGATGTGTTCCAGACCCACTCCAGCGATGGGGGATTGACCTGGTCCAATCCGGTGGCCATCGCCCATTTACCGAATGTCCATCTATGCGAGCCCGGATTTGTCCGTTCTCCGGATGGGAAAACGCTGGCTCTGCTCTTGCGTGAAAACAGCCGCCGCAAAAATTCCTACGTTATTTTCAGCGAAAATGAAGGCAAGACCTGGTCAACGCCTCGGCCGCTTCCCGCAGCCCTGACCGGCGACCGGCATACTGCGATTCACACCGGCGATGGGCGTCTCTTTATTTCATTCCGCGATACCACGCTGGAGAGTTCTACCAAAGGTGACTGGGTGGCATGGGTCGGGACCTGGGAAGACATCGTGGAGGGTCGGGAAGGGCAGTATCGCGTCAGGATCATGGATAACCATGTCCGTGGCGACTGTGCCTATCCGGCGGTCCTTCAGCAGGCGGACGGAACCATTGTCACCATCACGTACGGTCATTGGACTCCGGGAGAATCTCCGTGGATCGCCTGTCGCCGCATGACGATGGATGACCTGGATCAGCGATTCGAAAAGCTCCGCAAGGAATGAACTCACGATTTGTTCAGGTGTGAAGCCAGACGGGTCCCGCGTTTGAGGAAACGCTCGATTTCATGGAATGAATACAGCTCTTTTTGAGAGTTGAAATACAGGAGCGTATTCTTCGATACTGCCCAGAAGATTCCCGGACGCGCTTCGAAAAACTCGAGGACCTGTGGAGTCATGAAATCTTCGATCAACTCGAGCTGCTGCCCTTTGACCGTATATTTTCTGGAAAAGTCCGGGTGGGTCGGAAAAGACAGCGACTTTGAGCCGAACAGCTCTCCGAGTCCATGAAGCACATTTTTTGGAGTGATGATCATTTTCGGAACAGATTGGTTCAGGGGAATCAGACCGACCGTTTGTCGAATTTGGACCGCTATATTTCCGTTGAAATAGATCGATTCCAGATTCAGGAGCTGGACGGGGTGGTCACGGTAGACACCGCTCGCCAGAGATTTCTTTGAATAACCTTGTAATTTCTGGATCGAAAGAACCGAGTCCAGCTGCTCCGATTTTTCGGCATCGATTTTGGTCGTGAACCGGAAGTTCAGTTTTTGTAAAGCTTCCCGTCGTTCATTCGTTTTCGCCTGAGTCTGTCGGGCAATCGCCTTGAGAATCACGATCCCGGCAATGACGAATGATACGCTCAGGCCTACTGCAAAGACGATCCACTCCCATGAACCCATGGCTCGCACCTTTTACTTTCTGCATTGATAGGCAAAGGCGGGCGGCAGGTTTCTCCAGACGGTTTTGGTCTTGCTGATCTTTGAGAAGTGTTTTTCGAGTTCCTTGCGGAAGGCGCGAGCTTTGGGAAGCAGGTGAATCCCTCCGTAGGCAAAGGTCACAAAGTAACCTTTGGGTGAGAGCTTTTCCGAAACCTGATTCAACACCTGTTCTTGCAGGGGGCCGGGGAATGCTGCCCAAGGCAATCCCGAGATGACGACATCCACCTCTTCCAGGTTTCTCTCCTGAAGCAGGGAGCCCAGATCGCCCGCATCCCCTTCGATAATTTCGGTCAACGCGGTCAGGTCACCGCTCTTCTGAAGCTCTTCAGCGAAGAGGGGATTCTTTTCGATGGCCAGAAAGCGACAGGGTTCAGGAATCCGCTTCATGATCTCGCGGGTGAAGACGCCCGTTCCAGGTCCCAGTTCGACCACGGTTTTGGCCTGGGTCAGAGAGATTCCATCGAGCATGCGTGCAGCCAAGGCAGAACCACTCGGAGCGACGGCTCCGATCAGCCCGGGATTGGCGAGGTATTCACCCAGAAATTTGACTTTTGCTGAGAGCATCGAGTCCTTCTTTGGGAAAAGAAAATCAGTCAAATGGGTCCCGGATACTGCGAGCCCAAGAGTCGATCATGCCACAGAACATGAAATTTGTCGAGGTCAGGACTCCTCCTGTATGGAGAGCATTCCGGGTGTAGACTTCTTTTCAGGAAAAAAGGGGTGGAATTGCCCTGATTGCGGAAATGAGGACGGCTTGAAACCATCAGTGGGCTGGATCGGGACAGGGGTCATGGGGAAGTCGATGGCTTCCCACCTGTTGGAGGCCGGATATACCGTGGGCATTTATACCCGCACGGAAAGCAAGGCCAGGGATCTGCTGGACTCGGGGGCGCAGTGGCATGACAGCCCCCAAGAATTGGCGGCACAGCATGATGTTGTCATCTCCATCGTCGGTTACCCGGACGATGTCGAAGAGATCTTTACCGGCGACAGGGGAGTGCTTTCCGACACAAAAGAAAATCGAAAGTGCCGTCTCGCCATCGATATGACCACCAGTCAGCCTTCACTCGCACGCTCTCTTCACGAAAAGGGTGATGAGGCCGGTGTTACCTTTCTGGATGCTCCAGTCTCCGGCGGAGACGTGGGAGCACGCAATGGAACTCTCAGCATCATGGTGGGGGGCGAGGAAGATGCCTTTCAGGAAGCCCTTCCCATCCTTGAAGTGTTGGGGGGAGAGATTCATCTGCAGGGTGGCCCGGGTGCGGGGCAGCATACGAAGATGGTCAATCAGACCATCATTGCCAGCACCATGATCGGCATGTGTGAAGGATTGATCTACGCCAGAAAATCAGGGCTCGATCCTGCAAAAGTATTACAAAGCGTTTCCGGAGGAGCCGCAGGATCCTGGTCGCTGACGAATCTGGCTCCTCGAGTTCTCCGTGAGGATTTCGATCCCGGATTCTTCGTTGAGCACTTCGTCAAGGATATGGAGATCGCTCTTTCAGAGTGTGAAAGCATGGGGATTCGATTGCCGGGACTTCAACTGGCGAGAGAACTCTACGGGGAAGTGATGAAATCCGGGGGAGCAAAGCTGGGAACCCAAGCCCTGTATTTGGCTGTTGACCGACTCAGCGATCGATCAGCGGAATAGGGATCGGGTTGTGATGGAGAAAAGTTCCACTACTTCTGAAGTATTCGCAGCTGACCTCCAGGTGGAGGCAGAGGAGATCCTGTCCGAAGTTCTGGAACGTTTTCCCAAATATCGGGATCGACTGAAGGGGACAACGATTCGACTGAGCGGTCGTTTGACGAGCAGTGCGGGCAATGCCTGTCCCCAACGCCGACAGATCGGTCTCAGTCTTCCCATCTTCAGTCTGACCGAGAATCGCGGTGAGTATCGGAATACGGTCTTGCACGAACTGGCCCACATCATTGCCGGGCCTAAAGCACGTGCTCATGGATCAGAATGGAAATCGATTTTTCTAGAACTGGGCGGCAATGGAAAAAGAACCCATCAGATGCGGGCGAGGGGGCGTCACCGACGTCACCCAGTCCAGTGTGAGAAGTGCAACGAATCCCTTGAAGTCAGCACTCGACTGAGAAATTCCATCGCCAAGGGCAAGCGGGATTACCTGCATGTGGGATGTGGCGGCATCCTGATTTGCCACGAGGAAACTGATGCAGAGACTGGCGGAGACGGGGAGACCACAAAGCCAGCCACAGGCTGGATTGAGGAACTTTCCAAAAAGTGGCGTCAGGGAACCCTGTTCCGCTTCTTCAGAGATACCTAAAAAGGAAGATCGTCGTCCTCTTTGGAGTCGTCCTTTTTCTTTTTGCGGGGTTTCGGAGTGCGCTTGGAGAAGTCGTGGGTCGACGGGTATTTTTTCCAGCGCTGGGCCATGGAAATCAATTCCACCGCATCGAGAGTCTTGTTTTTTCGATCGGATTCATCGAGATAACCACTGATAAAAACTTTCATACGCTTCTTCAGTTTTGAACTCTTTACCCGCTCCACTTTGAGAACTTCCGTTCCCAGAGAAGTTCCCAGTCGATATCCGTCCACATCCCGTTCGCGTCCATTCTCCACCTGCTTCAGTGTTCCACTGACCCAGGTCAGGCCCTGTTCCTGAAGCTTCTCCGGCACGAAAGGGGGCTTCAGGGATCCGGTGACGATGGCATGAATCTGCACCAGCATCGGCGGGTATCGGGCTCCCCCGGATCCATGCTGTTCAGCCTGTTTCTTGGCCAGAACATGAATCGTTGAACCGGGCTCCACGTCCTTGAGGGAAATGAGCGCGTGGAGGTCGATGACCGTTTCGTTGCTCAGTGTGACTTGAAGGGTGCCCTTCTTTCCTTTGACTTCGATGATCTGTTGGGCCCCCTCTGCCTTGTTGACCTTTTGGATGGTCACCAGGCCCGAATAGGGCTTCTCTTCGGCGAAAACGGAGGCGGAACTCGCTCCGATGCCCAGAGCGAGGGTGAGGACGAGCCAAAGAGTTCCCATGAAGAATCGGGTCATTAGAAGAGTCCCTGGGGCAGGCCCTGGTCATCAAGGTCAATGGTCAGCAGGGCGGGCTTTGATCCGAGTCCCGGCATCGTCATGATGTCACCGGTCAGGGCGTAGAGGAATCCTGCTCCTGCAGAGAGTCGAACATCGCGGACCGTCATTCGGAAGTTGTCTGGTGCTCCGATCTTTTTGGGATCGTCACTGAAGGAGTACTGTGTTTTTGCCATACAAACGGGCAGGTGGCCGAGACCCAACTTTTCATATTTCCTCATCGCCTTGCGTGCAGCAGGTTTGAAGTCGACACCATCTGCCCTGTAGATCTCGGTGCACACGGTTTGGATCTTTTCCTTAATGGGCATTTCATCCGGGTAAAGGGTGGAGAAGTTTGCAGGTACTTCCTCACAGGCACGAACCACCGCCTCGGCAAGAGCAGCACCCCCTTCACCACCGCGGGCATGAACGTCAGACACAACAGCATCAAATGCACCGCATTGTTTGGCCAACTCGATCACTGCAGAGACTTCTGCATCGGAATCTGTGGGGAAGCGGTTAAGGGCAACGACCACGGGAACGCCAAACTTGCCCACGTTTTCGATGTGGCGGCGAAGGTTTCCGATGCCTTCCTCGATGGCAGAGACGTCTTCCTTGAGCATTTCTTCAGGGAGGGGCTTGCCTGGAACGACCTTGAAGCGACCACTGTGGACTTTCAAAGCACGGATGGTTGCCACGACAACTGCGGCATCCGGTTTCAAGCCGCTGACACGGCATTTGATGTTGAAGAACTTCTCTGCCCCCATATCGGCACCAAAACCACTCTCAGTCACGACGTAATCACACAGTTTGAGAGCGATACGGTCGGCGACGATGGATGAGTTACCATGCGCAATATTGGCAAAGGGACCTGTATGGACGAAACAACCGGTCCCTTCGAGTGTCTGCATGAACGTCGGGTGGATCGCATCCTTGAGAACCACCGCCATCGCTCCTGCAGCTCCAAGATCTTCTGCGGTGACCGGATCTCCTGCACGGTTGCTGGCCACGATGATGCTGCCAAGGCGTTTTCTCAGGTCGGCGGCATCTCTGGAGAGGCCCAGAATTGCCATGACTTCACTGGCGCTGGTGATGTCAAAACCGGTTTCTCTTGGGACTCCATTTTTGGATCCACCAAGTCCTGTGATGACCTGACGCAGGGTTCGATCGTTGACATCGAGACAACGACGCCAAGTCACTGTGGCAGGGTCGATATCACAGGGGTTACCCATCAACAGGGAAGTGTCCACCCAGGCTGCGAGCAGGTTGTTGGCCAGGCCCACTGCATGAGTATCTCCGGTCAGGTGAAGGTTGAAGTCTTCCATGGGGATGACTTGGCTGTGACCTCCTCCAGCAGCTCCGCCCTTGATTCCGAAAACAGGACCCATGGATGGCTGACGAATCGTTGAGACTGCTTTTTTGCCAATGTGGTTCAGGCCGAGTCCGAGACCGATGGTGGTGACAGTCTTGCCCTCACCCAACGGAGTCGGATTGATGGCGGTGACGTCGATATACTTGCCATCGGGGCGATCAGAAAGTCGATCGAGAATCGACAGGGGCACCTTGGCCATGAAACGGCCATGGGGGGTCAACTCGGATTCTTCGATTCCGTAATTTGCTGCGATCTCCCGGATGTCCTTCAGGGGGACAGAGCGGGCGATTTCGAGGTCGGAAGATGGGGATTTATCAGCCACCGTAGACTCCTTTTTGAGAAAAGATCAATCAATGAAAGTAGCCGAGAGGCCCTTCAGGATCAACTTCGGCGTCAGGAGGGCCAATGAGGCCATTTTGTGGGATCAGCGACTGCGAACGAGGATCTCTTTGTCGATCCCCAAACCGGATCTCACTTCATCGACTTCGGAGATAAAGCGACGGGCATCCTGGGGGTAACCGGCGGTCGGTTTCAACTCCGGAAGGTGTTCTGCCCACCAGCGATTCAACAGAACCATGTGCAATTCACGGAGATATTTAGCGGTCATGGAGGCCAGTGCAGTACAGAAACTGTGATCTTCACATTCCTTGCGGAAGTGAACTTCAAGAGTCTTGCCTGCGGGATTGTCCGCCCTGTAGGACTGGGCATCCTTGTTTTGCTCGAGAATTTTGAATTGGCAGCCGGGAAAGAGGGGATAGAGGAATGGACCATATCTCTCTCTTCCACCCAGCCGATCGGTCCATACCTCAATGCTGTGGCGATCCTCAATCATCCACAGCCAATGCAGGAACCGACCCATCGCCCATGCATCGACGGCACCTTTGCTACCACGGGAAGTCACTTCGGAATTGAATTCCTCAACCTCCAGAGGGATCGCCCGCACTTCGCTGACCTCCATTCCCGCCGCCTCGAGTCCCCGTTCGAGCTTCCGGCTCTTGCCCGACAAATCGATCGGTTCGGCGGAAAAGGGAAGGGGCAAATCCTGGTTCTGGTACCAGGGGTAAAGATCCAGATAGTCGGATCGGCCCGCGGTCAGATGGTCGATGAGTTCGCGAAATGTCTTGGGACTTTCTCCCCGGTCGATGGTGACAAAGGCGAGGACGGCTTCCTCCAGCCGAGTGAGATCTCCTTTACCGGGTCGGTGCAACTTTTTTGAATCTGCAACAGAGATGATTCCCTTTTCCCTGCGACCTGCCCTGCCCAGATTCGGCACCAGATCCCATGGAGCACTGGGGGATGTTCCTTTTTGTGCTTTCAGCGAAACAAATCCGATCACCATGGGCCCTAGCCAGGGGCCATATCCCGCCTCATCGAGACCTGCGATCCAGTGGTTCTTGTCCGTCGAAGTCATGCGGTTTCTCCCGTCGATCCGGAACCCTGAAGCCATGGCGGGGTGTCTCCGAAGGTGAGCCACTTGCGACGGATTTCTGACAATACGATGCCGCAAGAGGTCGCAACATTGTGTGAATGCTTAGAACCAAACATCGGAATTTCCACGCTGCCGTCGCAAAGGAAGAGCACCTGTTCATCCACACCCACCACCTCATGTCCCAGAACGATAGCGAGGGGGTGTGGGAATTCCTGATCGTAGGCACTGTTGGAATCGCGAGTCTGTTCGAGTGCGAGAACGGTAAAGCCATCATTTTGAAGTTTGCGTACCGCGACCGCAGGGTCCTCCATTTGATGCCACTGAATCGTCTCTTCCGCTCCGAGAGAAATTTTCGCAATCTCAGGTCGGGGTGGAGTCGGCGTAATTCCACACAGGTAAATCTCTTTCACCCCGAAGCCATCCGCGGCCCGAAAGATGGCGCCGACATTGGTCAGACTGCGAATATTGTCGAGAATGAGAACCAGATCGGGCCGGGGGCGCTGTTCTCTGGAATCCGCATCTGCCCGGTGTTGGTCGAGGCGTCGTTTGCGGCTCAAGGTTCTCTCCTCTGTGGGAACGGGATTCAATATCGGGGTTGATCTGGATCAGTGGATCACGGTAACCGGAGAGGGGCGGGTCATCGATCCCCGAAAAGCGTGTTAGAGGGACCGCTTGCTTCAGTTAAGATGTTCGATCAGTGGTATTTGACCTTTGTTGCCAGTCGAGTGAACTTTTGGGGCATCAGGCCCTCATTCAGGAAACGGGAATTTTTGATGTTTGAACCTCCTCTGTTGAATGCTGCAGAGCAAAGAGTCATGGGCGTGCTGATCGAGAAGTCTCTCGCCACACCCCAGTATTACCCCTTGACCCTGAATCAGGTGGTGACGGCCTGTAATCAGAAATCAAACCGGGATCCGGTGATGTCGCTGATGGAAGACGAAGTCGAAGGAGTCCTGAACACGCTTGCGAATCGTGGACTGGCGACACAGGTCTTTGCCTCGGGTTCAAGGGCGGGGAAGTACCGTCAGGAACTGACAGGGATGCTCGAATTGAATGGACAGGAAATGGCTGTTCTGGCTGAGTTTCTTCTCAGAGGCGCGCAAACGGTCGGTGAGCTGCGTACCCGTGCCTCAAGAATGAAATCGATACCCGACATGGCAGCGCTGAACGAAGTCTTGCAGGGGCTTGCCGGTAAAGATCAACCGTTGGCTCGTCGTCTGACACCACCTGGAATTCAAAGGGGAGTTCGCTGGGGCCATCTTTTGCAGGATGCTGCGCTGCTTGATGCCATGGTTGAAAAAGCACCGGAATCGACAACGTCAGCCACTTCAACCCCTGCCACTTCAATCTCTGCCACTTCAATCTCTTCGCCCCCCCCGCAGCCTTCTTCGGATCGTTTGAGTCAGCTGGAAGAAAAGCTGGATGCTCTCGAAAAACGGATTGCCCAACTCGAGAACTCACAGCGACTTTGAAGACCCAAAGCCAGGAGGCTGTCATGTATCCCGGACACATTAAAAATGCAGTGGTTGGTTTCCTGCTGCTTCTCATTTCATGGGGGTTGCCCTCCATGGCGGGCTCACAGGAATCCAGACCCGGGACGATCACATCCGTCACGGTTTACCCGGGGATCGCCAATGTGGAGCGAACCGTGGCGTTACCAGAAGGTGAGCCCGGGCAGCGTTTGTTGCAACTGGGCCCCCTGCCCTCAAGTCTGCGGGATTCTTCGATTCGTGTGACTGCTGAGGGTGAAGTACAGGTCTTGTCCGTCAAGGTTCGTCGATCGAGCGGGGATCCTGTAGAGCCTCAAAGTTTGAAGGTTCTTCGTGGTCAAATCGCGGAAGCAAAAAAATCCCTTCTTGCACTTCAGCGTCAAGATGAAACGCTTGCCGCCCATCAAGCCCGTTTTGAAGGACTGGTCCCGGAGAAACCGGGTTCTTCAGTGAACAGTCCATTGTCAAAAAAAGCGTGGCAAGGGTTGGCCGAACTGATCCTCAGCGGAATGAAAAACGCAACAGATCAGAGAATCCTGTTGGTACCGAAAATTCTTGTTGCCAAATCCACACTGCAGAAACTTGAGCAGGAGTTGGCAACCTACGAAGTCAACTCCGGGAGAAACAAGGCCGTGATTGAGATCGAATCATTGGATCTCTCCGGAAAAGGTGGAGTCTTCAGAGTGGAGTACCAGGTCGCTGGTGCAATCTGGAAGCCCATTTATCAAGTCCACGTTCAGGAGGAGACAGATCAGATCCAGCTGAAAAGTTATGCAGAGGTTTATCAGTGGACTGGAGAAGATTGGCCTGCGGTTCCGATGTTCTTCTCGACCAGCCTTCCTGAATCCGGTGCGGAACCTGGAAGTCTTTCCGCACTGAAAATTGAAAGACCTCGATTCCTTCAGCCGGAGCCGGTCATGAGCCGCAAGTCCAAACCTCTTGCCAATAACGGTGTCGATGACAAGGAGTCTCCAAGGAGAAGACCCGAACAACTGAAGCGGGGGCGTATCCGTGAGCAACCTCCGGTTCTCGGTGGATTGTCTTTCGACAGGGGCAAGGCCTTCTTCTATGAAGGGGACGATAAAGCGGGCGCAGCAGACGGGTTGGATGATCGCGGATTCCTGACTGTATTCGAGGCGATTCATGCAGAGCAGGTGGAATCCACCGGGTCACCACATAGACGCCTTTATTCCATCGATACGATTCCCTTCAAGGCAGTTCACAGGTGTGTTCCGGAATTGGAGACTGCCGTCTTTCGCCGATTGTTGCTTTCCCTGAATGGGGAAGAGCCATTGTTGGCAGGAGAAGTTTCAGTTTTTGCCGGTCGAGATTATCTGGGAATGACCCGGATCGAAAACACTGTTGCTCCGGGTGAAGAATGGGCGCTGGACCTCGGAACGATGGACCAGGTCGTTGTGAGCCGAAACACTGTGGAGTCAGAAGAAACCAGGGGATTACTGAGCAGACTGACAGAGTATCGCACTGAGACGAGATTGAAGTTGGAGAACTACGGGGATTCTGCGGAGACTATTGAGATTCTGGAAAGAATCCCCGTCAGTGATGACGAATCGGTCTCCATTGAGATTGATAAATCAAAAACAGAACCCGCCCCGGAAAATCTGAAACCCGTAGACGGAATATTGCGCTGGAGCGTGACTGTCGAACCCGGAAAATCCCGCGAGCTCCGTCTGATTTGGACTATGCAAATTCCCAAAGACAAGATTCTCTTGCGCCGGGAAGCCCCTGAGAGATTGGGGGGTGAATAATGTTACTTCATAAAGTCCAGAGCCGCTTTTCGGGGTTCCTTCTGAAAACCATTCTCATGACTTCGCTGACCACCGGGTTTTCTGCTGTCACTACTGCACAGGAGAATTCTTCCGTCGAAATCGACAAACCGCATGCGGTCACTGTCTTTGAAAACAGGGCAAGGGTGACACGTCAACGAAGCCTCGATTTGACCGCAGGTCTTCATCAGGTGATTTTCCGTAAACTTCCAGCAGAATTGAATCCAAACAGTTTAAGAGCCATAGTTGCCGGGGAGGCGACGGAAAAGTCCCTCATTCTTGGTGTGCAACTCGAAGAAGAATTTCCGCTGAAGGTCAATCATGCGCAGGAAGCGGAACTTTTGGAGAAGTTGGATAAGGTCGGTGAACGCCTGAGTGTGAATCAGGGCAAGAGAGAGATTGCGGATTTACGAAATCGTGTTCTGAAGCGTTATTCAGAGATTCTTCGAGCCGTCGTCTCAGCTCCCGCCGGTGATCCTCAGCGCCCCCTGTGGAATTTGCAGGAAGTCAGTGAGATCCAGCAGTGGCTGTTCACCAATGAGGTGGAAAACTCTGAAGAAGCCGATTTGCTTCAAAGGGAGCGTGAATCCCTGCAGCGTGAGCGAAATGATCTGTTGGCTGATCTCAGGCGATATCAAAGGGATGCCAGAAGAAGTTACTGGATTGCTTCGGTGACCTGCCAGGTCTTGGAGGATTGTGCCCTCGATTTGAACCTTTCCTATGATGTGCCATCAGCACGGTGGAAACCGGTTCATGAAGCCCGATTGAACGATTCAACCGGGAAGGTGACGTGGAAACAGGGTGCACAAGTGACCCAGTCTTCGGGGGAAGACTGGTCCGCTGTTGAGTTGACACTTTCCACTTTGCGGTCGTCGCTGGGACTGAGTGTGGGCCAACTGATTCCCATTGAAGTCTCGCTGGCTGAACGTTTGGGGGACAGGAACGCGAAACTGGTTTCTGCACCTTCAGCTGATTCCATGGACTCCGATGCGGTACCGCAAGAGAGTGCAGAGACCAGCGACGATTCCCGCGGCTTTGATCCTGCCGGTTGGGCAGCTCCGGTGATGGAAACCGGATTTGGTGGGGTCGTTTCTTTCCGTATCCAAACCCTGTCCGACGTGCCTTCGGATGGAAGCGCCCACGCTGTCGAAATCCAGACCTGGGAAGCAGTGGCAGAGCTGTCCTACGAAGCCATTCCTGCATTGGGGGCTGGAGTATATCGAAAGGCCCGATTAGTTCAGCCCGGGCCCGGTTTATTGCTCAACGGTGAAGTCCAGTGCTTCCGATCCGGGACCTATGTGGGATTGGGGAATGTGGAAACGATCGCTGCCGGTCAGGAGTTCGTCCAGTTCTTCGGTCTGGAGGGTCGTCTCAAGCTACATGTGCAGGATTTGGGAGAGTTCCGATCGCCATCGGGATCGGCTTTCTCCCGGCCCCGACTGGAGAAAAAATCATTGTTTGCAGTGACCTCGTACCTTGATAGGCCCGTCACCCTTGAGTTGGTTTCCCGGATTCCGGTCAGTCTGGTGGAAGAGTTGGAAATAGAGCTGGGGGATGAAACGGAACCCAAACCGGAGATCAGTCGTGATGGGATCTGTCGCTGGAATCTTCAGATTCCTGCGGGAGTACGCAAAGAGGTGATTTTCCATTGGACCGCGACAGCGGACAAGGACAGTGGCGACTTGCTGGATCTGCTGAAGTGAGCATCGAGGAGAAGATCCGCTCTTTTCTGGAGTCAGAAGGGAGGGAAAAGAAACTGATCCTCAAGGAGTTGCTGAAGGAAGCTCTCACTCAGGAGCAGGTGAAGGTACTGGCGCCGGCGATTCGGGATCCGAGCCCCAGAGTGAGCACCCGGATCACTTCCCTGTTGGCCCGCTGGCAAATGGTGAATTTGTTTGAAGAACAACTCAGGGGTTTGAAACCTGGAAAGCAATCCTTATTGCGAAACCACTTCAGCAAGATTTCACAAAAGGCGAAGGAAGGCTGAGCAGTCAGTTTGATCAGGCGAGCGACAGATTTAGGGAATCAAAGACCACGGTCTTCGGTTCCGCCATTCTCCTCACCGCGATGCTCTTCGAATTCATCGGGGCTGATCTCTTCCATCAAGACTGCTTCCACGTCTGCAGTACCGAGGATTTCAGTTCTGTTGAAGACCACTTCCCATGTGTAGCGACCCGGTTCGGGGAATTCCATGGGTGGGAGTTCGAAGATGCACTCGTGATGTTCCCGCCGGTCGTCATGGTAGATTTCGAACTCTGGACTCTCTTCGAGAATCATGTCATCGACGAGCCTTTTGAACCGGAAAGAAATTTTGTGCAGCCCGGAGAAATCGCTCAGATTGATGTAGAGAGTGGCCGGTGCATATTCTGCAGGAAATTCTGCCAGGCGAACCTTGTTGAAGGTTCCCGCAAGTACGCACTTGGTTGAGTCATCATCCTTGTAGACTCGATCACACAGAAGAATGGCCTGCACAAGGGGTACGAGGGGTTTCGTCAAGAAGTCCTTCTTCCGGTGGCATGTCTCAAAACACAGAATCATGTTTGCGGTATCACGGTCGCAATCGGGTCCCTGTGATGAATCGATCGTACCAAGAATCGCGGATGTCCCGAAGTGTTCCATACCAAATTACTGTGATCAGCCCGGTGTATCCACCCCGGGAAATGGCGCAACCCGCTCTCCTTGACCCTGATGGGGCAGGGTCTCATGATAGGAAACGCCGTATACCCCATTGCAGGTTCCCCATAACCGGGAGCCCGAGTGGGGAGAAACAGGAGGGGCTACTGTGAGAGTGGTATCAGTCAGGGAAACAGCCTGGTTGAACGCTGCCCCCGAAAAGGTTTGGTCACACCTGACAGATCTGGCCTCATGGCAAGATTGGTGTCATTCGGTGAAGGTTTCCGGCCCGGGAAATCTGCGGGACCTGACTCCGGGAATCCGCTGGAAACTGGATTGGGAGCTCAGGCCCCCTGCTCCTCTCCGTGGTGGAACGATCGCATTGCTGAAGGACCCTGAAGAAGTTCGCTTCCGAAAGGTCGGTCAAATCCTGAATCTCAGCCATCTCCTGAATCACAAGGGGCGTGAATGGTCCTCTGTCAGAAATGATCCGGGGAACAACACCGGTGAGTCGGGGAAGGATTGCTACCAGTTGGTCTGGACTTCAGGCTGGGGGCCTTTGAGAAGTGATGCTTGTATCAGTCTGGGGCATGATGCTTCAGGAACATGGGTGGAATTTTTGGTTAGTTGGCAGGGGTGGAGTGCCTGGCTCGCGGGTTTGGGTCAAGGCAAAACTCTCTCCTTGTGTGCCGAATGCCAGAGGAAGTGGCTTGCAGATTTGCAGGTCAGTATGGAACAGATTGGAAGCTACGGATGAGTGCCCCAATGACACCTCTGAGAACACTCTGGTATATGGGTGCCAAAACCCGATTGTGTGAAGAATTTATCGACGGTGCTGTCAGGGATCTGGTCTCTCCGGGTGCGACGATACTGGATGCATGTTCCGGAACTGGCGCGGTGGGGCGCTGGTTTGCAGGGGACTATCGTGTTCTGGCCAATGATGCCCAGGAGTTTTCCTCGGTGATAGCTCGGGCCCATTTGGAGGTCTCCGAAGACTGGGCCAGGGCACTGGACCGACTTGAGCCGGAATCAGACTTGGCTGATGCCAGAGGTCGTAATGCCGATGCCCTTGAAGGTCTTTACGCTGAATCCCTGACCCGAGAAACGGAACTGCTCGACCAACTGCTTACAACTGACCCCATAGAGGGTGCGCTTTTGACAGAATATCGCCGATTCTGCTCTCTCGTCCCGGTGCCGTACCAAAGTCCGCAAAATGATCTTCAGGACGATCCTTACGCAACGATTCGGCCGCTCCTTCCCGAAATTTTGAGTGCGAGACGGAGAACAAGAGAGTCGACTCCAGCGATGATGTGCGTCGCATACTGGGGGCAGGTCTATTTTGGAATCAAGCAGGCCATCGCCATCGATTCTATTCGCCAGGCGATTAATGAGATCCCGACAGAATCGGAGTTCTCTCAGGAGAAAAAGTCCATCTACCTGGCAGCCTTGCTTCATGCCGTTTCCGTGAGTACCTCGGGAACCAGTCACTTTGCACAGCCCCGGTCTGTAGAGAAGGACAAGGAACTGGTGGCTGTCGTAAAAAGAAGATCAATCGACATCGAAGAGCAGTTTGAACTGGCACTGGATGCCATTCGCCGTGAAGTTCTGGAGCGACCAAGGTTGTCCGGTAACAGGGTCTTTTGCTCCGACGTTCTCGAGTTGTTGGGAGAAGATAGTCCTCTGGATTCTGAAAAGGTCGATCTCGTCTATCTTGATCCCCCCTATACCTCAGACAACTACAGTCGCTTCTATCATGTACTGGAAACACTCGCCCGGTACGATTATCCGGAGCTCCAATGCAGGGGCGATGAACTGACCAAGGGAAGATATCCAATTCGGGAGACCCGCTTCACTTCTGATTTTTGTAGCGGATCGCAAGTCGAAGAAGCATTTCGAAAAGTTGCCAAAAGTTGTGTCAGCAGAGGAGCAAGCCTGTTGATCTCTTATTCAGGTGATACCGGCTTGCTGACAAAAAAATGGACTCGTGAAGGACATTCACAACCGGTTGCCCAAATGCGCGATCTCCTGCTGGAGTACTTCAATACTGTCGAAGTCCGAGAGCAAAAGTTAATGCACTCTGGACAAGGTGATACCAACAAAGCAGTGCAGGAACTTCTCCTGCTTTGTGAGGTCTAGACTTTGCGCTGGCTGGGGAACAAAGGCCCTCTTCTTGCAGAAATTCACGCTGCGGCCCTGAAAGCAGGATTCAAGGGTGGGACAGTGTGCGATCTCTTTGCGGGAAGTGGTTCTGTAGGACGGTTTTTTCGTGCCCAGGGCTGCAAGGTGTTGTCGACAGATTTGATGAATTGCTCCCACGTTTTTCAGAAGGCTTATCTTGAATCGGAAGTGCCACCCCGATTTGAGGGGTTGAAACAGTATTGGGAGTCACTGTCTCCGGCTCCGCAAGCGAGACTCGCAAACCTTGAAGAGGAAACCGGGGAATCCTGGATTCCCTTCTTGAAGCTGGTTCGATATTTGGAGGAGATTCTCCCTGCTGAAGAAGGATTGCTATTCCGCCAATTTTCCAGTGCGGGAGAAGCGCAAAGGAATTACCTCTCTCCGGAAAATGCGGCACGACTCGACGGAATATTGAATCAACTGCGAGCGTGGCGAGTTTCCGCTTCCCTGACTGAAAACGAGTTATGCATCCTCCTTGCAAGTTGCATCGATGCTGCGGACAGGGTTGCCAATATCTCAGGAACCTACGGTGCATATCTCAAGAAAATGCAGGGGAGTGCCATGCGCTCTCTGGAGTTGCGTGTACCCGCACTCGTGACAGGCCCAGTTGGAGTGGCTCACCGGGAAGATGCGTTGGAGTGGATCTCTTCAGTCGAGTGCGAGTTACTCTACGTTGATCCGCCCTATAATCAGCGTCAGTATCCCGCTAATTACCACCTTCCCGAAATCATTTCTCTTTTGCCCCATGAAGAGTCAGACCAACGTCTCGAAGATTCCATTTATGGAAAAACGGGACTGATTCCGTGGAAAGACAAGGCTTCCCCGCTTTGCAGTCGAAGAGGGGAAGAGTGCTTTCGTTCAATGCGTCAACTGCTGAAAGAAGCGAAGGCTGACATTATCGTCTTCTCCTATAGCGAAGAAGGTATTTTGGATCGATCCGAGTTGGAGCAGATTCTTCAGGAATGGTCAGGAACCGGTACCTCATCCTCGATAACACTGCTGGAAATTCCTTACCGGAGATTTCGGAGTGATACACAAAAACCACAAGAGCAGGGGGAACAAAACAGAACCTTCCGTCCGGCTCCTGGCAGGTCCGCCGATGAAGTTCATGAATGGCTGTTTGTTGCTACACGAGCCAGAAGTGAGGCTGCCGTGGTAGATCCATCATGAATATACGTATTCTGGAATCTGTGGCTTTCTTCTACGCCGCTTTGGCAGTGATTTGCGCAGCGATGGGCGCACACCTGTTGAAGGACCAGTGGCACGATGCAGATGCTCCCAGGCAGTTTGCGACTGCAACGCGGATTCTGTTTTGGCATTCGATCGGGATCTGGATTTGTTCCTCAGCGACCCCGGTCATGCGTTTTCAGGGTGTTCTGATGGCCGTATCTACTGCGGTTTTTTGTGGAGCGGTCTACATGCTGGCTCTGGGGGGGGCGTCATTCTGGGGAGCGGTGGCTCCCGTCGGCGGATTTGGAATGATCGTGAGTTGGTTGACTATGGCGGTATCCAGATTTCGACTCAAGTCCCGCTGAATTTCCATAAGTCATGACATATCATTAACTTGTAGTTGTATGAGCAATTCCCGACGGGCTGATCTGATTTTTGCATAGGCTGTCGCACCGCTGTCTAACACCGGATACATTAGGAACATGTGACAGGGAATACCATATTTAAAGTTCTGGTTCGAGCGGCCAAGGCGAGGAACCCGGGACTTATTATTTTGTGCCAAACTTTTATAGGAACTCTCGTTGGGGAACCTTAAACACCTGACTTTCTGGATAAAGTACTTAACGGATTGCGTCTTGGATCGGTTGATTCCGAGAACGCATGAAGTAAGTCCACGAATTCTTCAGAGCCAATCCTTACCGGTTCTGTCGATCCTTATGGCTATAATTGTCTTCGCTCCCTGTTCTGACTCGCTGTTTGCCTCAGCACTGACTCTTCAAAAATCGGGTAGCGGGCCATCTGCGAGTTCTCTTTCTTCCGCAGCCCTTGCGGATGCCACTCTCCATTTGGGGGAGGCGACGGCAGCGACTCTTGAGTTGGAATGGCTACGGGAAGTACCGGGCAGGGGTGTTGTGCTGGCATGGTCCCAGTCTCTTGGCGGGGTGCCGGTTCGGGAGTCTGTTGGAAGAATGTGGATGGTCCAGGCAGAAGACGGTCGCTGGTTCTGTCAGTACAGAGCATTCGTCGGAGTGGAATGGCAAGCTGCTCATTCGGAATCTGATCTCTATTCTGCAAATATGCTCGACCCCGACGCTGACTTCCCTGAACGCAAATGGAGCGTGCCCAAACTGGAGTATATCCGTGGTGAGGGTAAGCATGCTGAGCTGGCATGGGTATTTTATGGAAGCTCTCTCGATGAAAGTCTCCATAGTACTTTGAGAATCGACTATTCCGCATTGAGTGGGCAAAGAATCGCTGTTGAGGAGATCGTTTGCTCACTGGACGTCAGTGGTTCGATCTTTGCCGAGCGGACTTCCGGAACTGGACCTCAAGGAAGTGCAGGTACCAGTATTCAATCGATGAGCGGAGTCCGGCTGACCGGTGGGGGAGCCACGACTCATGCGAATCTGAATGGCGATTACTCCCTGAGTTCTTCCCAAAGCAGTTTCACTGTACTGGCGGAGCTGGATGGGGAATGGGGAGGGGTCAGCAGTCAGATCGCTTCAGTCATGACGGTTTCTGGACAAGCTTCGGGGCCGAATCTGGATCTGGTCTTTGACGGCGGCGGAGATCCCAACCTCATCGCCCAATTGAATGCTTTTCACTATGTCGATCAGGGGTATCGACTCTTTATGGAATCTGCTGGTGGCTTCCCCGCAATGTCCTCACCAGTCAATGCGACGACGGGGATGTCCGGAACTTGCAATGCATATTACGACCCATCCCAACAACTTCTGCGTTTTCTGCGTGCGGGTGGAGGTTGTGTCGACAGCGCTTATTCGAGTGTTGTATTGCACGAGTTCGGGCACCACGTCGTTAACTCTCTGAATTTGTCTCAAGGTGCATTTGGTGAAGGTTATGGGGATGCTCTGGCAATCGTGTATCTCCAGGATGGAATCATCGGCAGGGACTTTGCCGGATCCGGAAATCATGTTCGCAATGTTTCCGGTTCTTCTGTGACCGTTCCCTGTGGATCCAGTATCCATTTCTGTGGTCAGGCCCTCGGCAAGTTCTGGTTTAATTTGGGAAATAATCTGAGAACCGATTTGGGTGCGACAGTGGGTCAACAGGTTCTGGAGCAGCTCTTTGTCGATTGGTCCGCCCTGACCATGGGTGGAATAAATGGGTATCCAATTCGCGATGAGATGATTTTGGAAGTCTTGACAGCGGATGACGATGACGGAGATCTGAACAATGGATCTCCTCACTGGAATCAAATCTGTGCAGCAGCGGATGCCGGTGGATTGGCCTGTCCAGATTTGGCCACATTGATCCTGACACTCGTTGAAGGCCCCGCTGACCTGATGCCACCTCAAGTCGATTATCCAGTGGTGATTAACTGGCAGACAATTTCGTCTACCCCGGCTGCGGGAGAATCGGAGATTCGATATCGTGAGGAAGGAAGCTCGATTTGGAACAGTAGTCCACTTCAGGCTGCTCCCAACTCACGTTTGGAGGGGGTCATTCCTCCTCAAACCTGCCTGACTTCGCTCGAGTGGTACGTCAGGGTTCCTGATCAGGGTGGATTTGTTACCCAATATCCTGCGTTGGGACCGAATCAGCCTCTCTCCACTCTGGTCGCCACTTCAACTGCGCTTGCACAGGAGGAATCGTTGGGGACCGATCCTGGCTGGAGCACTTCTCTGCCATCGGATACTGCATTGGTTGGACGTTGGGAGTGGGGAGTACCGGTGGGAACAGCCGCCCAGCCAGCCTCTGGAGTGCCTTCCACCAATGGTGATTCCGCCGGGTATTTCACCGGGCTGGGAGAGCCTGGAGGATCGCTTGGTGCAGAGGACATCGATTTTGGTGACACCACCCTGACGACTGACGCATTTGCACTGGACCCAGCGGTCCGTCAGGAAATCAGTTATTGGCGCTGGTTCTGTAACAACGCCTCTGCCAGTACTCCGGATGATTTTCTGACAGTTTCAAAAAGCCTCGATGGAGGCAGCACATGGGAAGTGATTGAGGAAATTGGCCCAGGGCACCCACAGGCGGGTGGTGGCTGGTTCCAAAATTCATTCACCGTGGAGCCCGGGAGTTCCTCAACCGATTCTGTAAGATTGCGTTTCCACACCGGTGATCTGGGTGGTGGCAGCATCGTCGAAGCGGGGGTCGATCTGATTGAGGTTCGGGTATTGGAGTGCGACAACACAGGGCCACCGCCTCCTCCGGTCAACAGTGATTACATCCCTTCGGATTGTAATGCAGATGGTTCAAATGATCTCAGTGATGCAGTGCAGTTGTTGGAAGTCCTGTTCGGTGCAACCAGCAACTTTTTGTGCCAGGACGCATGTGATTCAGATGACAACGGAAGGGTGGACGTCGGGGATGCGATCCTGATGCTCTCTTCACTCTTCAGCGGTGGAGGGGTTCCAGTGGGTGGTCCTTGTGGTCCAGATCTCACCTTCGATGCACTGGATTGTCAGTTATTCCCTGTTTGTCCCTGAGGGCAGAATGTGCCCGCTCCAAAATGGAGACCTGTTCCCAACTCTCGAGATGATGTTGGTTTCACTGGACTATCCGCCCCTATATGATGCCATTTGGTGCACGAAATGAATTTTACAACGAAAGAGTGGACTTCTTTTTCCGTTGAATCGGGATTCTGCAGTCGGACTTGATGAGCTTCTGGCCCAATAAGATCGATCCTTGCAGACCCTGTTCGCGTGATTGAGGCTCATTTCAGATTAACTCCCTGTGCACCTTTGTGTTGGTTGCGACTTTAACCTGTTCTGACACAGCGAGGCGGGGGGATGGCAGTATGACGGATCGACTTGGATCCTTTAATTTCAATCAAATGGTGAAATCCACATTGTGGATGTGCTTTCTATTCGCAGTTTTCCTGACTGTAAGTGGGGCGATTCCGCTTCAGGGTCAGGTCCCTGCCGAAGGAGACTGGAGCCAGCGTCCACACGCAGAAGAGGTGGATAATGCCCTGAGAGGGTTCCTCCAGCTGCACCCCGAGGTCATGGCCGAAAGGGATGAATGGGGTCGAACCTATCTCTTCGGTGCTCCCTTTGCCTGGGGCACTACCGATGAAGAGTTGATCGATCGTTTTCTTCGTGATCACTCTGCGGCCCTGGGTTTGTTTCCGTCTGATCTGGAATTTCTCTTTGCCTCAGATCTCCCCACTCGTGACGCGACCGTTTTGGCCTACAGGCAGATCATCGATGGAATCCCGGTGGAAAATTCTGCTATCCGGTTTTTGACCCGGCCTGATTCTGTGACCGGAGAAAGGTCTCTGGTGTACGCGGCTGCCCATATCTCTTTGGAGCCCGTCAGTGGTTATGCTGAAGTCTTGCTGACTCCCGAAGAGGCTTTGCGAATGGCCCGGGATCAGTGGACAGGATCTTCGGAGTTGAAGTGGCAAGAGCCCCGATTGCTGATCGAACCGAGCGCTTCCCGAAAAGATGAGGGCCGCAAGGTGTACCGAATTGTGGCTACGGGTCTTCGACCGGAGCAGGCGGAGGACTGGGCGATCAGTGTTGACCCGGAAACCGGGCTGATTCTTGAAGTCAAAACCCAAATCCTCCACGCGGATGTGGAGGGGACGGTCACCGCCCAGATCACCCCGGGACTGGAGCCGGATACGGTTTCGAACCCACCGCAATCCACGCCTCTCCAGGGGCTTAATGTGGGAATCAGTGGCGGTGCGAGTGCGGTCTCACAGACGGATGGTTCCTTTGTGATCCCCCATGGCGGTGTTGATCCAGTTCAGGTTCTCGCCAATCTGACTGGGACATGGTGCTCGGTCATCAATGTGAGCGGAGCGAACCTTTCCGCGGCACTGAACGTGACTCCTCCAGGTCCAGCCAATTTGGTGATGAACCCTGTCTACGATCCTCTGACCGTCGCAGAGTGTAACGCATACCATTACACGCACGTGACGCATGATTTCATTCGTTCCCGAACCAGTGGCAATCCCGGTATCGATGTGTCGTTGACAGCGAATGTTAATCTGACCGACACATGCAATGCGTTCTTCAGCCCAGGTGAGCAAAGTATCAACTTCTTCCAGGAGGGAGGAGGTTGTGTCAACACCAGCTTTGCCAGTGTGGTGGCTCATGAGTATGGGCATTTCATCGTTAACCGACTCGGATTGGCACAAGGTGGCTTTGGCGAAGGCTTCTCTGACGTAGTCAGTATGCTGATTCTCGATGACCCGATCATCGGAAGAGGTTTTCTGGGTCCGGGCACAGAGGTCCGGGATCCTATCGCTGCCAATATTCAGTACCCCTGTCCGACGACCTCGGTACACACCTGTGGGCAGATACTGGGATCCTGTTTCTGGCTGTTGCGAGAATCATTCGGGACTCTTCTTGGAAGTCAGCAGGGGCTGGAATTCACTCAGCAACTATTTGTTGATTGGTCCCTGATTACTATCGGAGGTGTGGGAGATTCAAGTGCCCACCCGGAGACTGCCATCGAGGTTCTCGTTCTCGATGACGACGACGGAAATCTTGGCAACGGTACGCCCAACTTCGATCTGATTTGTAACGTGTTTGGCAATCATTCGATCGATTGTCCGATTCCACCTCCGCTGACCCTGGTTTTGCCGGAGGGATTGCCCGCAAACCTGACTCCGAATGTTACGGAAACGATTCGAATTTCCGCTCTTCCCGGAACGACGGCAGTGAACCCTGATTCGGGTCAACTTTTCTACCGTCAAGGGATTGGGGCATACTCATCCGTTCCCATTTCCTGGCAGGGCTCGACTGAATTTGTCGCAGAACTTGCGGGACAGGGCTGTGGCGATCCGGTGGAATTCTACTTCCGCTTCCTCGATCAACTGGGCACCGAATTTCTGCTTCCGGAGACAGGGGCGACAGCACCCTTCAGCCTTGAAGTGATCAGTCAGTTCTCTGTGAGTTTCTCTGACGATATGGAAACCGATACTGGCTGGACAGTGGGAGAACCCACCGATACTGCGACAACGGGGGTTTGGGTGCGGGTGGATCCTATTGGAACGGCAGCCCAACCCGAATCCGGTAACGGAACCGGCGGTGCAGTGGCGTGGGTGACCGGTCAGGGTTCGCTTGGGGGATCACTGGGTGAAAACGATGTCGACGGGGGTGTGACGACCCTGAAGACGCCGATTTTTGATCTCAGTCAGTATGCCAACGCTGTCAACCCTGTGGAAATCTCCTATTGGCGCTGGTACTCCAACGGAACAGGCGCTGCCCCTTACACGGACAGTGCGAGAGTTGAGATTTCCAATGATCTGACCAGCTGGGTCGAAGTGGAAACTCTCGGTCCCCAAAGTGGCCCCGATACCAATGGAGGTTGGGTTTTCCATTCCTTCCGGGTCGAATCGTTCATTCCGTTGACTTCTACGGTTCAACTGCGGTTTTCCGCTTCCGACGCGGACACGGGTTCCATCGTTGAGATGGGAGTCGATGATTTCGAGATCTTCCAAAAGGTCTGTTTCGAGGGGCCAGTCTTCCGTCGTGGAGATGCCAATGGTGATGGAAGCGTCGATGTTTCGGATGCCGTAACCGTGCTTCAGTATCTGTTTGAAGGGTTTGCCATCGGTTGTGTGGACGCTGCGGACTTTGCAGACAATGGCAGTGTCAACATTGCCGACCCTGTGGGGATTGTGGGGTTCCTGTTTGGAGGAGAAGCTCCTCCAGCTGCTCCCTATCCAGGGTGTGGCATTGATCCGACCGATACGGACGCATTGCCCAACTGTCAGACGCCCTCAAGTTGTCCTTGAGAACTGACTCAGGAAGCGGGAGCTGAGCCGATCTTTTGTGCCCATTCGGGGAAGTGGGCCGGATCGAACTCGCATGGATCCGGGAATCCGGTATCTCCTGCAGAGTTTGTGGGAATCAGGTGTACGTGGACGTGGGGAACTTCCCACCCTACGACCATGTACACCACCCGCTCACACCCCGAGGCCTTCTTCAATTTTCCAGCAACATGATGGACCGCAGCCCAGAGTTTGGCATGGGCTTCCGGCGACAGATCCGTCACATGGCTGATTTCTTCCTTTGGGATCACTAGGCAATGTCCGGGTTGAACTGGACGGATATCCATGAATGCCAAGTGGTCGTCATCTTGCCAGACTTCATGACAGGGAATCTCACCTGCGATGATTTTTGAAAAGATGCTCGCCATCCTCAGGACCCCCAACCTTCGTACTTCGAAATGGTGGACCGAAAACTCTCCGGAACCTCGATCGGGTTAAAGTTTTCATCGATGGCACAATGGGTCGTCCAACCACTGGCGATCAGGCGATTTTCGCTCTTGTGACGGATTCTGACAGCAAAGGTGAATGAACTGTGCCTGATCTCCTGTGTACAGACGTCAATCGAGAGAACATCGTGAAGTCTTGCAGGTGATTTGAAATCAAGGTGAGCGTTGACGACAACGTTTTCAAAGTCTCGGATTGGGCGCAATCCTTCTGCGAGTCCCAGGTTGAGTAGATATTCGACTCGGCCCACTTCGAGGTAAGTGAAATAGTTTCCATGGAAAACTATTCCCATGGCATCAGTCTCGGGCAGTCGAACCTTGACTGTGGTGTTGAAATGATACTTCAGGTCAACCACTGATCGATTTTGCGAATGGGGGTTTCCGGAAGTCATGGTCAAATCCCTTCTGTGCAGGCTCTGCATTTGATTTTGCCAATGCACATGTCATCATTCTGCCAGAACTGATGGGGCCGAATCCACACCAGTCTCCGGTTACAATAACCAATGACATCACAGTATGTCCCAAAGCGGAAGCCAATTTTCACTCCGGAGGGTATTTGCCGAGCGAATCTGAAGAGAACTATCTGCGGGCAATTTGGAAACTTGCGGGGGATGACGATTCCAATTGGATTCCTACAGGCCTTGTGGCAGAGCGTGTTGGTGTATCTCCACCTTCTGCCACGAGCATGGTTCAACAGTTGTGTGATCGTGGGTGGCTGGACCATAAACGATATGGGGGCGTTCGGTTGACTTCTGAAGGTCGAATGCTGGCCGTTCAGACTGTTCGTCGACATCGCATTCTTGAAACATACCTCTCAAAAATACTCGGAGTTCCCTGGGACAGGGTCGATTCTGAAGTTGAGCGACTGGAGCATTCAGTCAGCGAAGATTTGATCTGTCGCATGGAAGAGGCCCTCGGTTTTCCAGATCGGGATCCCCATGGATCGCCGATTCCTGACAGGCAAGGGGTTTTGCCAACGCGCCAAGATCTGTTTTTGGACTTGGCTCCACTTGCCACAAGTCTGGAGATTGTTCGAGTAGAGGACGCACTTCCGGAAGTATTGCACTGGCTGGGTGAAAGAGGGGTTCGTCCTGGAGTTGTCGTCACTGTTGAATCGAGAGAGCCAGCAGGAGGGCCAGTTCTTCTAAAGTTGCCGGGTCAAGAGTCGGCCTTTGCCATCAGTGGAAAGCTGGCACGTTCTATCAGTGTGACCAGGGTCGGATAACGCGAACCATGATTGCCAGCAGCAAGGTCTTTGGATCGGTCAAGAACCGGTTTCCGGATTCGATTTGCCGGTTCGCTCTTCTTCTTCGAGCATGACCATCAGGGATTCGTCCAGATGGTGCTCAATCCTGTGGGCAGGGCCCTCCAGGTGATCGGGTGGCAGTCCCAATCGCTCAGAGGCAAATCGTTGCCACAGGCTTCTCTTTCTGAGCAGTGTTTTGGCTATGCGTTTGCCTTTTCCTCTGGGCTTTCCATCACGAATAAATCCGACAATGACCAGTTGAATCCATGCGAATCCGGTGGTGCTGATCAAATTTGGAGTGGTCAGTCTTTCATCGCTCTCCGAAAGCTGAAGTGAGTCCGCAAGCAGGTCTTCTCTGGCAACGCGTACTCGCCACATATACAGACGGAAAGCTACGGGCAGGATTCCTCTCTGGGGAGCAAGCAGGACCGCGATTCCCAACAGGAGGCCTGAGGTCAGTGCGATCATTCCGGGGACATTCGAGTCGACCACGTAGACGGCAGAGAGTGTTCCTGCCACTGCTGAAATCAAACCGGTCAAAGCGCTGACCGCGATCATCGAACCAAAACGGTCACACAGAATTCCGGCAATCGTCGGAGGGACTGCAATCATCGCTACTACCAGGATCGATCCTACGGCTTCGAAACAGGAGACAGCAGTGATCGCCACGAGTACCAGAAGCCCTCTTTCCAGTAGCTGGACCGGTAACCCGGTGGACCGCGCAAGGCTCGGATCAAAAGCACAGACTTTCCATTCCTTCCAGAAGAGCAGCAGAGCTCCGAGATTCAGTAGGAGTGCGATGGAAATGGTGACGATCGATCTGGGCAGGGACCATCCGAAAAGTTCCATCCGCTGGAAATGGGTGAACTCAATGAGGCCATGAAGAACACAGCTGGCATCCAGATCGATCTCCCGGGTGTAGAGTTCGATCAAGATGATGCCACCGGAAAAAAGAGTGGTGAAGACCACTCCCAACGCTGCTCCACCATCCATCTCTGCACGTTCTTTTAGCCAGTCAGCGATCAGGGAAAGGATCAGAGCAGCGATGACGGCCCCGATAAACATCGGCGCAACTTCACGACTCCCCGTAAAAATAAAACCAAGGATCAAGCCAGGAACAACGCCATGGGCGATGGCATCGCCGAGCATGGCCCGGTTTCGAAGGGTCAAATGTACGCCGACGATGGAACAGGTTACCGCAGCCAGAATGGCAACGAGAAGAATGTCGAGCATAGCCGGGTTCATGAAGATATCGATCAAAGGGTTGCCCCTCTATCGACAGGTGGAATCTCCATTGATTTTCGATCGAGCAATTTTTCGATATCTTCTTCATCAAGGTCGATCAGATTTCTGTCGATTTCTGCTTCACTGTCGAGCCATTGAATCCAGCGATCCCTTGCAGAGATGGATCTTTCTGCACGGCGAATCCCTTCTGCGGTCAATCGTACGTGGGTTCCTGCCATCTCTGTATACCCTGAGAGAATACACAGTCTCAGTGCCGAAGAACTGGCATTCAGTGATCCTGCCAGGATTCGTTCTCTCGCGACAAAGTCGTTTCCCGAGTGCAAATTCTCATGGAGGAAAATCAGGATGCGTTGCATTTCTCTGCGCTGTTTTCTTTGAATCCAGCGAAGGCGTTTTCCCAATAGACCCTTGTGCGGTGCCACCACCAGAGAAATGGAAAACAGGGTCGATGAACAGATGACGATGACCGGGCCTGTAGGAAGGTCGACTTTGAATGAGCTCAAGAGTGTTCCTGCAGCGCCAGCTATTGCACCGAGCATTCCACTGATAGTGAGCAGACGATTGAATCGGTCGGTCCAGAATCTTGCGGTGGCCGGAGGGATGACGATTAATGCGGCAGTCAAAACCACACCCACTGCGGGCAGAGAGATGACGATCGTCACTGCCAGAATCAACATGACCAGCAGGTCGACGCGCCCCATCGACATTCCGATGCCTTTTCCAAAGGAACTGTCAAAACAACTGACGAGTAACTCCTTGTGGAGAAGGATCATGATGAAACTCACGACAGCGGCTGACAGAGTCAGGGTGATGGCTTCTGATTGAAGCATTCCGGCAGCCTGTCCGAGGAGGAAGTGATCCAGGCCTGCAGAAAATGCGCCGGGGCCTGATCGTTGGGCAATGCTCAACAAGGCAATCCCTGCGCCGAAAAAGATTCCCAGAATCGATGCCGTGGCAGAGTCCTGCCGAATGCGGGTCAGGATCGGCAACCTTGAAACGAGAACTGCCGCCACCAGGGTGGTGAGCAAGGCTCCGAGGCCAAGGGCCCAATAGGATTGGCTGCCAGCGATCAAAAACCCGAGAACGATGCCAGGAAGAGTGGAGTGGGCCAGGGCATCGGCGAGGAGGGCTCTTTTTCGCAGGAGCAACAGGCTTCCAACCAATCCGCAACACAATCCAAGAGTGGTGGTCCCCAGAAGGACGACCAGAGTATTAGGCTGCATTAGCGGTCTCCCGATTTCCGGACAGACCGGCCTGAGCGGATTCTCCTGACCGCTTCTGCTGCCTCATCCAGAAGGGTCAATTGACCACCGTAGGTACGAAGGAGGTTTTCGCGGGTAAAGGTTGTTTTTGTGGGGCCAGCGGCAACAAGCCTGAGGTTCAACAGCAAGACATGGTCAAAGTAATCTTCGATGGTTTGCAGATCGTGATGAACGATGACGACAGTTCGGTCATCTTTTTTCAAATCTGCGAGAACAGTTCGAATCGTCTCTTCCGTTGCGGCATCGACACCTGCGAACGGCTCGTCCATGAGGATGATTTTAGCGTCTTGGGCGAGTGCTCTTGCTATGAAGACTCGTTGTTGTTGCCCACCTGAAAGTTCTCCGATTTGGCGTGAGTGAAGGTCAGCCATTCCGACAGCGGAAAGGCATTCCATTGCCCAGTCTTTCTGCGCTTTCCCGGGCCAGCGAAACCAACCCAATCTGCGGTAGGTTCCCATCATGACCACGTCGAGAACCTGCACCGGGAAATCCCAATCGACACTTTCACGTTGGGGAACAAATCCGATCAGTTCGTCGGATCGGTCACTGGGTACGTCAAAAATTTTGATCCAGCCATTGGCAGGTTGGTGGGTTCCCAGAACGCATCCCAGAAGCGTGCTTTTTCCAGCACCATTGGGGCCGACGACAGCACAGAGAGAGCCCTTGGGAATCTCTACGTCGATATCCCACAAAACCGGCTTCTCCCGGTAAGCCATGGTCAGATCATGGATTTCAATGGCAGTTTCGCTCATCTCAGACCCTCAGCAATCGTCTGGGCATTGTGTCTCACCATTTTTGACCAGCTGTCTGCGCCACTCTCAGGAGGACCAGGAGCATCGCTGTAAAGTTTTCCACCTACGGTCAGCTGGTGCCCCAGTTTTTGGCAGCCCTCGATCAGGGCGAGCACATTTCGCTCCGGAACAGTTGATTCGACAAAGATGGAAGGAATCTTTCTTTCACTGAGCAATTCGACCAGTTGGTTGACTCTTTTCAGTGAGGGTTCCGACTCAGTACTGATGCCCTGAATCCCGTGAACTTCGAACTCATACCTGTTTCCGAAATAGGCAAAAGCGTCGTGGGCTGTGACGAGAACCCTTTTCGCCGGTGGGATAGATGCAAGAGTGGAAAGGACGCTTTGATGCAACGCCTCAAGGTCCGAGACCAATTCGGAGTGCCTGCGGTTCAAGTCTTCAACGGGCAGTTGTCCAGACTCCAGCAAAGCCGACTTGAGGTTTGCACACACTTTCAGCCACAGGGGAACATCGAGCCAAAAGTGCGGATCGACGGTACCGGATTCGTCTAGAATCAGATCCCCTGCCGGAACCTTCTCACAGATGGCAATCGCCTTGACGGTGGGTGAGTTTTCTTCGAGCTGGGACAGCATCTCTGACATGCGACCTTCGAGGTGATGTCCATGGTAGAAAACCAGATCTGCACGAAGGATTTTACGCAGGTCTTTGGGGGTCGGTTTGTAAAGGTGGGGATCGACTCCACTACCCATGAGGTGCTCAACCTGGATTTCCGGAGGCACCATTCTGCGTACCGGTTCAGCGAGCATCTCGGTCGTACACAAAATTTTCAGGACGTCGGTGGAAGATTCCGGTTCAGGGCCCTTGCAACCAGCCAGACCAGGCAGCGCGAGGAGCCCCAGAGGAACCACGAAAAGCAGGCATGAAAAAATGGCCTTCTGCCACAGTGGCCTCAGGGAGCCCGAAACTTGTCGAATAATCGGATAATTACGCATGGGCCCGATCTTCAAATCAAAGCCCTTCAGAATCAAGTTTTAACCTTGGCGAAATCTTTTTTTAGCCATGCCTAAAAAATGGGGTTTGGGCCGGAATGCGGTGGAGTCCCAATCGTGCCAATTGTAACATTATCGGATATTCAGGATTTTATGGACTGACTGGCATTCGGGAGTAATTATTCGCTCCCTCTATAGCTCCGGTGAGCCCTGCTGTGACTTTATTGGGAGGAAATAGGATGTCGGGAAAGACCCATTGGCAATGCATGAATCACTGGGCCAGATCCGTTTCAGGATACGCCCGGTTGGCAGTGGTGTGGGCTTCCCTGTGCTGGCAGGGGATGGCCAATGCGGCGGAGATTCTGGTCCCTCAAGACGTCCCCCAAATCAATACCGCCATCGATCTGGCTCTTGAGGGAGATGAAATTATCGTCTCTCCAGGGGATTGGCCGGCTCCGATCAACTTCAACGGAAAAAACATCATCGTTCGCTCCAGTGAAGGCCCCGAAGTGACCCGCCTTGTTGGAAGCGGAAATGGATCAGTGGTCAGTTTCATTTCCGGAGAAATTTCAGGAGCAACCCTCGAAGGTTTCACCATTCAATCAGGAGGGGGAACCCAGACTGCCAACGGTTTACTCGGCGGTGGAATCCTGATCATGAATTCCTATCCGACAATCCGAAATTGCATTATCGAAAACAACACTGCTGCTTCTGGGGCAGGGATTCATATTGAAGGACCCACATTCGGTAATGTCACGGTGGACTCCGTGGTAATTCGCAACAACTCCACCGCAGATTCCGGTGGCGGAATGTGTTTGAACAATTCAGCGGAAGCGACGCTACTCAACTGTCACTTTGAAAACAATGTTGCTGAAGTCGTTGCTGGTGGAATTCTCTGTGAAGAGAGTTCTATCACTATCAGCGAAACAACAATGATTGGAAACGCCTCAAATCTGGCTGTGGGGGGGATTTGGATTTATTTCGATTCGGAAGCCCAAATCCAGAACTGTCTCTTTGAGAACAACAGCTCACCCATCTCTGGGGGAGCCGTGGTGATCTCTGACCAAGCCCGAGCAACGATAGAAAGCTCCGTATTCAGGGACAATCTGGGCGGGAGTTCAGGCGGAGCGATTCTTCTCGATTCAGGGTCCAATCAGGAAACTCAGGTCATCAGGGGTTGCGTGTTTCACAATAATTTTGCAACCAATGCCGGGAGTCATCTGGCAATCAGCTTCAACCCGCTCGATTTGTTGATTGAAAAGTGCACTTTTGGCCTGACCGATATTGGCAGTGCCGAGGCCATCAGTATCAACAATTCAGGGATTGAAGCGGTGCGCATCGACTCGAGCATCGTCATGGCGGGAGCGGGTGGAAGTATCGTCGCAATTCCCGGATCAACCTCGGTGACCTATTCCTGTGTAGAAAATCTGTCAGCGACGGCGGTGACTCCCGTTGACAGCATCGATGCGGATCCCCTTTTCACAGATGCCGGAAATGGGATTTACACTCTCGAGTCTGGGTCACCCTGTTTGAACAATGGCAATCCACTCTTGCCCCTCGATGCGGATGGAACATTGACAGATATGGGAGCCCTCGGAGCAGCACCATTGCCCAGTTCCGAATTTAGAAGAGGCGACGTGGATGGGTCTGGATCAGCCAACATTGCAGATGCCATTCAGATTCTTGCCTGGTTATTCATTCCCGGGACTGACGCACCGTCTTGCGAAGATTCTTCTGACACCAATGACGATGGAGCCCTCAACGTCTCAGACGCAATTACACTGCTGGACGCATTATTTGTGTCCGGTGATCCACTGCCTGAGCCTTACGGTTCTTGTGGGAGCGATGCGACGGACGACCCCCTGACTTGTGAAGCAGACTGCCTCTAGTCCGATTCTCCGGCTCTTGACCCGGCAGGTTTCCCGATCGACACTCGATCCTGTTGCTGCTGGCAGGTTGAAGCGGGAATCCAAATTCTGGAGGGCGGGGTCATGGCCAAGGTTCTGGATCTGAATGCCACCATCGAAAAGCGGGAAGATTTTTCTGAAGAATTGGCGATTTTCAGGGTTCGTCCCGATGATCCCCTTCCCGAAGGAGACTGGTTTGTCCCCGGCCAATACATGGTCATCGGCGTCAATAATGTCGATGAACCTGAGTTGGGAGGCGTTCAAAGACCGATGTCCATCGCTTCCGAACCTGCAGAGCGTGGTCATGTCGAGTTCTATATTCGTCGAGTCGGAAGTCCTGAATCCAAAAATCCCCTGACCCACAGCCTTTTCAAACTTCAGCAGGGAGACCGGGTCTTTTTGCGTCCCAAGCCGAAAGGGCACTTCACGATTCCCGGAACAGTGGGTGAGGACGACAAGCGCTGGCGCATTCTGGTCAGTGCCGGAACCGGTTTGGCTCCTTTCGTCTCCATCGTTCGCGATGACTGGACAAGGAATGGAGGGAGCGCGATGGACCGGACCTGCATCATTCATGGTGCTTCCCGGCCTGGAGATTTGGGCTATCGACGCGAACTGGAAGATCTCTCCAGTGAGCATGGGCTCCTCTATTTGCCGACAGTCAGCCGACCTGCCGAATATCCGGAATGGGATGGTCTTCACGGCAGGGCGGAGGATCGATTCAAGGCAGATGCCCTCGAAGTTCTCGAGGAGAGAATGGGGATCCCCTCTGGATCCCTGGGGCCGGATCAAGCGGTGGTCCTCGTCTGCGGCCTTCAGGGAACCATAGGTGAATCCCTCGTTCGTCTCGCCAAGCGCGGATTCGTACCGGCAGAGAAGAAGATCCGCAAGAAGCTGGAGATTCCCGATGAGTTGCCCGGCTCATTCTTCTTTGAGCAATACGATTCAGATCCGGTCATCGACCTGGAGAATGAGGCCCTCGTCACCGAACTGCGACGGGATCTGGGGCTCATTTAGACCGGTTTGAGTCTGGAAATGGGGGGCTCACTCATGGAAACTGATCGGGAATGAAATGAGCCCCAATGCCCCAGCAATCCGATGATTCCATGAACCTGTTTCTGGTTCACGGTAGTGGATCCCGTCAGATTCCCACTACCGGCATCAGTTCCATCACCATCGGCAGATCCGATGAGTGCACTGTCACCCTTGATATTGCCAAAATCAGTAGAGTCCATGCGGAGATCAGAATTGACGGTCAGGATTTTCGCCTGATCGACAAGCGTTCCTCGAATGGAACCTATCTCAATGGAGAACGCATCGAATCCGCCCGACTTCGTGCGGGGGACCGGATTGAAATCGGTGAAGCCATCATCGAAGTCCGCTCTCCACAGGCGAAGGCAGTTCGCAAGAACCCTGCGAAAAAGCGACCCGCCACGACAGGAAGTCGTGGGGCAACTGCTTCCTCTGGGAAGAAATCTGCGGTGGCTGCGAATCCGGATGAGGAGAACGCTTACGTCCCGAGAAGGTCAGGCCCTTCTGCCCTCAACAGGGTTGCAGATATCACGCTGATGATTCTTCTTCTGGTTCTCGTGGGACTTGTTGCCAAAGAATATGCCACAGGCCCCAAGAAGATCGTCCGGGAAGTTCAGCTGCAACAGGAAACCGATTCGGCAAACACTGACGTGACACAGATTGCCGGACCCATGGACGATGGAGAAGTTTCACTGAAACTTCTCGAGCAGGAAATGGCGGATGGAGAAATGGGCTGGGATGCCATCGATGGACTTCGGTCCATCGCCAGGCGGCAACCTTCCAGCCGTGCTGCAAAGACGTGTCTTGATCTCGCAGAAGCCCTTGAGGGTGTCAAAAGTGCTACGCAGTTAACACGACGGGAAGCCCTCGAAGAGTTGCTCACTCCGATGGTTTTGGCTCAGGAGTTTGGCAATGCCTCAGTCGTGGCCCGTTTTCTCGCGAGAGTCGATTCCGGTGACGCCAGCAGGAAGTATTGGACAGGCAGGGCAGATCAGATCGGGCGGATGGCCAGAGCTGAAATTCGAACTTTGGATGAACAAGTCACAAGCCTGCTCAATCTGCGAAAACCGGGCGAAGCGCTCCGATTGGTCGCCGCTTCCCGTCAGCGTTTGGCGGGCTTCAATGAGTTTGAGGGAATGCTGACCGATCTGGTCGAGGGTATGGCAGACCTCAAATTGAAAGAACCTCCCCGGCGGGTGAAGGCCCCTCGTGAATGGAGCGAGCTGCTGGCCCGATCCAGAAGATATCTGGAGGAGTGTCGCTACTCTGATCTCTCTCCTGTTCTCTATCGCGCGCTTTCCCTCGACCTGCCGCCCAATGACCACATTCAGGCTCTGGATCTGCTCGTCAAGGCGGGATCATTGACGGCCATGTTTGAAGAGTTCATCGAAGGTGCAGCCGGTGGTGAATTGGAAGTCCGTGTTGCAGGGGTTCCGATGAGAGTACTGCGTGCGACTCGGGAAAGTGTGGAGTTGCAACGCACGATCGCCGGTGGAAAACAAAATCTGGAAAAGTCTTGGCTTGAAGTCACCTCGACCGACAAGTCTGCCCTTTTCAGGTCAGTTCCCCACTCAGTAGAGGGAGTGATGGGCCTGGTGTTTCTTGCTGAGATCGCCGGAGATGATGAGGGATTCCACCGTGCACTGGTCAACTTGCACCGGCGCAAGAGTGGGGAGAGCCTTGCAGAAGCGATTCTCATGAAGGCTCGCCCGGGGATTCCGACCGGATCAGAGTTTGTCGAGTACGATGGCCGATTGGTAACGATTCTCGATAAAGAGAATCTTCTGGAGGAGAAGCGACTCAAGAAAGAGCGAGAACGTGAGGCCATTGCCCAGGCAGAACGTCTGAGGAAATCCAAGAAGATCGACGTGATCGTCGACTATGCACAACTGCTCAGAGAGCAGGGCAGCTTCAGTTTGGCGGATCAGATGTTGCGCGAAGTCATCGCCAAATCTGACGATGCCGAACAATCCGCAGAGGCCCGAAGGCTTCTCTTAGACCCCTATTTGGCAGTCGTTCCCCTCAGAGAGAGTGGAGATCCGAAAAATCGGATCGATCTGTTTATCCTTGGTGATGGGTATCAGGTGGCAGACGAGCAGCAGTCCCAGTTTCTCAACCACGCCAAAACCTGTGAGCGCCTGCTTTTCTCCGTCGATCCTTACCGGGAATACGAACAATACTTCAACTGCTCCGCAGTGCACTTGCAGTCCGTCGACAATGGTGTCTCCAGAGAACCCGGTGAGATTAGCAAGGACACTCCCCTTGGCTGTATGGTTCGCTACGACGTGTTGACCTCCAATGCCGGAAAAGTGTTTTCGATCACTGATCGTCTGGGGGAGGCAGGCAAGGATCGACAAACGGTGGTCATTGCCAATGATGTGGCGGGGGTCGCAACCGGTGGCGGGGGGGTCACCAGTTTGCCCAAGGGTGCTCTCGGTCTCGTCCACCACGAGGTGGGGCATTCCTTTGGGGGCCTCAATGATGAATACGACAATGAACCCGGGCAGGACCCGGACAAACAGCCTCCGCCGCCCAGGGATGCCGTGGTGGCCACTCGCCCCGCTCCTCCCAATCTGATGCACGGCAGCGACAAAGACGATGTGGCTTCGAAGGTGATCTGGCAGGAATGGATCGATGCAGAGGACCGCTGGTGGAACAACAGCACTGTCGGTCTTTTTGAGGGGGGAGATCGCAAGCCCTACCATGTCTGGCGTCCACAGTTGTCGTGCATGATGCGCGATCTCAGTGGTTTCTGTGTCGTTTGTATGGAGCACATGGTGAAGCAGATCTATCGCAACGTGAGACCTGTCGACCGTGTTGAGCCCGAGCCGGGTGAGCTGGTCCTCAAAAAAGAGGACGAGGAGGAGATCATCCTCAAGGTCTGGACACTCCAACCACGGACTCATGATCTGGAAGTGGTTTGGAGGGTTCTCTCTTATGGGTTGCAGAAACCTGCCGCTGCCGGCGGTGAGGGTTCCACTGGCCAGACCGCGGTCAATGATGAGCGACTGGGTGAGGTTTGGCGTCGCTCCCAGAGCGGACTGGACCCGACCGGAAAAACCGTGAGAGCTGCACAGCTCAGGGCCAAGGATCTGGAACCGGGCTGGCATCGGGTGCGTTGTTCCATCAAGGATCCGACCCCCTGGGTCCTGCGAGACGATGAAGGGCTGTTGACCCAGGAGTTGGAATGGTGGGTGGAAGTTCAGCCCTGATCAGGCATGATAGCGTCACGCCGCTCAGTTGGTCCGTTTCGGGCCGGTGACCCTGTTGAGAAAAGAGGTTGTCCCTTGTCCGAGATGAAGACCATCACCATCACCAGCGGTAAAGGCGGTGCCGGAAAAACCCACCTTGCGGTGGCAGTCTGTCTGGAATGGGCTCGCAGGGGCAAAAGGGTCATTTTGGTCGATATCGACCTGAACACCCACAACTCGCATATCTATTTGTCGGTTGATAGTCCCCGTTGGACAATTCGCGAACTTTTGAATGGTGATTGTTCACTGGATGACGCTTTGGTGGAGGTTCCTCGCAGTTACTGGGCTGGAGATGACGATTACCCGGATGGGTCTCTTCATCTGCTGACCGGCCAGAAAGACGATGGAACCCAGTTATTGGAATTGTCCGACAGTGACCATCGTCAGTTGCAGAAGATTTTGACGGCCAATTCAGACAATACCGATATTCTCGCTTTCGATACTGGTGCTGGAATTGATCATCACCAGTATTTTTGTGGAGAGTATTGTCAGGACGTTTTGGTGATTACCAATGCCGAAGCTACGGCGCGGGTCGATGCCATCAAGGTTCTGCAGTTTGTCAGTCATCTGGAATCACCTCCATCTCGCTGGCTGGTTCCGAATGAGGTGGAAGATCAGATCGCGGGCAGACGATTGTTCGACCATTTTCAAAGGGTCTTGAAGGACGAAGAGCTTCATTGGGCCGGTGCAGTGAGAAAAGATGAAGCCCTGGAAAAATCAGCTCTCCGCGGGAAGATGGTTCTGATCGAGGAGCCGGGATCGAAAGCCTCGACCGATTTCAGAAATGTTGCCAAAAACATTCTTGTGAGGATGGATGGTGAATCGGACGGCGATTTCATGAACCGTATCGACAGCATTCTCGACAGCTGAATTCAGCCTGAAAATCCGGGGCAAAATAGTGGAACAAAAAAATCCAGTGCGCGAACGCACTGGATCACATTTTTAACATTGTCGGGAACGCGGCTTGTAGTTGATTAACCCCATGCCGTCAGGCGAGTGGTTCCCTTGCGGCGACGGGCATTGATCTGCTTGCGGCCGGCTTTGGTCTTCATGCGGGCGCGAAATCCCTGACGCTTGCGCTTGATTCCGCTCTTTCTGATCCTGACCTTCATTATTCCTCCGTGAGTTTTTAACCGAACCGGAAGTCTATCGGTCCACCTCTGGGGGTGCAATGATTTCCGAAGAATCCGCCACTCATCTGCCGAATCAGGGCTTTTGAGGGCTATTTGACGCTGTTTTTCGGATCAGGGCCTGTACTTGCCACTGGGTTCCGGGAGAGGCGGTGATCGCCCACTCCTCCCCGCTTCCGGGTCGGGGAAGGTCGAACCGATCGACTTTTCTGGAGTTTCCCGATCCTCCGGGGCCCAGAATCTCATATCCGACTCCCCAGGAGTTCCTGTGCAGGAAGATTCGCGACTGATTCCAGGGTCTGTCCTGTGTGGATCCCAGTATTCCCATGGGCCCTGAATCCTGTTGCTTATTCAGCGGCGGAAAACTGAAACTGAATGTGTTTCTGGCGGTGTTGATTTGGTAGGAAAGGTCCCCCTGACGAAAGCTCCATGACTGCTTCTCTTTCAAATCGAGAAGCAGTTTCAGGCTTTCTGTGGTCGAGTCGGGAGTGAACTTCCAAAGGGACACAGGGGAATCCTCATCGGTGGAATGGGAGGGAGTTTTGGATGAATCCAGAACGGTGACCCATTGGTGTTCCCCATGATCCCTGATTTTCAGTCGTCGCCATTGAACCTTCAGAGGCTCTGTCTGAGCTGCACCGACGCCATGAACCTGAAGGCCAATGACCCCTTTCAGGCGTTGGCCGCACCATGTCTTCGCTGCAGCGACACCATTCAGATAGGTTTCGATCATGGCTCCACGGGTGACCACACGAACGTGATTCCATTCATCGATGTTGTGTGCAGCGATGGCTTCCGGGTTCTTTGAAAGGTCACAGAGCCAGCCTCGATCACCCTCTTCATAGATCCCGGCACTCCAGAATCGTTGCCGATTTTCGTCCATATCGATCTCGATCTGGCAGCCACGCATGCGGTTCTGGCTGACTTCGCTGCGAATCTGTACTCCTGCGTTCAATCGGCTGTCGACCTTGAACTCATACTCGAGTTCAAAGTCGCCATATTTCTTTTCTGTAATCAGGAATGTATTCGGGCTTCCCGGAACAGTGGTCCCTGTGACCACACCGTTCTTGACCTCATAGCGGGCTGGGCCACAACACACTTTCCAACCCTTCAGGTCCTCCAGGGGAGTCAAATCTTGCCACTGCAGTGTGTCTTTATCCAAAGAGACCGAGGTGTCCGGCTCAGTAAAGGTCAGGCCGAATATCGACAGCAGCAGCAGAACAGGACTGATCATCGTGAGCCTTCCCTCAACAGTTCGGCGGTCCACGGTTGTTTGCGATCGGCAGTTTTTTCACGAACCCGTTGGACTGTTTTCGGGGATACCGGGTCGGCTCCGTGTCCCCATTGCCGGCGAATCCATGTGAGGAGTGCGGAGATTTCGGTATCGGTCATCTTCGGGTTTTCCCGATGGCCGGGCATGGTCAGATCCCAAACTTCTCCATCGACAGTGATGGGACCTGTCAGGCCATCGAGAATGATGCGAATGGGAACATCTTCCTCTCCCAGTAACCATTCACTCCCCTGAAGAGAGGGGCCCAACCCCGGCAAGCCCTGGCCGCCGGATCCATGGCACGACGAACAGGAAGAGGCAAAAGCACGGGCACCGGATTTTGCCCATCTTCTTTCCTGCTCAGTCCATGGTCGAAGAGTCTCCTTCTCTGATTTGGAAATCAGCAACTTTGCGACGATTTTCTGGCAAGCAACTGACAGGGCTTCAGGAAGATCACCCCGGGTGAGTGTGGGGGGGATCTCTGAAAGAGCGGGAGGGTTCCAGCGCTTTTGTTGAAAGGCGAAGTCGATGCCTGCTACTACCGCAGAGAATCGGAGATCAAGGGAGTCCAGCTCGCCGATCATTTCGAGAATCAGGGGCAGTGCGTTGGGATCTTTGTAGAGAGCAGAGCGGGTAACTTCATTGACGAGTGAAAGAAATCCTGAGAAATCCTCGTTGGCAAAATCGGTCGACAGAAATCGACTGAGTCTTTCCACCTGGTAGTCGTCCCACTGACTGAGTGCGGCAAGTCGAATATGGGGAGAATCGCCGTGGTCCCTGAGAATCGAGAAGAGACCTTCGAGGGCGACTTCATTTTCCTTCATCGCGGAAAGAGCAATGACCCGGTGCAGAGTATCGATCCGGGATTCCCCGCTTTGTGGTGTGATCAGGGCTGGAATACAGTTTTGCCAGTCAGAATCGGGAGTAGTCAGTTCAGCCAATACCTGACAACCGATACGCCGTAATTCAGGGCTGGATGATGACAGCACTGTGATGAGATCCGCACTGTTCAACTGGCCCAGGCCCGCCAGTGTTCGCAGCGAATGGACTCTCGCTGTCAGGAAAGCCTCTTCATCTCCCAGTATCGGTTTCAGAAGCGGAACAACGGCGGGTGAGGCGGATTCAACTAACAGGCGCTGAGCGGTATCCCGAATCCAGCCATTCGAATCACTGAGAGCGGCAACCTGACCTTCCATGCTCTGAAGGAGGGAGAGATGAGCCACAGTATCGGCTGGTGAGGAATCGTTTTTCTCGGGGACAACCCGCCAGATTCTTCCGAGTCCGACCGGTTCAGCCAGACCTCTTTCCTCGATCTGTTTGCGCAGATAACTGGTGACGAACTGGCGGTGTTGAATGATGCCCCGGTACATGTCGATGATGTAGAGGTGCCCGTCCGGTCCGAGCTTTGCATCGACGGGGCGAAATCTTTCATCGGTACTGGCCACAAAAGCCTGTTGACCATATTCCGGATGTTCCCAAACCATCTGTCTCCCTCGAAGCCCTGTGCCGTTTTCTTGCACTTCGAAAGCTGCGACGAGATTCCCCGCTGCTTCGGGAACAAAAGCCCTGCCATTCCAATCGGGGCCCCAACGGTCACTGCGAAGGATGGCAACGCCGGAGGCTGCGGTGTTTCTTTTCAAACGCCCGTCTGCTCGCAGCATGGGCCCCTGATAACCCCGGTTGATCCCCGGATTGATCCGTACCGGCCAGGTGGATGGATCAGGGATCACGGTTTGCCCGGCCCGTGCAGGCTGCCCGATCGTCCTGCCACACCAGGGGTTCGCCAGAAGCAGCTCGGTTGGCAATGGGTCGGCGAGGATCCATGTCGAGTTGTGGTTGTAGTGTAAACGGCCGAGATCGTCCTGAACGATTCCCCATTGCCCCCGAAATGCTGTGGGTGCGTCGATCAGGTGCGGTTTTCCCTCCACCAGATCGAAGCGGAATTTACGACTGCTCTTCGAATTATAGATCCAGTTGTCGAGGGCCCTGACAAGGCCATTATCGGTGTGTTCGACATGATCGGGGTCGTCGGTTCCATAGTGACTGACCCTCGTTCTCCGATCGCAGCGATGGTCCCCATCGAAGTCTTGGCAGTACCAGAGATTTGGAGGTTCTCCGACCAGGACGCCTCCTTCGACGATACTGATCGCCCGGGGATTGATGAGGCGGTCGAGGAATGTGTGACGGGTTTCATAGAAACCATCCCCATTCAGATCCTCCAGCACCCCGATTTGTCCGACCGGGTCAGTTTCACCATTGCCAGCCACATCGGGCATGTAAGAACGCATCTCGACGACCCAAAGCCGACCCTCTTCATCCCATGCCATGGCAACAGGATCGACGACGGAAGGTTCGCTGGCCGCCAACTCAATGCGGAATCCAGAAGCAATTTGAAAGGAAGCCAGAGCTTCTTCCGGCGAAAGGACGGGGGCTTCCGGTACGTTCCACTGGCGCCAGTTCTCCTGCTGGACTTCCCCCTTTCTGTCTCCGTTTTGCCCTTCTCCTGAAAGTGGAAAAGCACAGATCAGAAAGAGGCTCAACCACCACAGGTCACGCCTTTTGGCGGCTGGAGAAAAAGAATAGCCGTGATTCATGAGGGGTCGTCTTCGTTTCGCTGTGTACCGGTCAACTTGCGGAATCCATGTTGAAGAATGAAGAGCGGGCCCACCAACAGAAAGCGGGGATCTTTCATGAAGGAGGGTCGATTGCCTTCGATTCCATGTCCGATGAACTGAAGAATCCATCCACCGATGAAAAGTCCCAGGCCCCATTGCCAATTGAAGAAAACCACTACCAGTGAGGCCACGATGGCCGGAATCCCGATGATATGAGTGGCATGATTCATGGGGTGCTTGTGATCCGCATGGTAGCGATCAATCCAGCGTTGCACTGCTCCGGAGTCCTCGGAAGGGGTCTGAGCAGAGTCTTGATCAGGGGTATCAGGGTGCATGGTTCCTCCATGAATATTCTCCATCGAATTCGGCTCCGGTTCCATTCCCACTTTTAACGGGAAAATCAGTGGTGACTCCGGAAAGTGTGAATCAGGGAGCCTTGCCTCCGCTCCCGCTGCAGTCGATGCTGTTCAAGGCGGCTGATCTGAATCACCACGTCTAGAATCAGATTCAGAGGCATTGCTCCAGGGAGGAATCTTGACCAAAGAGTATTTTGCTGGACTCGATCTGGGTGGAACTCAAATCAAGGTTGGTTTATGTACCCCTGATGGGAATGAAATCTGGTCTGATCGTTTTCCCAGCAATGCATCGATGGGGCAGGAAGCAATTCTCAAGGCCCTTGAAGATGCCGGGAATATCGCTTTCGAGGAGGCCCGCAAAAACGATGGAGAAGTCTGTGCTCTCGGTTTGGGGACACCCGGAGTGGTCGATCCGGACAAGGGAACGATTCGCTTTCCTGTCGCTAACCTTGGGGGATGGCATGGCACCGATATCGTCGGATTTTTCCATGAAAAATTTGGCGTTCCATCTGTGGTAGAGAACGACGCCAATGCGGCAGCATGGGGAGAGTATCGTTCGGGAGCAGGTAGAGGAGCACGCAATCTTCTTGCTGCCACAGTCGGTACTGGAATCGGCGGTGGGGCAGTGATTGAGGGGGAATTGCTCAAGGGGGCCGTGGGTGGTGCGATGGAGTTGGGGCACATCACCTGGGAACCGAATGGGCGTGCCTGCAACTGTGGATTGATCGGGTGCATGGAGGCTTACTCTGGAGGCTGGGGAATGGCGAAGGAGTGGGGGAGAAGACTCGGTAACGCTGAGGCCCCCGGTGTTTCCGATCTGGTTCAGGCAGGTTTGTCAGGCGACTCTCTGGCCAATGAAGTTCTGGATGAAGGAGCACGAATTCTCGGAGCCGGAATGATGAGTGCCGTTCATCTTCTCAATCCCGATGTCATCGTGATTGGTGGAGGGATTATCGATGCTCGTCCACGACATCTGGAACTGATTGAGGAGTCTCTGAGAAGTCATTTGTTGCCCAAGGCCTTGGCAGACCTGACTGTCGTCAAGGCGAAGCAGGGGAATCGGGCGGGCTGGATCGGTGCCGCTCTGAGAGCGGCCCATCTCATACAGACTGACGACTTGAAGAAGAGTGGTGGAGGAAATTCGTGAGCAATCCGGAAGAATCTGAAACGACAGTGGTCCTCAGGAATGGTGAGTTGGTACTCCCGGACCGGATTGTCCACGGTGATTTGCTACTCGAAGGGGCAGTGATCCGAAAATTGGCACCTGCCGGTACCGCAACCGGCGATGAGATTTGGGACTTGGGTGGGAGAAAAGTGACACCCGGTTGGGTCGATCCCCATATTCATGGTTTCGGCGGGGTCGACTTTAATGCTGCTGATCCAGAAACACTTGCCGACAGTGTCGAAAAGCTCGCCGCTCTGGGAGTGACCACCGTTTACCCCACCATCGTTCCGGGTCCTGAAGAAGAGATGAAAGAAATCCTCTCGACGGTGGCCAGAGCAGCGGAACTCAGCCCCTCCATCCTCGGGATTCATCTCGAGGGGCCATTCCTGTCACCTGGAAGACGGGGTGCTTTGCCTGAATCGGGGGTTCTGGAATGGGACGATGAATTGATGAATCGTCTTCTGGAAGCGGCCGGGGGCAGACTCAGACTGATGACTTTCGCACCTGAACGGGTGCCGCTCGCCTCCCAAAAGAAGTTCTCCATGGTGGGGATCAAGGGATCGATCGGGCATACCTGTGCCTCTGCAGCTGAAACTAAGGCCGCGATCGATGCCGGTGCCCGTCGCTGCACTCATCTTTGTAATGCCATGCCACCCCTTCATCACCGAGACCCCGGACCGGTCGGTGCGATCCTTCTCGATGATCGGGTTCGCTGTGAAGTGATTCTCGATGGTCACCACTTGTCCGATGATCTGGTGCGCCTCGCCTTGAAAATGAAAGGGCCGAACGGATTGATTGCGGTCAGCGATGCGATGCCACTTGCGGGCATGGGGGTTTCCTCAGGAGTCTTCTGTGGACAGGAAGTCTGTTCGGACGGAGAGCGGGCCACCCTTTCTGACGGGACATTGGCCGGTAGCGTCACCCTGCTTCCAGAGGCATTATCGAGAACGGCTCAAGTACTCGGTTGGGATCAGGTCAGCTTGCAGAATATGGGTTCACTGAATGCTGCTGAGGACCTGGGCTTGCCACGCAGGGGAAGCCTGCGATCCGATTACCGGGCGGATCTGGTGATCCACGGAGAATCGGGAATTGAGGCGGTCATGCGGGGCGGACTGTCCGTGGAAGACGCAGAAGGACCCCGACTGCCAGCAACGATTGAACAGGTTCGATAAAAGTGGAGAAGAGGCACGATGACTCCCCATGAAATTCAGGAACTGCTGGGGCGTATTGCACCCCGGGGGACCTGGTGTTCACTTCGCTGGGTAGAGACCCACAGTGAAAATCTCACCGTCCGCGATGAGATGCTGTTGCCGCCTTCGTCGACCTCAGACAGAGGAGCGATGATTACCGTTGTCACCGGAGAAGGGCAGGGTATCGCTGCCACCAGTGATTTGTCAGTCGGTGGCCTCTATCAGGCCGCAAGAGTGGCACTCGATTGGGCCCAGGCGGTCTCCGATCGTGGAGTTGTCGATTTCTCAAAAGCTCCGAGACCGATGAAGTCGGGAAACTGGAATCACCCGGTGACCCACTCCTGGGATGAAGCCTCGTCCGCCGATCTGGTCGATCGATTGAAATCGATTTGCCAATCGATGGGGGGAGATGAACGCATCGTTCAGCGGGTGGTCAGTCTCGCTCGATCGAAAACGGAAACGACTCTGGTCACAACGGACGGTGTCACGATTCAGCAGTCCCATGATCGGCTGATTCCATGGATGCAGGCCCTCGCCTCAGACGGTTCCGATGTCCAATCCAAAAGCAATGGTGGCCGCAGCGATGCCCAACTGGGAGGTCTGGAGATTCTCGATCAGATCGGTTTTGACCAAATGGGTTCTTCCTTGCGTGAAGATGCCATCGAAACCCTGTTGGCTCCCGTCTGTCCTAATGGAGTGATGGATGCGGTCATCGGGCCTGCGCAAATGGTTTTGCAGGTTCATGAATCGATCGGCCATGCTCTGGAGTTGGATCGTATCCTCGGTGATGAGAGAAATTATGCCGGCACGAGTTTCGTCAAGGATTCAGATCTTGGGTCACTTCGCTGGGGACCAGAGATCCTCGATGTGGTGATCGATCCCGGAGTTGAGGGAGAAGTTTGCAGTACCGGTTTTGACGACGAGGGCCACGAGGCTGAAAAGGTCAGCCTGATTGACAAGGGACTGCTCGTCAGGGGAATCGGCGGATCATTGAGCGCGCAGAGAATGGAGAATCCGGATGCCGCGATGGCGGTAACCCGGGCTTGTTCATGGAATCGTCCACCCATCGATCGTATGGCCAATCTGAATGTGGAGCCTGGAGAGACGCCCATGACTGAACTGATCGGCGGGATTGAAAAGGGAATTTGGCTCGACGTCAATTCCTCATGGTCAATCGATGACCGGCGCTGGAAATTCCAGTTTGGAGTCGAAGACGCTCGCTTGATTGAAGATGGCGAGTTGACCACTCGGGTCAAGGATGCGGGTTATCGAAGCACGACCATTCCGTTCTGGAATTCCCTGGATGCGGTCGGGGACCGCGAGACCTGGCAGGTTCGCGGCACTCCCAATTGCGGTAAAGGTGAACCAAATCAGATGGTCTTCGTCGGTCACGCCATGCCTGCCTGCCGATTCAGGGGACTCGAAGTCTTCGGAAGGGAGGGGTAATGCAATCCTGGTTTTATGATCTTGCCGATTATTCGGAAACATTGCTGACCGCAGGTGAGGAGATCACCCTTTCCCTGGCTGCTGAGAAGACCGGTTTCTCCCGGATTTCTGCAGGCAAGGTTCGTCAGGCCGGCTCCATCGAACAGCGAATGGTTGAGGTTGCTCTCCGCTCGAGTGGACGAGAGTCACGGATGAATCTCATGTTGTCAGGGAACATGGAGAGTGATCGGGCCCCCATCAGACAGGCCATCGATCGACTTTCCGCAACCTTGAAAACGATACCGGAGGATCCTCACCTTCCTCCGCTTCCTGATTCGGGAAGTGGAGAGGTTCGCTCCGAGGGAAGATTGCCACGGAAATCGGAGTTGATCGAATCTCTGGCGGGTGAAATCGCCGGGGCAGAATCCTGCGGAATTGCCATGACCGGGATGATCTTCAGAGGTGTGGCCACCTCGAATGCGGTCAGGCGTTGGTACGAGTCGCCACTGACCGTGATTGATGGATCGATGCATTTGTGTGAATCACCCGGAGCATCCAAATGGGGTTGGGCCGGTGTTGACTGGCACAGGGATGAGGTACTGACCCGCAGGGGGCGTGCAGAGGAAACTCTCGAACTCCTCTCGCGTCCGCTCGATACTCCCGAAGCGGGAGAGTACCGTGCGTGGTTGGAGCCTGCCGCTTTGCGTGACCTGTTCGGACCTCTCCTCTGGAATGGAGCATTTTCTGCCCGGGCCATCGAAAAGGGTTCGAGCCCCTTTGCTCCGCTCTTCTCAGGAAGTGCCCTGGATCCGAGGGTGCACATATCGGAGAGACCCCTTGCGGTGGGTGCCCCTGACTTCGGAGCGCACGGCTTTATCCTGCCTCAGGAGATTCCTCTGATCGCTTCGGGAAAAGGCGTGGAGCGACTGACCAGTCCGAGAACCGCCATGGAGTTCCAGCTTGATACCAATGGTGCAAGTGGTGCTGAAACTCCATCAGCATTGGCGATTCAGGCGGGGGAGATGGATCCTTCAACCGCATGCGAGAGGGTGGGAGATGGTCTTTGGCTCTCCCATGTTCATTATTGCAATATGGCTGCGAGAGATGGCGCCAGAGTCACCGGAGTTACCCGCTGGGTCGCTTTGAGAGTCCGCGATGGAAAACCGGTGGCACCTGTGGGAACCGTCCGCATCGACGACTCTGTCATCCGTCTGTTGGGTGAAGGGTTGCTGGAACTCGGATCGGAGGTCGAGACGATTCCTGACAATCACACCTATGGCAGTCGCCATCCCAGAGGAGCGGCCCTGCCAGGGATTCTCGTTGAAGGACTCAGGGTCGTCGCCTGACTATCATTCCGGAATGGAATCAGATCCGGAACGAATCGTTGATTCCCTGAAGCACTCCTGCAGCGGGTCTCAGGTCACCTTGCTCCTGACGAACCAGTGGTTCTCTGGAGAGAGCGCTGACCTCGGCCAGTGAAGGTTGCTCAGTGTCCACATGGATCAGTCCGGTGAGAATCTCACCCCGATCCCTGGTCTCCATAAGCATGTTTCTTGCAGAACTGATCTCTGCCGGATTGTGATCTTTTTCCAGCTTTCTCAAAACGAGTTTGGATCCGTCATGGAGGATGACCTCCTGAAGTTCGCCATCCTCGTATTCGATGTCGATCTGTTCCTTGGGGGCGATGAAGAACGGGTCGTGGTAGGTAACACCATGTTCCTTTTGATGGGTGTATGACTTGGTCGATCCTTCATGGTTGTTGAAGGTCACACAAGGTGAGATGACGTCGATGAAAGCCAATCCATCAAATGAGAATGCTGCTTTCAGAATCGGCACCAGTTGTTTTTTGTCGCCACTGAATGACCGGGCGACAAAGGGCGCTCCCAACTCAAGAGCCAAACCACACAGGTCGATGGATTCCTCTCGCGGAAACTTGCCGCGCTTGGACGGACTGCGGCGATCCGCGGTCGCTGAGAACTGTCCTTTGGTCAGACCATAGACACCATTGTTCTCGACGATGTAGACCATTTTCGGATTGCGGCGGATCATGTGAACAAACTGCCCCATACCGATACTTGCTGAGTCGCCATCGCCACTGACGCCGATGGGGTTCATATCCAGATTGGCGAGGTGAGCTCCGGTGGCAAAACTGGGCATTCGGCCATGAGTCGAATTCAAGCCCATCGATTGTCCAAGGAAGTACGCCGGAGTTTTAGAACTGCAGCCGATACCACTCATTTTGATGACGCTGCGACCATCGACACCCAGGTCGTAGCATGCCTGGATGATCGCTTCCGAGATGCGATCGTGACCACAGCCCTTGCACATCGTTGAGGCGCCAGCTTTGTAGTCCGCTTTGGACAAACCCAGTTGATTGACTACGGGTGCTTTTTCCTCGCTCATCGTGCCTCCACTTCTGAAGCACTCTGCAGTGCTTCCCGAACAAAGTTGGCTGAGAGGGGGAGCCCTCCGTAATAGGTTTTGGAAACGATTCGTCCCGCCAGTTGCGGGTACTCCATCGCCAACAGCTGAGCCATTTGGCCCTGTTGATTCTGCTCGATCACCATGACGGATTCATGATTTTCGAGGAATTCCCCGACCTGTTGGTGGAAGGGGAAACTACGGACGCGGAGATAGTCAGGAGTCGATTCCATGTCCGCAAGTGCTTCTTCCACGGCCCAATCTGTCGTTCCAAATGCGATCAATCCCATGTCTCCCTGACCCGGTTTGAGAATCGGTTCGGGAAGGTCCACCACCATGCCGGAGATCTTCCGGGCGAGGCGGTCGAGATTGCGGGAGTAGACTTCGGGCGATTCACTGTAGTTGGCGTCCTCATCATGACCTGAGCCACGGGTGAGGTGAGCGGCATCGGGGTGAAGAGTCACACCCGGAATCGTGCGATAGGGGATACCGTCTCCATCGACATCCCGGTAGCGGCCCCACTTATCAAGCCTGGCAATGACTTCGTCAGAAGCGATTTTTCCACGGTCAAAATCTGCGGAAGGTTCTTCGAGGGGATCGCAGATCCAGTTGTTCATTCCCAAATCGAGATCGGACATGAAGACGACAGGAGTCTGGTATTTTTCTGCGAGGTCATATGCCTGGCAGGACATGCTGAATGCTTCTCCCGGATTTGCCGGCAGCAACATTGGGAAACGGGTATCACCGTGGGAATGGAAAGCCACCTGTAACATGTCACTCTGTTGTGTTCGGGTGGGGAGTCCGGTGGATGGGCCCACACGTTGGACGTCATATATGACGGTGGGGATTTCAGTGAAGTAGCCCAAACCGAGGTTCTCTGCCATCAGTGAAATCCCGGGACCACTGGTGGAGGTCATCGATCGCGCTCCGGCCCAACCGGCACCCAATGCCATTCCCACCGCAGCCAGTTCGTCTTCTGCCTGAACGACAACAAAACGATTGGCTCCCTCGGAATCCTTGTCCCGAATTTTCTCGATGTGTTTCTCCAGGTTTTCAGCCAGAGATGAAGCCGGGGTGATCGGATACCAGGCCACAACCGAGACCCCACCCCAGATCGCGCCCAGTGCTGCCGCTTCATTACCGTCGACCAGGATTTTGTTCCCAACCTGATCTGCAGACTCGGTGGTGTAGGGATCCTGTTTGGTGAAGTTTTCGCTGGCGTACTCATGGCCGATCATCGCTGCACTCTCATTGAGATCGACAACTTCAGTTTTTCCCGGGAAGACCGTCTCCAGTGCTTCACGAACAGCTTTAATG
>JACETR010000059.1 GCA_013911165.1 Planctomycetota bacterium | reverse complement strand
CTCCTCGAGGATCGCTGTGACGACCGCATCAAAGAGGGGGGCTTTTTCTTCGTAATGATCATCGGCAAGGAAGCCGGCGTGACCGATGAAGTCGTTGCGATAGTGCGGAAGGTGCTCGAGGGCATCGATCCAGCGCTGTGGCTTGGTGCCCCCACGACCACTGATCGCCTTGACCATCGCCGTGTATTCTTCTCGTGGCGTTTCGAGGATCTGCTTCAGGTCCTCGAGGATGCCGAGGGGACCGGTTCCCTGGGAAGTTCGGTCATGGTCGCGGGCACCGTGGCGCAACAGCACCTCAACCCACGAACCAAAGCTGGGGCGCTTGAGGAAATTCTGTACCCGCTTTTCCCGGTCCACCGGCATCGACAGCCGCGAGCGGGCGGTCAACAACAGCAAACCCTGCCAACGAACCACGGCCTCCAGACTGGCGAAGGCCGCCGCGTGCAGCGAACGGGCATCACCACGAGCCTGATCCATCACCGGCACGATGCGTGCCAGCGGCTGGGGAAGTGAAAGGTCGGGAGAACTCCCGCCTGATGACTGCACAAAACCTCCAGAGACTGGGAAACGGGCACCTTCCGTCGATCAGCCAGAGTCATCTCAGGCTACCGTCTCTTCTCGAAGGAAGGGTTCCTTATCATATCCTCTTGACCCACCGGTTCGGAGATCCAAACTCAATAAAGATTGTGATTTTGTGGGAGGTACTCATGTTTGGAGATGGCAGCAAATTGATCGTCGTCGGCGATCGCGTCCTCGTTTCCCCGACACAGGGTGAAGAACGGACGCGGGAGGGATTGATCCTTCCAGCCAGTGCCGTCGAAAAGAATGAAGTACAAAGCGGCAAGGTGGTCGAAGTCGGCCCCGGTACTCCGATGACTCCCCCCGCCGAGGTGGGCGACGAGCCGTGGAAGGTCACCGAACCCCCCTCGCCCATCTTCATTCCTCTGGAAGCCCGGGTCGGGGATCAGGTGCTGTTCCTGCGCAAGGCCGCCATCGAGATCCAGTTCGCGGGTGAGAGTTACCTGATCGTTCCCCACGGTGCCATTCTGGTTCTCGCCAGAGATGATGAAGCGACGGAGAATGTCGATTTCCGTGAAGAAGATTTCGAACTGTAGAAGACACTTCTATTCGACAGGAATTCTCAGGACCGGAACCGGCTCACTGAAACCCTTCATGTCGTAGGGCTTGAGGATGGAACCGGAAGCTTCAAAGCCGACACGCTCGGCGATCTCCGGCAGGGTGACCACTTCACCGATCTCCCCTTTGGACTGCAAACGTGCTGCCAGGTTGGTGGTCTTGCCGATGGCGAGCCACTCCTGTTTGAAACTGGAACCGAGCATTCCGAAGACGACCGGTCCCGAGTTGACGCCCGCGCGCAGATCGAGCCCCCAGGACTCACCCAATTCCCGCCTGACCCTTGAAGCCAGAGACGTGCGCTGCACCAGATCGATGGCAAACTGCAATCCGCGCGCTTCATGACCCTCACCCTGACATGCCGCCAGCAATCCATCTCCCAGATGCTGCAACGGTCGCACTTGATGCTGGGCCAACAACGGCACCGCCAACTCGAAGACACTGCGTACCGTTTCCATCACCTCTTCTGCAGAGAGTTCCGTGGAACGTTGGGTGAATCCCGCAAGGTCTGCAAAGATGATGGTCGCGTCCTCAGTGGTGGTCAGTGACATTTCTTCGGCAGGACGACCGCTGAATCGCTCGATGCTCTTCGCGGCCTGACGGGCAGGATCAACCCCCCGATACGCTTCATCGACCAGTTCGATCCAGTGGGGCTGATTGGTTTCAACCACTCTCCCATAGGCATCATCGAGGCGGGAGAGGGCCGCTTCCCGTCGGCCCGCATCGAGATCACTCTGAACCAACAACAGACGAGCGAGGATCTCACCCTCGGTCACCTTTTCAAAGGCGGAGAGTTGATCATCCAACTGCTGTAACTGTTGTTCCCCCCGTTGATCTGCCGGGGTCAGAGCCACTCGCCAATAGTCGATGAGCATTTGCAACTCAGGGTGACGCAACAGTTCCGCCGCCCGATCCAATTCTGCCATCGCTTCATCCTGTTGTCCTGTATCGGCGAGAGCACGGGCACGCGCCATTCGGGCGAAACCCACCGGCGGTACTTTTTCATGGCCACACTCTTCAAGGCACTCTTCCAACAACTCCAGATGAGCGGTCTTCTGGGACGCGTCTTCCAATTCCAAAGCTGCCTGCAGACTGAAGGTATAGAGGCGCAACCGGGAAAGGGTTTCCAAATGCTCACCGCGGCGCTGGAGAGTTTCCTTGAGGGCATCGAGTGCTGCCTGCGGTTGTCCCGACTGAATCTCGGCCAAAGCCAGAGAACCGGAAGAGATGGCGATGCCGAGGTGATCATCGACACGATCCTTGTCGATGATGGTTCGGCGCAGAGACCTTCGTCCTTCGGTTCGGGCACCGAGATAGAGGTAAGACTGGCTGATGCCGTCGAGAATCCACGGACGGCAGGCCGCATCACCGATCAACTCGAGTGAGCGGGTCAGAGCCGTGAGCGCCAGCCCAGGGCGATTCGACTGGATATGCAAAGTCCCCAAAAAATGGTGCACCCGTGCAAGCGTCGGTTCTTGCGGATCGGACTCGATCAGCTCTTCCGCTTCTTTGTACAAGGTGGCAAGGATCTCCGCATCTCCCCGGGCGAGGCGTAATCGGCTACGCAGGTCGATCAGGTTTCGTACTGCAGCCCACGGTTGCTCGAGGCCTGCGGTCTTGGTGAGCAGATCTGCGATGGGATCCAGATCCATACGGACTTCACACACTGCAGCCTGGGCGAGATCGACCAGCAAGGGATCCAGCGAAGATGGCAAACCCTGGGGAGAAGACTCTCCCCGGATCACCGATTCTTCGATGCAACGCCACCAGTGTTGAAGTTGTGCGGAATCAGTCATGCAGATTCATTCACCATTCTGTTCCAGATCGACAACCCAGATATTTCTGAACTGCATCGGGTTTCCATGATCCTGGATTTTGATGGGGCCCCGTTTTGCCTGATAGCCCTTGTAGTCAGTGGTACGAAGATGTCGCGTAGGACCCATGAAAGCCTGCTGATTGTGGATCAGCACACCGTTATGCAGAACCGTCACCCGTGCCGGTTCCACGACCTGATCTCCATCATATCGGGGACGGGTAAAAAAGATGTCATAACTTTGCCACTCGCCGGGTCCACGGGAGGCGTTGACCCTTGGCGGACACTGTCCGTACAGAGCCCCACACTGTCCATCGGCGTAGCTCGGATTCTGAAAGCTGTCGAGGATCTGCACCTCAAAAACCCCCATCAGGAAGACCCCGGAATTACCTCGACCCTGTGAACTGCTGACGACCTTTTCGGGAGTTCGGAACTCCATATGCAACTGCAGGTCGCCGAATTCATCACGACTGAAAATGTCTCCGGTTCCCGGCTGGACCTGAAGAGCCTCGCCCAGCCATTTCCAACCGATGTCGCGACCGCCCTGTGCCCACGCTCCCAGTTTCCCATCTTCCCCCAGAAGCACCTTGGCCTCAGCAGGTCGGGTCAGGGGAGTATGGTTACCCGGGTCGACCACTTTGGGTCTGGGGCGATTCGCATCATGGACGCGCCACTTCTGTCCGGGAATCACGGGGGTATCACGATAACCGGGAAGGTCATCTGCAGAGGTTCCCCCGATTGAAAAAAGCAGCATTGCGATGAGTATTTCCATGGCCGTCAATCTCCTGGCAACAAACCGATTCAGAGTATTTCCAAAAGGATACGCCCTGACAGCGTTCTGCGATACCGGGACAGCGAGCCGCGATCTTCACCCACACTCCGGAGCATGTCATAATCATGAATCGTTTGGCGAAAGGCATCATGAACAGATCCCGCTCCAACCAGTCCGTCCAAGAGACCGGTCAACTGAAGAGGTTCGCTTCTCTCGGTGGTGGCCTTCTGGTGATGCTGTTGGCGGGACTTTCAGCGGCTTTTTCCGCAACGCTTCCTGCTACGGAAAAACTCGGGGACAGCGATTCTTCAGTTCCCACTTTCAACCGCGACATACGCCCGATCCTGTCGAATCATTGCTATGCCTGTCACGGCCCCGATTCGGCGGCGCGCAAGGCTGGCCTGCGCCTGGATCTCTTCGATGATGCAACTCGAGCAGATTCCAGTTTTGCAGCCATCGTTCCGGGAGACTCTCAGGAGAGTGAAGTCTGGCACCGCATCACCAGTGATGATCCCGGGGATCAAATGCCTCCCCCGGAGATCCACAAACCGCTGAGTGATGAACACAAACAAACCCTGCGACGCTGGATCGATGCGGGAGCCCAATACGAAGCGCACTGGTCCTTCCAACCCGCCTCCGAGCATGCGGTGCCTGCCATGGAAGAAACGGATGCTCCCACCGCCATCGATGCTTTCCTGCGCAAGGCCCTCGCCGATCGCAACCTTCCGTGGCGATCTTCCGCAGACAGGGAAACCCTGATCCGTCGGGCAACCCTCGATCTCACCGGCCTGCCTCCGACCCTTGCAGAGATCGACGCCTTCCTTGCGGATGATCAACCGGAAGCCTGGAAAAGGGTTCTCGATCGCCTGCTCGCATCACCCCGCTTCGGTGAACACTGGGGTCGCACCTGGCTCGACGCCGCCCGCTACGCCGATACTCACGGACTGCACCTCGACAACTACCGCGAGATGTGGCCCTATCGCGACCGGGTCATCGAACTCTTCAATGCCAATACCCCTTATGACGAATTTGTCATCGGCCAGTTGGCGGGGGATCTGCTGCCGGAATCGACACTACGGGATCAGGTCTCCAGCGGTTTCGTCCGCGCCCACCCGACCACCAGCGAGGGCGGGGCCATCAACGATGAATACCGCATGATCTATTCGGTCGATCGCACCAACACCTTCGGCACCGTCTTCCTCGGCTTGACCCTCGGCTGTGCCCAATGCCACGACCACAAGTTTGATCCGGTTTCCCAAGAGGAGTACTTCGGCCTCTACAGCTTCTTCAACAACACCGCCGAGGCGGAGATGGATGGCAATGCCAAGGCCCATCCGCCGGTGGTTTCGGTGCCATCCGAGACGCAGCAGAGTCGACAACAGGAACTGGAAACCGATCTGGCTTCTCTGGAAGAACAGAAATCCCAGCCCAACGCAGAGATGGATCAGGCTCAAGCAGCATACGAAGCGTCATGGCTCTCAGACTCCGATCGCTGGACTGCCGTCGATCCGCAGAGTGCCACCACCACTGGTGGAGCCACCTTCGAAAGACTCGATGACGGTTCTCTTCTCGCCGTCGGCAACAATCCCGATCAGGACACCTACACCTTTTCGATGATCGTCGAAGGCGGTCGCTACCGGGCACTGCGTATCGAAGGTCTTCTCGATGATTCACTTCCGGGGAAAGGCCCGGGCCGCTCCGGCAACAGCAACATCGTCCTCACCGAAATCGAAGGGGAAGCGGTCGCCGTCGATGAGAACGGGGAAGCGACCGGTGAGCCGGTGAAGATTGTCTGGAAACACGCCCATGCCGACCATCAGCAACCGAACTGGCCGGTGACCGCCGCCATCGATGGCAACATTTCCCTCGATGACGGCTGGGCGGTGGAAGGCTTCAATCGCAAGGAACGCCGCCTCGCCATCTTTGCCAGCGATGATCCGTGGGGAACGAATGGTCCCTTGCAGGTCACTTTCCAATTGCACTTTGGCAGTCGCTATACCGGGCACGCCCTGGGACGGGTACGTCTCGCGGTCGCCGAAGATTTCATGCCCGCTGCTGGAGATCGGATCTGGGGCGACGACGAAGTGCCCGCTTCCGAAATGATCGTCAATGACGGCCCGGAGGTGGACTGGAATTGGGTCGAGGGACCGGAACACCGCATCCATTCCGGAACTCGCAGCCGACTGCAGCAGACCGATGCGGATCGCATCATTCAGCACTACTTCGTTCATGTTCGTGAACCGCGAACGATGCGTCAGGGAGATCAGCTCTACGCATGGGTGCATCTCGACGCAGACACTCCTCCGCAAACGGTGATGCTGCAGGTCAATCTCAACGGCTCATGGGAACACCGCGGCTTCTGGGGCGAGGACCGGGTCACCTATGGAGGAACCGGGGTCGATACCCCGGGCCATCGTCCTCTGGGTGAACTGCCTCCCACCGGTGAGTGGGTCCGCCTCGTCCTCGATCTGGAAAAGGTCGGCCTCAAGGCGGGGGACAAGATCAACGGGATCGCCTTCACCCAGTTTGGTGGCAAGGTCTATTGGGATGACTTTGGCCTCAGTGGCTTTGGAGACGCCCTCGAATGGGAGTCCCTCCTCACCGGTCCCGTGCCCGCCGACGATGAAAGAAGCGTGACCCTTCGCCGCGATTTCTATCGCTCACGCCACAGCCCCGAATACGGGGTTCTTCTCGGTGAGATCGAAGGCCGTCGTACCGAACTGGATCAGTTGAAGGGTCAGATTCCGACGACTCTGGTGGCTGCCGAACGGATGGAGATGCGTTCAACCCGTCTGCTCAAACGGGGTCAGTACGACCAGCCCACCGGTGAACCGATTCCGCCAGCCGTCCCCGCTTTCCTGCCACCGCTGCCGGAGGGTGAAGCGGCGAACCGACTCGGTCTCGCCCGCTGGCTGGTCGATCCGCAACACCCTCTCTTCTCACGGGTGACCGTCAATCGCATCTGGCAGCAGCTCTTTGGCACCGGTCTCGTCGGCACCTCCGAAGACTTCGGTTTGCAGGGAGAATGGCCGAGCCACCCGGAACTGCTCGATCACCTCGCCCGCGACTTCATCGCCCGCGACTGGGATCTGAAGGAGTTCATCCGCTCGCTCATGACCACCGAAACCTATCGGATGCAGACTCGGGCCGATGTCCTGGTCCGCGATGAGGATCCCCGCAATCGACTCCTCGGTCGTGGTTCCCGCTTCCGCCTCGATGCGGAAGTGATCCGCGATCAGGCCCTCTTCCTCTCCGGTCTGCTCGTGGAAAAGATGGGTGGCCCAGGGGTCAAGCCCTACCAGCCGGAAGGTCTGTGGAAAGCGGTCGGTTACGTTGACAGCAACACCGTCAACTTTGTCCGTGACTCCGGTGAGAATCTTTACCGCCGCAGTGTGTACACCTTCTGGAAACGCACCAGTCCTCCGCCGTATCTGGCCATCTTTGATGCGCCGAACCGGGAAACCTGCGTCGTCAAAAGGGAGCGCACCAACACACCGATGCAGGCACTGGTGCTGATGAATGATGTGCAATACCTGGAGGCAGCTCGCATCTGGGCCCGTAACTTGCTGAATGATTCAGCGACGCTCGATGACACGGCACGCATCACGCGACTGTGGCGAATGGCCACTTCCCGCCATCCTTCCGCCGAAGAGCTCGGGGAATTGCAGGCTTACCTGCAGACGATGCGGTCCACCTGGGAGAGTGATCCGCAACAGGCGGAAGAGTTGCTCTCTGTCGGTGAAATGGCACGGGACATGGAGCTGGATGCGGGCGAACACGCCGCGTGGATGATGCTGTGCCACCTGATTCTGAACCTCGACGAAGTCGTGATGAAAGGCTGAGCGATGGACCCTGAACTGGAAATCAACATTCAGGAAACCCGGCGCCAGTTCTTTGGCCGCTCCCTCGCCACGGTGGGTTCGACCCTGGGTCTTGCAGCCCTCTCCGGTCTCGAAGGATCACCGCTTCTCGCCGGTGATGTCCCATCAACGGACCTGACTTCACTGGGAAGACCGGGCAGCCTGCTGCAACCGCATCACCCGCCAAAGATCAAACGGGTCATCTCCCTCTTCATGTCGGGAGCTCCTTCGCAGATGGACCTCTTCGATCACAAACCGAAGATGAACGATCTCTTCGACAAGGATCTGCCCGAATCGATCATCGATGGCCAACGCCTGACGACGATGACCAGTGGTCAGGCCCGTTTTCCAGTGGCCCCGAGTCGCTTCGAGTTTGACCGTTACGGCCCGTCCGGGGCAGAAATCAGCGAGTTGCTGCCGCACACTGCCGGCATCGCTGATCGCATCACGATCATCAAATCGATGTTCACCGAAGCGATCAATCACGACCCGGCGATGACCTTCATGCAAACCGGCAGTCAACAACCGGGACGCCCAAGTCTCGGTTCCTGGCTCAACTACGGCCTCGGTTCGATGAACTCCAGCCTGCCCGCCTTCATGGTGATGCAGGCCACATGGACCGGACGCCGTTCTGCGCAGGCACTCTTCGAACGGCTGTGGGGTGCGGGCATGTTGCCTTCCGAATATCAGGGAGTCTCCCTGCGCTCCATCGGTGATCCGGTGCTGTATCTTTCCGACCCCCCGGGAGTAGAGCGCACCACACGCCGGCAGATGCTCGACTCCCTCGCCCGTCTCAATGGCAAGGTGGTCGATGCCATCGGCGACCCGGAAACGGTGGCGCGCATCGCCCAGTACGAGATGGCGTACCGGATGCAGACTTCCGTACCGGAGTTGGTCGATACCAAAGACGAACCGGAGCACGTCAAACAGATGTACGGACCCGACGTCGACAAGCCGGGCACCTTTGCTTCCTGCTGTCTCCTCGCCCGCCGCATGATCGAACGGGATGTCCGCTTCGTACAGATCTACCACCGCGGTTGGGACCAGCACGAACTGTTGCCGGAAACGATCCGTCGCCAGTGCGCCGATGTGGATCAGCCGAGTGCGGCACTGATCCGTGATCTCGAACAGCGGGGTCTCCTCGATGACACCCTCGTCATCTGGGGTGGCGAGTTTGGCCGCACCATTTATTGCCAGGGCCCGCTGACGATGGAGAACTACGGCCGCGATCACCACCCGCGCTGCTTCAGCATGTGGCTCGCCGGGGGCGGTATCAAACAGGGCTACGTCCACGGCGAAACCGACGACTTCTCCTACAACATCACCCGGGATCCAGTGCACGTACACGACCTCAATGCGACCATCCTCCACCTCCTCGGCATCGACCATGAAAGACTGGTCTACCCCTATCAGGGCCGGGATTTCCGCCTCACTGACGTCCACGGAAACCTGGTCAAAGACATCCTCGTCTGAGTTAGGTCGAATTCACTTTTTCTGCCCCCGTGGTAATTTGGGAGCGTGACAGGGAAAGCCCTGCCCGAGAAACCCAGCGGAAAGTGATCCTGACCGATGAAAACCCAAACCCGCAGAGGCCAGCACCATCTGGAGCATCGCATTCACCCGGTTCCCCACTGGCGACTGACACCCGCTTCCGGAGAGATTCATTCCGAGATCCTCATCGTCCACGGACTCGGTGAGCACGCCGGTCGAATGATGCCCCTCGCTTCCGATCTGGCAGACAGGGGCTTCGCCTGCCGATTGCCGGACCTCCCTGGACACGGTGGCGATGGCAGCGATGCCCATCACCAACTGATGCGTTGCTATCTCGACAGTGCCGATGCCTCCCAGACCCTGAAGATGATCGGCGAGATGGATGAGACCGATCGTCAACATCTGGAATCGGTTCGTCAGAATCGAACCCACGAACTCAACAGCACCTGCTTCGATTCCATCATCGAAGCGGTAGAGCGCTGCTTCCTGTGGAGTGGCGGAGACGGCAATGAATCGCGTCGTCCCCATTTCATCTGGGCCCACAGCATGGGTGGCCTGGCTGCCATCCGGGCATTGGAAAAAATCGACCGGGATATGGCCAGTGCCCCGAAGGGTCTGGTGCTCACCGCACCTGCCCTCGCACCACCACCCTTTGCCGACGATCTTCTTTCACGCCTCGCCTCTGCAAAGGCGTACTTCATGTCGACCTTCCCGCCGCTGAAGCCGTTGGCATTCTTGCAGCGACTGACCGCCCGGGCCCTCGATCTGCAATCGGATGGACGCTGGGCCTCTCAGCATGTCAGCGATCTGCCGGACGAACAGGAACTGCACCCGGCAGACCCCTTGCAGCAACTGTTCCTGCCGATGTGCTTCCTCGGCCGCTTGTTGCCCTCCATGGGACGGGCCCACTCCAAGGTGCGCGAGGTGCGGACACCCACCTACGCCATCGCCCCCGGATTCGATCCCATCGTCAACAACAACGGATTGTTGCGCTGGGCTCCGAAACTGCGGGAATCACTCGATCCGGCACGACCGCATCGTCTGGCACGGTACGAGGATCTTTGCGTTCACGATCTGCCCCGCAGCTCTGCCGCAGATGACGTGATCAATTGTGCCACGGAGTGGTTGATGGGAACCGGGACCGACTAGTTGGCATTTCGCTGTTGGAGCCGATGGAAGATCTCCTGCACCCTGTCGGTGTGGACATCCAATTCAATCCGCAAACGCTCCTCCGGCTGACCCGCCAGAGTCGCCTCGAAACCGATACGAATCGCCAACTCACGAAGACTGGCGTCCTCTTCAGATACAGCCTTGATGCTGGCCCGATGCATCATCGACAGGCGATTCTCGACCAGCCTGAGGAAGTGATACGCCGTGCGCAGGATCAACGCGTCATCGCTTTCGATCACACCGCTTTTGGCAAGGGCTGAGATAGCCGCCGCCGTGGAAGGCTGACGAATCTCCGGGTGATCGCGGTGATGACGAAGCACGAGACTCTGCACCAGAAATTCGATGTCGATCAATCCCCCGGGACCTGTACGGAAATCGATCCCGGTCTTGCGCCCCGCCTGACGACGGCGCTCGTGCATCTCACCCAACTCCAGCGCAATCTGCTCCGGCTCCACATGCCGACCCAGGTGTTCATTGATCCACTGCATCACGTCCGTTGCCAACGCAGCATCGCCACAGGCGGCACTGCTGCGCACGAGAGCCTGGTGTTCCCACAGTTGGGATCGTTCACCCAGAAAGTAATCGCGGAACTCATCGAATCGGGAGACCAATGCTCCCCCGGCACCATCCGGGCGCAGTCGGAGATCGACTTCGTAAAGTGGACCACCGGTTCCCGGCCGACCGATCATCTCGGTGACCGCCTTCAGGTGCTGGGACCAGAAGACTCTCTCCGGTTGTCCATCCGCTGTGGTTCCGAAACCGTCATGAACCAGAATCAGATCGAGATCACTGGCATATCCCACCTCGTCTCCGCCCAACCGACCCAGTGCGAGGATGGTATGGCGCGCAGGGTTTTCCGGGTCGACCTGCAAATCCCCCATTAACTCCATCGTCCGCTGGAGACAGATTTCATCGATCACCGTGAGGATGGCGCGGGCAACCGTCGACAGGGAAACCAGCACACGATCCAGAGGCAAACGCCCACTCAGATCAAGGATTCCGATGTGGATGAAATGCAGGGCGCGGAACTCCTGGATACGACGGGCGATCTCATTCTCGTTGGTGACCCCATCGAGGATCGAGCGCAACTCATCGAGCAGACTCTCCAGTGTTGCCCGACGGACCGTGCGTACCCGGTCAACCACTTCATCGAGGACTCCCGGATGATTGAGCAGTAATTCGGAGAGGTAACGGCTGCGACCAAAGAGGTCGACAAAGATGCGACACGTCTCCGGTCGATCGGTGAGCTGTTTGTAGAAGATGGCGGGAGCCCCGAGCGTCTCCACACACTGGACAAACATCAGTGCCGCCTGATCCGGATCGGGGGTCGACTTGATGGCATCGAGCAACACCGGAAACAGTGCGGCCAGATAGTGGCGCGCCCTGGGTGACCTCAGCCCCGTCTGTCGGGGGAATGCCAAACGCCGCAACATTTGGTAAGCCTTGCGCGGATCACGGAAAGCATATCGACCAAAGACCCGATCGATCACTTCCGGTTTCGGTTCGAAAGCGAGAATCACATGGACTTCGCCGGAACTTTCATCGCCATAACCGCGGAAGAGCGTATGGAAGAGCGATTCGAGGATGCTGCGGATGCGATCCCGCCGCAGGTCGAGGGCTTTGAAGAGTTCTTCCGTCGACGCAAATCCGAGAGAGCGCGAGAGCGCCCGTTGCAGGACCGGATCCTCCGGCAAATTAAAGGACTGACGCCGATGCTGGAGCATGCAGTGATGCTCCACTCGCCGCAAAAACCGATAGCCATCGAGAACCCGCGCCGATTCCGCCGGCGTCAGTGCACCGATGGCCCCCAATCGGCGAATCGAGTGGTAGATGTTGCCTCCGCGGATGGACCGGTGCACCTGTCCATGCAGCAACTGCAGGAACTGCACCAGATATTCGACATCGCGAATGCCTCCCCAACCGACCTTCAGTTCCGAATCATCTTTTCCGGCAGGACTGCTCTCGAGAACTTCCTTCCACCCCTGAAGTTTCTGGATCTCTTCCAGATCGAAGGGGCGCTGAAAGACGAAGTGGGCCACTTCATTGAGAAGTCGCTTCATCCCCTGAGTGCCATCATGAACTGCGCGACTGCGGATATGGACAATCCGCTCCCAGGTTCCTGCGACCGCATGAAACTCGGAGCGCGCCTGACTGATGGTTGGAACCAGAGGCCCGGTGACTCCCCCCGGTCGCAAACGCAGATCGGTGCGGTAAATGGGAATCGTTCCGGCGTGACCCGAAAGAACACGCAAGATTCCCCGTGCCGCCAACTCGCACGGCCCCGGATCGGAGTCGTCATCGCGCAGGAAGTAGAGGTCGATGTCGCTGGAAAAGTTGAGTTCGCGACCACCCCATTTTCCGAGGGCGACCACACCCATCGGCAGATCTTCCGCGCCGACCACCTGAAACGCGGCACGTACTGTCAGGTCCGCCAGCTCGCTGAGGGCATCGCCGGTCTGTTCGACATCGATCCCGCCATCCAACTCACAGCAAACGATCCGCAACAGTTCGCGACGATGCCAGCGGGAGAGGGATCGCAAGCGGGCGGTTTCATCGGCTCCGCCGATGGTGGGTGCTTCGACCATCGGATCGCGGGGATCTGCAAAACCGGGAGAGGTCATCTCCACCAGATGTCCTTCGGCCAGATCCGCCATCGGCTCACCGGCTCCAAAGATGAAGGTCAACCGCTCGAGACGCCCTTCTTCCAGAAGTTCCTTGGGAAAGCCGTAACTGCCGGTGAGGGTGCGCTCCAGACAATCGAGGGCTGAGTCCGGATCTGCCGCTTCTGCGAGGGCGGCGAACAATCTGTCAATCTGATCCTCGCCGATCGCTTTCAAAATACTGCGAAGATTCCAGAGAGCCCGATCCAGAGAGGCCACCGCCAATTCGGCCAAACGACCCCGATCACCGCTGACAGATTTGCCACCAGCAGGTAGAACGGCCTTTGAAGGATTCTCGGGATCCCTGTCAGGAGTCTCTTTTGGCAATGCGTGCCTCTCTGTCCCTTCCTGTGAAGGGCTTCTACGGTAACGAGTCTGAACTCTCACCACGGGTCAGGAAACCCCTGTTCTCCGACCCGGTTCGGGTGAACTCGGAGGCCACTCCCGTTATCCTCAGGACAACTCCGGCCGGGCCGATCAGGGCCGCCGCCGGACTCCCGAGAATTCTGACCGAGGAGAGGAGTGGCACCGCATGAGCACCGCCACCAGCGAACAGACAAAGTTTGGTCCCAGGAAAGGTGAGAGACCTCTGGGAGGTCACGTCACCGAAGCCCTCCAGACCCAGCGCAATGACTTCTGGCAGAAGGGGCCCATGCTGACACTGCTCGGCTTCGGTGCCTTCGTCGTCTACGTTCATTTCCGCGCCTTCATGGGCACCGAGTACTACGCGGCTCCTTACCTGTCGCCCTTCTACTCGCCGCTCGTTTACGCCAACCCGGATTTCTTTGCCGGATCGCCGACCTTCCACTCGCTGATGGGCAACCTGCCCCAGGGAGCCATCGACTTCTGGAAAGGCATGGTCGGCTGGCTGCCCATCGCCCTGCCGCTGTCGCCGGCGTTCTTCATTCTGCTTTTCCCCGCTTCCTTCCGTGGCACCTGCTACTACTACCGCAAGGCCTACTACCGCAGTCTCGTCGGTTCTCCGGCGGGGTGCTCGGTGTGCCCGCTGTCGAGTGGCACCTACCAAGGTGAGACGAAGCTGCTGCTGATCCAGAATCTGCACCGCTACGCCATGTATGGCGCGGTCGCATTCATCTTCATCCTGACCTACGACTTCTGGCTGGCTCTGTGGATGCCGGTCGACGCCAGTGGCGCACCGTGGGTTTCGAATGCGGTCTCGGGGACTGACCCCGCCGGCTACCAGTTCGGCTTTGGGGTGGGATCGCTGGTGATGATGCTCAACGTGGTCTTCCTCGGTGGATACACCTTTGGCTGCCACTCGTGGAGACACGTCATCGGCGGCCGTCTCAACCGCTTTGCCAACGGCAACAGTGGCAGCACCGGATTGACCTATGCGATCTGGAAGGGTTCGACCTGGCTCAATGAGCGTCACATGCCGCTCGCCTGGATCAGCCTCTTCTGGGTGATGTTTACCGATTTGTATGTCTGGGCCGTCTGCAACGGCTGGATCACCGATTACAACACGTGGTCCACCGTCAGCGGACAATAAGTAAGGAGGCCCCATGATTGATCTCAGCGAGATCCAGACCATCGAACACGACGTGCTCGTCGTCGGCGCCGGCGGCGCCGGACTGCGCGCCGCCATCGAGACCTCCAACCTCGGTCTCAACACCGGCGTCATCACCAAGAGCCTGCTCGGCAAGGCCCACACGGTGATGGCGGAAGGCGGTATGGCTGCTGCCCTCGGCAACGTCGACGGCCGCGACAACTGGAAGGTCCACTTCCGCGACACCATGCGCGGCGGCAAGTTCCTCAACGTCTGGGAGATGGCGGCGATCCACGCCCAGGATGCTCCCGAGCGTGTGCGTGAACTGGAAGACTGGGGCGCGGTTTTCGATCGCACCCGCACCGGTCTGATCAACCAGAGAAACTTTGGCGGACACCGTTACCCGCGCCTCGCCCACGTCGGCGACCGCACCGGTCTCGAACTGATCCGCACCCTGCAGGACCACGGCATTCACCAGGGCATGGACGTGCACATGGAGTGCATCGCCATCGACCTGCTGATGGATGGCGGCAAGATCAGTGGCATGCTCGCCTACTGGCGTGAGACGGGCCGCTTCGTCGTCTTCAAGGCGCCGGCGGTGATCTTTGCCACCGGCGGTGCCGGCAAGGCATGGCGCGTGACTTCCAACTCATGGGAGTACACCGGCGACGGCTACGGCATGGCCGCCCGTGCGGGTGCCGAGCTGATGGACATGGAGTTCACCCAGTTCCACCCCACCGGCATGGTCTGGCCCCCGTCCGTCCGTGGCATCCTCGTCACCGAGGGCGTCCGTGGTGAAGGCGGTATCCTCACCAACTCGGATGGCGTCCGCTTCATGTTCGACAACATTCCCGATCGCTTCGCCCCCGAAACCGCCGACTCGAAAGAGGAAGCCCAGCGCTGGCTCGACGGTGACCGCGAGGCACGCCGACCACCCGAGCTGCTGACCCGCGACGTCGTCGCCCGCGCCATCATGCGTGAAGTCAAGGCCGGCCGTGGCTCCGAGCATGGCGGTGCGTACCTGGATATCAGCCACCGCGATTCCGATTTCGTGAAGCGCAAGCTGCCTTCCATGTACCACCAGTTCAAGGAACTGGCGGAGGTCGACATCACCGCCCAGCCGATGGAAGTCGGGCCCACCCTTCACTACTACATGGGTGGTATCCGCGTCGACGGCGTCACCCAGATGACCTGCGTCCCTGGACTCTTCGCCGCCGGCGAGTGTTCCGCCGGACTGCACGGGGCCAACCGCCTCGGTGGCAACAGCCTCTCCGACCTCATCGTCTTCGGCGCCCGCGCTGGCCGCGGTGCCAAGGAGTACCTCGACAACCTCTCCGGCTCGCCGAATGTGCAGCAGGAGCAGGTCCACGAGCACATGCGCGGCGTCACCGATTTCCTCAACCGCGAGGATGGCGAAAACCCCTACGTGGTCGTCGACGATCTGCAGAAGATCATGGAGCTCAACGTCGGCATCGTCCGCGAGGGCAAGGAACTGGAAGAGGGCATCGAAGCGCTGCAGGAGTTGAAAAAGCGGGTCGAAAACGTCAAGGCCCACCCGACCAGCCAGTACAACCCCGGCTGGAACACCTGCATCGACCTGCGCAACATGATCACTTCCGCCGAAGCCACGGCTCTCTGCGCCCTGCAACGGGAAGAAAGTCGCGGGGCTCACACCCGCCTCGATTTCGAGGGCGAAAGGGAAGAGGGCCTGACCTACAACGGCGTCGTCCGTCTCAACTCCGAGGGCAACCTCGAAGTGCGCAAGGAGATGCGCAAGGACGCCCCGGAAGATCTGCAAAAGATCGCTCACTCGACTCTGGAAGAACTGGAGGGCAGCCGTGTCTGAGAGAACCTTCCGCGTTTGGCGCGGTAATCAGGATGGTGGCGAGTTTGTCGACTACAGCGTCGAAGTCCAGCCCGGCATGGTCGTGCTCGACTGCATTCATGAGATCCAGAAGGAGCACGCCTCCGATCTCTCCTGCCGCTGGAACTGCAAGGCGGGCAAGTGCGGCTCATGCAGCATGGAAATCAACGGCAAGCCCGGTCTCTCGTGCATGACGCGCATGAACACCTTCGAAGAAGGTGAGACCGTCACCCTGCAGCCGATGAAGGCGTTCCCGGTGATCAAGGATCTGGCCTGCGATGTCTCCTGGAACTACAAGCAGAATGAACGCATCCGCCCCTTCGCCCCGCGCGAGCGTGATCCGGATGGCGAACACCGCATGATGCAGGAGGACGTCGACCGGGTGCAGGAGTTCCGCAAGTGCATCGAGTGCTTCCTCTGCCAGGACACCTGTCACATTCTGCGTGACCGCGAAACCGAGCAGAACTTCGCCGGCCCGCGCTTCATGGCGCGTCTCGCCAGCCTCGACATGCACCCCCTCGATACCGACGATCGCATCCAGGAGGTCAAGGACGAGAGTGGTTCCGGCCTGTGCAACATCACCCGCTGCTGCACCGAAGCATGCCCGGAGCACATCGGCATCACCGACAACGCCATCATTCCGCTGAAGGAAAGGGTCGTCGACCGCTTCTACGACCCCCTCATGTGGCTGATGCGCAAACTCCGCCCAGGGAAGAAAGAAACCGTGAAGAACTGACCGGTTCTTTCCTCAAACAAAAACCCCCGGGCTGGAGCGAACTCCAGCCCGGGGGTTTTTTCATGGGGTTCTCACCCATCTTACCGTTGCTTCTGCAGCTGTTTCTCGTACCAGCAAGTCACCGGCGCCCCCGGTTTCAGAAATGGTGCCAAGAGATCCCACGAAACGAAAGCCACAGGAAATCCATGGATGCCAGAATAGAACGCATAAT
>JACETR010000058.1 GCA_013911165.1 Planctomycetota bacterium | reverse complement strand
CACCTCCGACCCCCCCTGCTCCTCCAGAGCGTAGGGATCGCAGAAGGGGTTTGATTGAGAGACTCGATCGCAACGGTGATGGGGTGATCGACAAGCAAGAGCTGGAAGGTGCCGGTCCTATTGGCCGCAGGCTTGGCCGTGCGGACACCAATGGTGACGGTGTCATCGACAAGGAAGAACTGGACGGTCTTCTTGGTGGAGGACGCCAGGGAGATGGTAACGGTGGTGCTGGGGGAGAGCGTCCCCGTCGTCGTGACGGTGGGGGTGCCCAAGACCTCATCGAAAGACTCGATCGCAACGGTAATGGCGTGATCGATCTCGATGAGTTGGACGAGGGTATGCTCGAGCGTCTCAAGCCCCTCGACGTCAACGAAGATGGTGTCATCGATGAATCTGAACTCGATCGCCGCAGACGGGGTGGGCGTCGCCCAGGCCCTGAAGGTGGTGAGGGTGAGGGTGATGGTGAGCGTCCCCGTCGTGATCGTGGCGGTGATCGTGCCAAAGGCCTGATCGAACGTTTGGATCGCAACGGTAACGGTGCCATCGACAAGGATGAACTTCCTGAAGGTTGGGGCGAGAGGCTTGGTCCCGCCGACACCAATGGTGACGGAATGATCTCTCTTGAAGAACTCGAAGGTCTCATGGGTGGCGGAAATCGCCCCGGTGGTGGCCAGGGTGGTGCAGGAGAAGGTGAGCGTCCCCGTCGCCGTGATGGTGGTGGAGGTGCCCAGGGCCTCATTGAAAGACTTGATCGCAACGGCAACGGTGTCATCGACCTTGATGAGCTGGATGAGGGGATGCTTGAGCGACTCAAGCCCCTCGATGCCAATGAAGATGGCGTTATCGACGAGTCTGAGCTGAACCGTCGCAGACGGGGCGGACGCCCCGGTGGTGGTCAGGGTGGTCAAGGAGAAGGTGAGCGGCCGGAGCGCAGGCGTGAACGCCCGCAGCCGGGTGGAGGCGAGCCGAAACCGGAAGGCGACAAGCCGAAACCGGGAGTTCGTCCGCTGCCACTCTAATCAGAGATTGATTTCAAAGATGTTTCTGTCCCGGGATTGAAAAATCCCGGGACAGTTTTGTTTGTGTCGAGTGGTAGAGAGTGGCCGCCCTGATTAAGATTCAGGTCACTCATAAGCAGTTTCAGTTCGATTCAGTAGAAGACAGTTGAGGGGCGACGATGCCTTACAATCCCCAGGATATCGAGCCGCGGTGGCAGGCTCACTGGAATCAGCACGACCTGTTCAAGGCTGGCGACCGTCCCGACCTGCCCAAGTACTATGTTCTCGACATGTTCCCCTATCCTTCGGGGAGTGGATTGCATGTCGGACACACCGAGGGATACACCGCCAGTGACATCGTGGCCCGCCACAAACGGATGAAGGGCTTCGATGTTCTTCACCCCATGGGTTTCGATGCATTCGGTTTGCCTGCTGAACAGTACGCCATCGACAAGGGTGTTCATCCCGAGACATCGACCCGGGAAAATATCGATACCTTCAGTCGTCAATTGCGTGCCATGGGCTACTCCTACGATTGGGAGCGTGAGTTTTCTACATGCGACCCATCCTATTACCATTGGACCCAATGGATCTTCCTCAAGTTGCTTGAACACAATCTCGCTTATCAGGAAGAGGCGATGGTGAACTGGTGTCCGGCTTTGGGAACTGTGCTCGCCAACGATGAAGTGATCGATGGCAAGAGCGAGCGCGGAGGCCATGAGGTGGTCCGCCAGCCGATGAAGCAGTGGATGCTGCGGATCACCGCTTATGCCGATCGCCTTTTGGATGGTCTCGACGACATCGATTTCCCTGAATCCATCAAGTCGATGCAGCGCGATCGCATCGGGCGATCGGAAGGGGCAGACGCCCGCTTTGCCATTGAGGGCTCTGACCAAACTCTTGAGATCTTCACAACACGCCCGGATACCCTCTTTGGAGCCACCTTTTGTGTTCTGTCTCCGGAACACCCTCTCGTCGACGAAGTGACCACTGACGAGCAGAAAGAAGCGGTCGATCATTACCGCGAGGAAGCCGCGCGGAAAAGCGACATCGAGCGATCGGGTACGGATGCGGGCAAGACCGGTGTCTTCACCGGGGCCCATGCCCTCCATCCCTGCAGTGGAGAGAAGCTGCAGATCTGGATCGCCGACTACGTGCTGATGGGCTACGGAACCGGCGCCATCATGTGTGTTCCCGGGCATGACCAAAGGGATTGGGAGTTTGCCAAAAACTTCGGACTCCCCATCGTCGAGGTGGTGAGCGGAGGCAAGGTTGAGGAAGAGGCCTGGTCCGGTGATGGCCAAATGGTCAACAGTGACTTCCTCAACGGATTGTCCAAGGATGAGGCGATCACCCGTATGATCTCTTGGCTTGAGGAGAGGGATATCGGTCACGGTGTGATCCGCTATCGCCTGCGCGACTGGATCTTTGCCCGTCAGCGTTACTGGGGAGAGCCGGTTCCGGTGGTTTACGACGAAGAGGGCGTGGCCCATCCGCTGCCCGAATCCGCTTTGCCTCTGGAGCTGCCCCATCTGGAAGATTTTGCACCGACAGGAACCGGAAAATCACCGCTGGCGCGGGCCCAGGAGTGGGTTGCGACCGAGGTTCCCGGAAGTGGCGCGACTGGAACCCGGGAACTGGACACGATGCCGGGGAGCGCGGGATCGAGTGCCTACTTCCTGCGTTTCATCGATCCGAAAAATGAACAGGCTTTGGTCGACCCGGAAAAAGCCCGCCGCTGGATGCCGGTGGACCTCTATCTGGGCGGAGCCGAGCATGCGGTGGGGCACCTTCTCTACTCCCGGTTCTGGACCAAGTTTCTGCACGATATCGGCGTCTGCCCTGTGGACGAGCCCTACGCCAAACTGGTGAACCAGGGAATGATTCTGGGCGAAGACCATCGGAAGATGTCCAAGCGTTTTGGCAATGTTGTTGACCCCCTGGACGTCATCTCTGATCAGGGTGCGGACTCCCTGCGTGTCTACGAGATGTTCATGGGACCCATCGAAGCGGACAAACCGTGGTCCACAGGGGGCCTGATGGGAGCCAGAAGGTTCCTCGATCGGGTCTGGCGCCTCTTCTTCGACGAGGATGACCAGTTGAGGAGTTTTGATTCGCCGGCCTCTGAGGATCAGATGCGAATCCTCCACAAAACCATCGCCAAGGTCGATGCAGACACCGAGAGCCTCTCCTTCAACACTGCCATTTCGCAAATGATGACCTTCGTCAATGAGATCACCGCTTGCGAGAATCGCCCCAGAGAGATTCTGGAGCCCTTCTGCCTGCTGCTGGCCCCCTATGCTCCGCACCTCGCCGAGGAGTTGTGGAAACATCTGGGTCATGAATCCTCGTTGATGTGGAAGTCTTTCCCAGAGGTCGACGAAAAGTGGTTGGTCATCTCCTCTGTCGAGGTTCCCGTCCAGATCAATGGCAAGGTGCGGACCCGGATCGAAGTTGCAACTGAGATCACTGAGGAAGAGATTCGCGAACTTGTCCTTGCTGACACCCGTGTTCAGGAGTACACAGAGGGCAAGGAACTGGCAAAGTTTGTCTGGATCCCCGGAAGAATGGTCAATCTCGTCGTCAAAGGCTGACGGTCGATCAGAGCAGTCCGGGTGTTTTTCCTCCGGTTTCCGAGTCCTCTGTAACAGGGGATAATCAACATGAACAGACGGCTTCAGGGCCGGGTCTTCAGGAACGACCGAGGCTGCCGACTGGCGCCTCGGTCGATTTTTTTTTTGTGTGATTGAACTGTTCACTCCAGTTCATCGTTATGCAGTAGCAAGGAGTACCATGAGCCAACAATTGATCACGGAACTGACGCGTTCCTACTGGATGGAAATCGAAACCACCATGAACTATCTCTCTGCTTCCACCAATCTGGTGGGAGTTCAGGCGGAGCCGATCAAGCAGGCTTTGGCAGCGGATGTTCTTGAGGAGATCCAACATGCCCAGGCGCTCGCGCGAAGGATTCACATTCTTGGGGGATCGGTTCCCGGAAGCATGGATTTCTCCGCCATTCAGAAGTCGATGCAGCCCAACAGTGAAGCCACGGATGTGGTCGCAGTCATCAAGGGTGTGATCGACAACGAGGAAGCGGCCATTGCCCAATACAAGAAGACCATCAAGTTGTGCGAAGATGATCCCGTCACCGAGGATATCTGTGTCACTCTGTTGGCCGATGAAGAAGAGCATCTTCGTCTCTTCCAGGGCTATCTGTACGAATTTGAAAACCGCTAGATCAGTTCGTCAGACCATTTCAGAGGGAACGACCCACTCATCGAATTGGGCACCGCTGCAATAACCTTTTTCGATGGCGACTTCCCGAAGGGTTTTACCTTCGGCGTGAGCGGTCTTCGCCACGTCTGCAGCCTTGTCGTAACCGATATGCGGGTTGAGAGCGGTCACCAGCATCAAGGATCGATGGAGCAGTTCATCGATACGTTCCTGAACAGGTTCGATACCACCGGCACAATTCTCCCTGAATGAATCCATCGATGCCGAGAGGATGTCGATGGACTGAAGAATGCAGTCACCGATCACGGGCATGTAGACATTCAACTCAAAGTTGCCCAAAGCCCCGCTGAAGCTGATGGTACTGTCGTTGCCGATCACGCGGGCACAGACCATCGTCATCGCTTCCGATTGGGTCGGATTGACCTTCCCTGGCATGATGGAAGATCCGGGTTCATTGGCGGGAATCGTGATTTCACCGATTCCACAACGGGGACCGCTGGCAAGCCAGCGGACGTCATTGGCAATCTTGTGCAGGGCGGTGGCGAGGGTTTTGAGCCCTCCGGACAGTGCAACCAGAGCTTCTTTACCGCCCAGTTGGGCAAACTTGTCGGGCGCAGCGACAAATGGGATACCTGTGGTTCCGGCAAGCACCAGCGGAACCATTTCAGAGTAACCTTCGCGGGTGTTCAGACCGGTTCCCACAGCAGTTCCACCGATCGGCAACTCACAAACCAATTCGAGAGCGGCTTTAATCTGGTGTTCACTGATGCGCAGCTGGTCTGCCCAGCCACCGATCTCCTGACCGAGCGTCAGCGGAGTCGCGTCCTGCAGATGAGTTCTGCCGATCTTGACGATGCCCGAGTACTTCTCTGCCAATTCGGTGAAACATCCCCGCAATGATTCGAGAGCCGGGAGCAATCGGTCATGACACTCGGAGGCACATGCCACATGAATCGCCGTCGGAAAAGAGTCATTGGTACTTTGGGCGTGGTTGACATGATCATTGGGGTGAACAGGGCTCTTGCTGCCCAGAGGCTGTCCGAGGATCTGGTTGGCCCGGTTGGCGATGACCTCGTTGCTGTTCATGTTGGACTGGGTCCCTGACCCTGTCTGGTAGACGACCAGAGGGAAGTGATCATCCAGATCACCGCGGACTACTTCTTCGGCAGCACCGTCGATCGCCTGAGCGACCTCCGTTGGAATTCCTCCCAACTCGGCATTCACACGGGCAGCGGCCTGTTTGACCAGTCCCATCGCACGGATCATCGGGCGCCGCATCCTCTCGGAGCCGATACGAAAGTTTTGCAGGGATCGTTGGGTCTGTGCTCCCCAGAGACGATCGGCGGGGACTTCGATGTCGCCCATGGTGTCTTTCTCGATGCGGTGATCCATTGGGAATCCTCTCCTGTGCCTGATTCCAAGTTACCCCATGGAGAGTACCCCGGGCCACCGATGCCGAGCCTGTTCCCGACTCTTTCGCTCACTCGCCCGGAGGCAGAGGAGGATCTACAATCCCGGGATATTTCACCGGATTTGTGATCTTTGGAGATCTGCGGAGGAGTCGGCATGAGAGTCGGGATGAGGAAGCCAGTACCAAGCCTTGCGACATGGAGCCTGCTGACCGCTTTACTGCTGTGGTTGCCCCATGCTGCCCGAGCTCAGGATGGGCCCTGGGAAGAGATGGATTACGGTCCTTTTCTTTCCGCAGCCATCGAAGTTTCTCCGGACAACATTGCCTGCAAGGGTATCGCAATTCCTCTCTCCAGAGATGGTGCTCATGCTGCACTTTTTGATACCGCCGAACTGCGCTGGGCGGCGGTTTGGGAGGGCGACTTTGTCGAACTCCGGGGCATCGTTTACGACGGCCCTCATGGCACCTGGCCAGAGATTGCCGGCGAACCTGATTGGCAGAACCCTGCCGGTCCGGGAGTGACCCTTCTGAAAGACCGCTGGGAAGATCCGAGAGAAGTTCCTTTCGGCCCGCTTCCTCCAGAGAAGGGGCGTTGGCAGGGTCTTCAGCGGGATCGTCAGGGGATTCTGCTGCATTACTCCCTGGGCGAAGCCGATGTCTTTGAACGAATGGCTTACCTTGAAGAGTCGGAAGTCGGCTTCTGGAAGCGTTCCATCCACCTGCAAAAGAATTCCAGGGGGCTTCAGTTCTCGCTGATGGAATTGCCGGAGGGGGCTTCACTCGAAGCAGACAGCGACAGTCGGGGAGTTTGGACGCTACGATTTTCGGATGGCTCCGGTTTTCTTCTCGGATTTGAAAATCAGCAGAAGTGGCGAATCGTCATCGATGGCCAGCGACTGATTCTGCAGGTTCCTCCTGCAACGGGGGATGTTTACTGCCACCTTTATCTTTCCCGTTTTGAGGAAGCGTCGCCCACTCGCCAGTTCGAAACGCTGCGTCGCAGAACCTATCTGATCAATCCATCCCCTTTGGGCGAAACCTGGGGAACCGGTTCCTTTCCCGCCCTTTACGACGAGAAGCTGGAGTTGTCAGGGGAGATCGGATTCAGAAGTGATGAGACTGGAGAGTTGCAGGAGAGACAGCGATTCACGGGCTCCCTTCCTGCAGACCGGGATCTGGAATTGGGCAAGCAGAGAAGGGTACAGGTTCTCGATTTGAGCGGGGAAGAACTGAAATTTCCCGCACCTCTGGAAAAGACGGTTTTGGTCGTCGAGGAAACGTTGCCACCGGCCCCCCTGGCAGGCTGGAACTGCGATGAAAGTTCCGGAGAGAAGATGCAGAGTGTGGTCGATGGTGAAAAAGATCTGCTTCTCGACGGTGTGACCTGGCGTCGCGGAGTCCAGGGGCGGGCCCTCGATTTTGATGGTACCGGCAAGGCCCGTTGGTTGCGTTCACCCGGAGACCTTCTCTTTGAGGAGGACTTCACCTTTTCGACCTGGATCTGTACGACCAAGGACGGATCCATCTTTTCACAGACCCATCCGGAAGGCCCCTGGATCCCGGGTGGAAAAACCTTTTTCATTCGTGACGGTCGCCTTTGTTTTGATGTCGGTTGGGTGGGAGTCATCGAGGGGGACCGCTTCATCGCGGATGGTCGCTGGCACCATGTGGCCTTTTCATGGGATGCCGAAAATTTCCGTGTCGAACTCTTTATGGATGGTGTTCGTGAGACCGGTGCCATTCTTGAACCGGAAAACGAAACGAAGGAGACCGTCACGACGATCGGGTTTACCGCGGAGGACTTTCCTGCAGAGCCCTGGTTCAGTGGATACATGGACGGTCTTCGATTGCACCGGGGAGTCCTTGAAGAAGAGCAGCTTCGAGCGGTCGCTTCAGAAGGAGGTGAACCGCTGATCGAGGCACTGGCGATCACCGGAGAGATTGAAAATGCCATTTGGGAAGCAGATACGGAAAGTGCCCGGATCGTTCTGACTGCAGAACCCCAGGAGCGTCGAGTGGTATTTCACCGGTGGTGGGGTCCACTGTCAAAGATTCAGGAGTTTCTGGGAAGACTTTCACAGGAGGATTCAGAGCAGCCCACTGATCCTTTCGAGATCGACAGGATCAGTTGGCCTGAAGAGAACCCGTGGAATTCATGGATGCGTTTCGGGGATTTTGATTTTCTCGCCGGTGGCCAGAGTGCAGTCATCTCAACCTGGAGTGGGGATGTCTGGAGAGTGGATGGGCTTGATGAAACTCTGGAGAAACTCGAATGGCAGCGTATCGCTACCGGGCTCAGTCAGCCTCTGGGCCTGTTGACCCGATCTCAGGGAGACGGAGAACAGGTCCTGGTGATGGGCCGTGATCAGATCACGGAACTGGTCGACATCGATGGCGACGGAGAAACGGACCTTTACCGCGGCTTCAATGTGGATCCGATGAATTCCCCCCATTTCCATGAGCCGGCGGTCGGATTGCAGGAAGGACCGCAGGGTAAACTCTATTACCTGAAAGCGGCTCGCCACGCCAAGTTGCCCCTGCATCCCCAGCATGGAACCCTCATTGAAGTTGAGGCGGATGGCAGCACTTCACGGGTGATTGCCACAGGATTCAGGGCCCCCAACGGTCTGGCCGTCGATGCGGATGATCTCTTTTGGGGGTCTGATCAGGAGGGCCACTGGATGCCGGCGAATCGGATCAATCGCATTACCCGTGGTTCTTTTCAGGGCAATCACTGGAGTGGAAGCATGCTCTCCGGGGAGAGGGAGATGGGCAGTGCCCATGATCCTCCCCTGTTGTGGATTCATCCGACGGTGGATCGTTCACCTTCCGCCCAGCTCAGAGTTCCTGAAGGAGCCTGGGGAGAGCTGTCAGGCAAACTGCTGGGTCTCTCTTACGGGACCGGTGAGGTCTATCTGATCCTTGAAGATGAAGTCGAAGGCTACCATCAGGGAGCTCTGGTACCTCTGCCCATCAGGATTCCCACCGGGGCGATGCGGGGTCGATTCCATCCGGATGGCAGCCTTTATCTTTGCGGTCTTTTCGGATGGTCTTCGGACAGAACCGAACCCGGCGGTTTCTATCGGGTGAGAAAAACCGAAACAGCCCAGCCTCTGCCATTGAAGATCCGGGCTATGGAATCCGGGTTGGTGATCGAGTTCAGCGAAGCGATCACCACTTCGGAAGAGAAGTTGGCCGATGCCTTTCAATTGGAGGGCTGGGACTATCGATACAGCAGCAACTACGGATCACCCCGACTGAAGCTGGGTGGTGGGGGAGAAGGCACGACCCAGTTCTCGGTGGAGGAAGTCAAACTCTTCAACGATGACCGAAGTGTGCATTTGAAGATCGAAGGAATGCAGCCGGCGATGCAGATGGATCTGGACTGGTCTCTGGATTTTGGCGACCTGGGCCAGCACTCATCCTCTATTCACTTCACCGTGCATCGGTTGGCCGGCGAAGGTCAAGAGCGCTAGAGGGGCGTCTACAGCTCGGTCGCTCGCCAGCAATACCAGCTGGCGATGGAACGGTAAGGGGCCCAGCGTCGGGCACGTTTTTCCAGTTGGGAAACCGTCAGGTCCTGACGACGGTTGAGGATGACAGTGGCTCCCTTGCGAACCCCGAGATCGTGGGCGGGAAGAACATCCGGTCTTGCCAACTGAAAGATCAGCAACATTTGAACGGTCCATACACCGACACCATGGACTGCGGTCAGTTTCTCGATGATCTCTTCATCATCCATCCGGCCCAGTTTTGCAAATCCGGGCAGCAGTCGTTGCTTTTGAAAAGACGCCAGATCACGGATCGCTTTCAGTTTCGGTCGTGACAGGCCTGCAGATCGAAGTTTCGTTTCGGACATTCGCAGGAGTCGATCGGGGTTTGGACGGTATCCGGGAAACAGTTTCAGGAAATTTCCATGAATCGTTGCTGCCGCCGAACCGGTGATCTGTTGATAGACGATAGCCCGGAGCAGGTACTCGTAGACGGAGCGGGCTCTCTGGACAGTCAGCTGCTGTCCACGGTTCGCCTGGATGACCTTTTCGAAAGCAGGTTCATTCTCCAACAAAACTGAGACCGCTTTCTTCCAGCCACTGCGGTTTGGGAAAAAAGCGGACTCAGCCATGGACTTTCACCTTCTTTAGAGATGGCCTGCTGTAATCAACGATCGTTATCGAGACCGGGATTGGGAAAGATCTTTGATGGAAAACGGCTTTTGCGACTCACTTCGAGTAACTCCTGAAGCCGTTCAGGCTCCGTGGAAGCAAGATCCTGTTTTTCACCGGGATCTTCCTTCAGGTTGAACAGTTTGGTCGCAGGGTTTTTTTTGCCGAGACGGCGGCGAACCAATTTCCAGTCGCCAAGGCGAAGTGCCTGTTGGTCTCCGTGTTCCCAATACAGGGGTTTTGTCCTGTCGAAACTTCCTCCGTGGAAGATGGGGAGCAGACTGTGGCCGTCGTGTGGGCGATCGTCTGCCAGGCCGGCCAAGTCGAGAACCGTGGGAAAGACATCCGGAAAGTAACTGGGAAAGTCACTTTCAGATCCGGCAGCAACTTTTCCTGGCCAACGAACCAGGAAGGGAACTCTCAGACCCCCTTCGAGAACACTGCCCTTCAAGCCGCTGAGCTCACCGGTACTGTCGAAGAATTCATAATCGACCCCTCCGGCCCAGGTGGTGCCGTTGTCACTGCTGAACATGACGATGGTGTTCTCTGCCAAGCCCAGTTTTTCGAGCCGATCCAGAAGAGCACCGACCTCTCGATCAAGGTGGGTGATCATCGCCGCATAGGCAGCGCGAGGTCGAGGATGCGGCAGATAGCTGCCTCCCAGATAAGGTTCTGTATCCCACTCTCGGGGATAGGCCTCCAAATCTTCGACGGGAACTTGCAGGGCCACGTGGGGAATTGGACTGGGGTAGTAGAGGAAGAAGGGTTGATTGCTGGTGTGGGCCTTGTCGATGAAGCCAAGGGCTTCCTCGAGGAAGACATCGGCCATGTATCTCTCACGGAGGTAACGGTCGTAATATTCCTGCTCCGTGGCGAGGGGTTCCTTGATTTTTTGATGCGCCTTGAACCAGCCATTGCCATCGAGAATGACCTTCTCGCCATTCTTCCACAGGTGATTGGGGTAGAAGTTGTGGGCCTTGCGTTGGCAGATCACGGTGCAGGAGTGATCGAAACCCTGAACCTCCGGTGCACCGGTGGTACCCGGACCGCCCAGACCCCACTTGCCGAAGACACCGGTGGTGTAACCCGCTTCTTTGAGAAGGCTCGCCATCGTTCGGGTACCCGTTGGCAGGGGGTACTGACCTTCCGGCTGGAATTCACCCCAACCACCATTCTCCCAGTTGTTACGCACCAGAGAATGCCCGCAATGCAGGCCGGTCATCAGGACGCAACGGGAAGATGCACAGACCGGAGCCCCGGAATAATGCTGGGTAAAGCGCATCCCCTCTGCGGCCAGGGCATCCAGACGGGGAGTCTTGATCTTCTCCTGACCGTAACTTCCCAATTCCCGGTAACCCAGATCATCAGCGAGAATGTAGATGATATTGGGAGGCGGGCCCATATCTGCAAGCGCAGGAACCGCAAGAAACACCAGCAAGAGCATTGGAATCACAGAAAAATGGAGCAGTTTCATGGAGCCTCCCTTGGAGGCAGGGTACCCCCTGCGGGAATCACTGCTATCCTGAATCCGAACCCCTCTTTGGAAACCTGAATTCATGAACGCTGACAGTAAACCCACAGTCATCATTCTCTGCACCGGGAATTCGTGTCGATCTCTCCTCGCAGAGGCTCTCTGGCGTGAAGAGGCTGGTGGATCATGGCAATCGTTTTCTGCCGGAACCCGACCAACGGGTCAACCGCACCCCATGGCATTACGTGTACTTGCAGAAGACGAGATTCCGACTGCGGATTTGAAAAGCGAGGGCATCGGAGATTATCAGGGTCAAAAATTTGATCTGGCAATCACAGTATGTGCTTCGGCTGGGGATGAGTGCCCTGTCTTTCCCGGGGCGGCCAAGACACTCCATTGGCCTTTTCCTGATCCTGCGGATCACGTTTCTGTCGAAGATCAGAGCGAAGAGGGATTACAAATCTTTCGGATTGCGAGAGAAGCGATTCGCCAGAGGATCCAGCGTTACCTGGCATCCCTGAGATTTGAAAAGTCACTGCTGGAATTGATCGAGCAGCTCCCCGGGGATCTGGATGCATCACGCCTTGCGGCTTACCGCAATCTGGTGATGGCCAGTGGGGGCATCATGGACCAACCGGATGCCTGGGCCCAACTGACGGTGGTGATTCAGAAGGAGATGCAGTCGCTGGGCTGGGAGTGGAATGGCATTTACCACTTGCACGGTCAGACCCCCAACCGCCGGCTGCAGTTGGGATCGGCGGCGGGCCCTCCAGTTTGTGCGACGCTCGAAGAGATTCCCGGTGAGCGCAGCGGTATGTGTTTCGATGCAGTTCGCCATGGTCGCCTACTCGTGGCTGCCGATGTTCGCAGTTGGCCTGGTTATGTTTCTTGTGATGGTGAGAGTGGTCTGGCAACCGTTTCGTCCATCGTCAGGCCTTTGCTCGACGAAAATGGCGAGGTGGTGGCTGTTTGGGATCTGGATGCGGTGAAGCCGGTTCATCCCTGTGATGCCTTGTTGATGGATGCCTTGCTCGAAGGCTTCAGTGCTTTCGGGCCACCCCGAAACGATTGAGGATTGGACAGAGATGGAAGATGCAACGATTCGACTCGCCCAGTTCCTCAAGTGGATGGGCCTTTGTGGAACTGGTGGGGAAGCAAAGATCCGCATTCAGGAGGGTGAGGTTTCAGTCAATGGAGAAGTTGAAACCCGCCGGGGCCGCGTTCTGCGGAATGGGGACCGGGTGTTGTTCGAGGGAGTCGAACATGAAGTCCAACTCGGTTCTGATGAAGTGTGAAAGGTCACGGAACTGATCAGGAAAAACGCAACAGTTTTCCCAGTCCCGATCCGATACCGACCATCAACAGACAGACGAGAGCCTGAAGTAACGCCAGAGACATCCCCTTGAGAAGTTGACCATCCCTGAAAAGGGTCCAGCCCTCCAGGCCGAGTGCACTCATGGTGGTGAAGCCACCGAAAAGACCGACGATCAGGAAGGCCCGGATCTTCTCATCCTCAAAGGCTCTGTCGCCCATGGCTGTGGAGACGATGCCGATCAGTAGACAACCGACGACATTGACCAGCCAGGTCCCCCAGGTTCCCGGAAGATGAGTCGCCCAACCTTCTGCATACTGCGGGAATTTAGTATCGACCCACAGGTAGGTTCCATAGCGGATGGTGGCACCGACAGCTCCACCCAGAGCAACCAGGATCCATGGCATGACGTTCAATCCTCTCCAGGTTTACGTGATCAGTCTGGAGCGGGTTGAAGAAAATGGCTACCGGAATCTTCGGCGTCCCCGGGGTTCTTCGAGAGAATCCGGCCTCATTTTTTTATCTGAGACTGTTTTCGTTGGTCCCCTGACATGAACTGGGTCACGATGTTGAGATCAACATCGCCCCCCAAGGAGTACCCCATGCCGAAGATTGAAGAGAGCACTTATCGCTTTCACCTTCGTGCCGTGATGTTCGAGGGGGTCTTCAGTGGCTTGCTCTGGTCTGCCCCGGAGATCGCACGCAAGGCTTTGGGTGTCGACAATCTCCTTTTGACGCTGATCGTCATGGCACCGGCAGTGGCCCAGGGGGCTGTTCTCTTCTTCGGTGGATGGATTTCGAGGACGGGCCCCCGGCGATTGTTGAGGAGAGCGGCGACGGTGGGGCGCTTGCCGCTCTCGTTGACGCTGTTGTTGCTGGTTCCGATGATCGCCAATTGGGCACAGACCGACGAGGGAATGAAATGGGTTCCCTGGTTCTTCCTGATATTGGTGACAGTTCAGGCTCTGGCTTCAGTCCCGATCACCTCTGCGATCAATGGGGTGATACGCAGCAACTATCGCGATGAAAATCGAGGCTACCTGTTTGGCAAAGTGCAGCGCTGGGGAGCCCTGATCTCCGGTGCCGGAAGTGTGATCGCCGGCTTCTGGATGCACTATCAGAATGAAGCTTTCCCGATTCTTTATGCCATTGCCGGACTCGCTGGCTGGCTCTCCTGCATGATCTTCTCCAAGGTTCCACTGAGAGATCGGGAAACGGCCGCACCGGATGCCCCCGATATTCACAATGCCCGGGCACTGTGGAAAATCCTTGCTCGGGATCGACGCTTCTTCATCTATGAGATCGGCTTCATCCTCTACGGAACAGCTTTCATGGCGCTGATCACGGCCAAGCCGATGTGGACTGTCGATAAGGAGTGGTTGGCTCTGGACTGGAGATTCCTGCTCGGAGCAAAAGGCCTCTCGAGTGTCATGATGTTTATCCTGACACCCTACTTTGGCAAGAAACTGGATCGTATCGGTCCAGGCTGGCTGGCGGGATTCAGTTACTCAGGATTGGCACTGTATGCCGTTCTTTTAGGATTTTCTTCATCTCCCTTGTCCTTCCTGATTGCCGAGATGGTCTTCGGCTGTTCGATGGCGGGAGTCATTCTCGCCTGGAATGTGGGGCCAATTTCTTTCGCTTCCGCTGATCAGGGGCGTCAGTACATGGCTGTTCATGTGGCTCTGGTCGCGGTCAGAGGGCTGATCGGGCACCCCATCGGTGGAGCCATGGCAGATGTCACCGGGGATCCGCGGAGTGTCTTCGTCTTTTCTTTTGTTCTGTGGTTGGCCAGTGCCGCAGTGATGTTCAGTCTCGGCAGGGGCCCGGCAAGGCGGGAAACCGAAACGTCCGGTTCGTGATACACTGAGTGTCGGAGGAAACCGATGGCCAGAAAAAAACGGCGCAGCAGGGCACAGAATGATGGAGATGGTCTGGAAGAGGCGCTGGTCTCTCTGGATCGATCTCGTGGTCCGTTATTCCTTGAGAAGCGCGAGCGACCCGGAGCATCCGAGAATCGTCCTCCTGAGTGCTGCCAGCGTCCCATGAACAAGATGAGGATCTCCGAGCTGGAGGCCATCGATATCGCCCGGGCATTCCATGAAAAGCCTCACCTCAACGGTAAATCAGATGCTGTTCTTGAAAGGCTTGGACAGGCGATTCACTTCTTGCGTGACAATCGCCGGCCGCAGGCATTTGATTGTCCTCTTTTGGAAGATGGGCAGTGCATGGTTCACAAGGTTGCCAAACCCATCGAGTGTCTCGCTTACGACAAGACAGAAGACAGGATCAGTCACGAAGGCAAGCGCAGCATCGAGAGGCGAGACCAACTCAATGAATCCCTCTTTGGCGAAGAATGGGACTATCGTGTGATCCCGTTCATGTTGATTCGCTACCTTCTCGATGAAGAGGGGCCAGCCATCGGTTCCTGTGGATCCACCCTGCGCAAGAATCTCCAGCGAAATGATCGTGCAGCGAGTGATCGCTGATCGACTCGAAAGAACTCGTCGATGTCTACACGCCGAATACTGGTTCACAACGTCTCCCTGAAACTGGGAGAGACGGAAAAAGATCTGCAACGGGCTCTGACACGAAGCCTCAAGGTGGGCCGACAGCGTATTCGGGGGTTGGAAGTACGCAAAAAATCTCTCGATTGTCGTCGTGGGCGGCCGCCTCGCTGGATTCATTCAGTGGTGGCTGAGGTCGATGAGGAGGTGGCAGACCGCCTTCTCGAAAAGGGGAGTGCGAAACTATGGTCTCCTGAGCGAGTGGAAATCCCCCGGTATTCGGGGTCTGAAAGACCGGTCGTCGTCGGTACTGGTCCTGCAGGACTTTTCTGTGCTCTGCGCCTCATTCAGGCGGGAGCTCAGCCACGGATCATTGAGCGCGGCCCTGAAGTTGTGGAGCGTTCAAGGCGCTGGAATCGTTTTATTCGGGGCCAGGATTTTGACCCCGAGTGCAACCTCCTTTACGGCGAAGGCGGAGCCGGGGCCTATTCCGATGGGAAGCTGTATACGCGGGTGCAGGATCCCCGGGTACCGGAGGTCCTGGAGGCATTGGTGGAACATGGAGCTCCGGAGGAAATCCTGACGGATGGTCGTCCTCATGTGGGATCGAACCTTCTGCCCAGTGTCGTCAAAAGAATGCGCAACGCCCTCATCGAGAGGGGAGCAGAGTTTTGCTTCGATCACCGATTCGTGGATCTGGTCTGTGAACCGGAAGCGAATGGCTCAGCGGTTCGGGGTCTGCAGATTGAAACAGAGGGCAGTACCTCGGTTTGGGAGACAGATACGGTTTTCCTGGCGAGTGGTCACAGTGCCCGTGATGTCTATCGTTGTCTGGCTGATCATGGCGTCCCCATGACTCGCAAACCGTTTCAGCTGGGTGTGCGTATCGAGCATCCCCAGGAAGTCATCAACGCCATTCAGTACGGCGAATCAGCGGGGCATCCCCATCTTCCTCCGGCGGATTACAGCCTGGTTGCGAGGGGTGAAGGGGGTGAGGTTTACTCCTTCTGTATGTGCCCCGGTGGTGAGATCCTTCCTTCCAGCGAGCGCGAAGGCTATCTGTGCGTCAATGGTGCTTCCCGATATCAGCGTCGCAGCCCGTGGGCGAACAGTGGATTTGTCGTCACTCTCGAGCCAGACGACTTCGGTGAAGGTGAAGATCCACTGGCAGGTGTTGCATTACAGGAGCAGATCGAAAAAGACGCCTATGAAGCGGCAGGGGGAAACTTTGCCGTCCCTGCGTTGAGACTGGGTGATTTCCTGAGGGGCGAGATCTCTTCTGACCTGCCCGATTGCAGTTACCCCCGACCACTGGTGGTGACAGATTTTTCACGATTTTTGCCGCCGTTTATTCACGCCGCACTGCGGTCCGGATTGCAGGAACTGGTTCGAAGGATTCCTGAATTTGATCATGAAAGTGCGGTGGTGACGGCTCCCGAATCACGATCGTCGAGTCCGGTGCGGATCGACAGGGATGCGGTTACATTCGAAAGTACCGGCTTCAGGGGACTTTATCCCCTGGGTGAAGGTGCGGGATACGCAGGTGGTATCCTTTCAGCCGCACTCGATGGCATGAAGGCTGCGGAAGCCTGGTCAGCCAGGGTTCACAGTTGAGGAAGAGAGCGTGATGTCGGGGGATTACCAACCGGTACCACTGGATTTCAAACGGAAGACTCCTGAAGAGATGGAAGCCATCTCCCTGCAGTTGGAATCGGATCTTTCAGCGAGAAGATCGGTTCGTGAGTTTTCCGATGAGACTTTTCCGAGAGAGTGGCTCGATCGGGCCATCGCTGCGGCGAGCACCGCTCCAAGTGGAGCACACCGGCAACCCTGGCACTTTGTGGTCGTCGATGACCCGCAGATCAAGCATGAGATTCGCCTTGCTGCCGAAAGAGAAGAACAGATCTCTTATGGTGGAAGAATGCCAGAGGACTGGCTTGAGGCGTTGCGCCCGATCGGAACCGACGAGCACAAACCGTATCTGGAGACGGTTCCCTATCTGGTCATCCTTTTTGCAGAAACACAGGGTGTGACGGAAGAGGGTGAAAAGCAGAAGAATTACTACGTCACCGAATCGGTGGGCATCGCTGCAGGTCTGTTTATCAGTGCCGTCCACCGTTTGGGGTTGGCCACTTTGACCCACACCCCCTCGCCGATGAAGTTTCTGCGCGATCTGCTCCACAGGCCGGTTCGTGAGAAGCCGTTCCTGCTCTTCCCAGTGGGATACCCCGCTTTGGGATGCACGGTGCCGGATCTGAAACGCAAAGAACTTGAAGAGGTTCGCAGTTTCAATCGGGATGGTTTGCCTTCCGATTCAAGGGAGAACCAAAGTGAATCCTGAAGAGATCCTGACCAGTCTGCAAAACCCGCGAATCAAGACACTGGTACGCCTGCGCGATCGCAGGGATCGCGATCGCGAAGGCCAATTCGTGATCGAGGGATTTCGTGAAATCTCCCGGGCGGTGGAAGCCCGACTGCCCATCGAGGAGATTTTTACCTGTCCTGAACTGTATCTGGG
>JACETR010000057.1 GCA_013911165.1 Planctomycetota bacterium | reverse complement strand
GTCGAAAGGAACCGGATAGCGAACAAATCCCTCGAAGGCACTTTCTGCGGTTTTCCAATCGCTGTTGTCGATGACAACGGTACCCGGTGCACTCTCCCGCAGATCTTTGCCGATGGTGGCCTGATTGAGGGGGAGCAGGATTTGCCATGATTCTGCCATCGTCTGCCAGCCACCTGGGCTGACCCGGATCTGATACCAGGTGGGCAACCCTGCGATATTCGATGGGAACAGGTTCTTGGCATTGGCAGCGAGTCCCATTCGCAACAACGCACGATGGATCACGATATTGGAAGTCTGGCTTCCCGTACCATTCGGGGTTGCGATACGAACTGAAAAGTCGTTCACCACAGGGTTCATCGAGGTCTCCCAACGACATGCTTCTAGCGAAAATCACGGGAGACCACCGGGGGATTCCCGTCACAGGGTAAAGGATCATCCCCTGCACGCCCCGAATCAACCCTTCCGCACCTCCTTTGGATCAGAACACTGGCTGATGGAGTCCTGCTGTGAGAAGTTGAAGCACAGTGGAGACAGCGAGCACCTTTGAAAGCGGGATGATTCTTGGAGTTGGGTCTGATTTTGACGGATCTGGGTGGTGTGATTCCGGGAGTGGCTGACCCCGGGGCTTTGGAGATTTCGACCTGGGCCCTGATCTTCGGCGTTGGAATCGTCGCCGGATACATCAATACCATCGTCGGGGGAGGGACCTTGTTGGTGGTGCCCCTGTTGATCGAGGTTGTGGGAATCGATCCCCATATCGCAAATGGCACCAACCGATTGTGTGTCGCTTTTCAGGCTGCGGTGGCTCTCTGGGTATTATCCAGAAATTCACTCTCCTCTGAAAACGGGGAAGAACCGGGGATTCTCAATACGATTCCTGCGGCTGTTGCAATTCCAGTGGGCCTTGCCGCCTTTCCGGGTGCCTGGTTGGCAAGCATTCTGCCGACGGATGAGTTGCGTCAGGCTCTGGGCTTGCTGGTCCTGATCGCAGTCAGTTTCTTCATGTTTTCAGGGGCGATTAAAAAGGGATCGCCCGAAGAATCGGACCGCTCACAGAAAACGAATTTTTTGAAGCCGGGGTTATTGATTTCCTCATTGGCTTGCGGGGTATACGGCGGATTTATTGGCGCTGGAATTGGCGCTTTCATCATCCTCATGTTCACTACTTCGGGGGTGGGGATTGAGAAGGCTGTTCGCTGGAAAGTTTTTCTGGTGTGGCTCCTCTCGACCGTCTCGGGATTTTATTACCTCTATATCGGGTATTTTTTGCCGGAGTTGGCCATCCCTTTGTTGCTGGCTTATGCGATTGGCGGTTCGTTGGGGGGATATTCTATTGTCAAGGGCAGCGACAAATGGCTGAAGACAGCGGTAGGAATCGTCAGTGCCTCCCTTGCCCTCCTGATGTTGTTCGGCAACCCGAAAATTTGATAGGCATTTACCAGTATTGAGCCCTGATTGGCCCATTGTGGACGCATGGATCAGGAGTACTATAGAGAGTTGAGCCAGTTGCGTTATGAGCAACAAGGCAGTTGCTCTGAAACTGTTCTAAACTGGTTTCAAGCGTATGATTGAGACCCGACTCCCAACTTCTGGAGGCCAAGGATGGCTCGAATACTTTCCTTCCTCATTTTGATCAGTTTTCTGTGCCTGTCTCAAGGTGCCTCATTGGCAGCCAGAGACTTCCTGCGCGGGGATATCAATGAAGATGGAAGTGTCAACATTGCCGACGGTGTGAACATGCTCGATTACATGTTCATCAGTGGATTCACCTACTGTGTGGATGCCCACGACATCGACGATGATGGTCAGGTCAATGTGACGGATGCGATCAACCTGTTTGGCTACCTGTTTACCGGGGGAGGGGCACCCGCTGCTCCTTTCACCGTATGTGGACCCGATCCCACTGCTGACAATCTGGGTTGCGACAGTTATGCCACCTGTAATGTGGGAGATGCCATTCCGGGATTGGACCCTGCGACCTTCGAGTCGTTTGTTCGCGGCCGCGAACTGACGGCCAAGCAGTTTTCCCCTGAGGAAGGTTTGGGCCCCTTCTACAACGCAGTCAGTTGCTCTTCCTGCCACAGCACTCCAGCTACCGGCGGATCCGCTCCTCTGTACCGCAACTTTTTCTTCGCTGCGGTTGGCCAAATGGGGAGCCAGTCTCCGATCTGGGACCCACCTGGAGTCCCGAGTATCGTCATGCCCAGTTACACCTACCCCTTTGGACCCAGACCCTCCTTCCCTGATTCTTCTCAGGTCGGTAACCAGCCGGTGACCATCGCCCAGCGCAATGCTCCACCAGGTTTTGGCGTCGGACTTTTTGAGCAGGTTTCCAATCAGGAGATTGCGTCCCGTGCAGATCCTTCGGACAGTGACGGCGACGGCATCAGTGGACGTTTCAACACCGATGGTCAGGGAAACATGGGTCGCTTTGGTTACAAGGCTCAGGCCAACTTCCTGGAAGCGTTCTTGCGCGGAGCCATCAATAACCAAATGGGGATTACCACGGATCCTTTCTACGGATCTTCAGGCATCGTCAGCACAGGCTTCATGCAAGTAGGAGCCTCTTTCGACAATCCCACGACCGACAACGACTCTGTCCAGGATCCCGAAATCTCTGTCGTGGATTTTGGTGATATCGTCATCTTTTCACAGTTTGTTGCTCCTCCTCCGACCGGAGAGATGGGATCGGAAGAACTGTTGGGAGAACAGGTCTTCTCTGACCTAGGCTGTGTGAAATGCCACGTTCCAGAGATTCAGTCAAACTATGGTCCTTTGTCCGCCTACTCGGATCTGTTGCTCCATGACATGGGCCCTGATTTGGCTGACGGAATCTCCATGGGGATGCCGCAGTTTAGCCCGATTTCCCCGAATACCACGGGCAGTGAGTTCCGGACCCAGCCTCTTTGGGGAGTCAGCCTGCATGGTCCCTGGCTACATGATGGTCGGGCGGACTCATTACATGACGCCATCATCCTTCATGGAGGAGAAGCTGAAAGCATTCGGGAAGCCTACGAGGCATTGCCCGCCGCAGATCAAGAAGCGGTGATCCGATTCCTGGAGGCACTGTAATGAAAACCGTACTTACTCCAGCATTGCTCTTTCTCTTTGCGCTCATACTGATGGCCCCTGCCATGGCGGAGATCATCGATGACGATACCCCCGTTCCTCCCGTGGGAGATTGGGGTGGACCGGATCGTGTACTCACAGATGTGGAACTGGAGCAGTGGATTCGCGGTCGCAAGGTCTTCGACAAGGATTGGCGCCAGTTTGAAGGCCTGGGAACCCCTGACATGAACGCAGACTCCTGCAGAGCCTGTCATCAGCAACCCGTGATCGGAGCTGGTGGAGCACTGGATACCAATGTCACCCAGTTCGGAAATGACAATGGTGGAGCAGGACCTTTCATCGAATTGCCCGGAGGATTGGTGGCCAGCAAGCTTCGCCGCCCGGACACACCGGGAAGAGAAGATGCCGATCCGGCAGCGGATCTCTTTGAGCAGAGACAGACACCCTCCCTTTTGGGTGCGGGCATGATCGACGGCATTGCGGACAGTGTGATCCTCGCCAATGAGGATCCCCTCGACAACAACGGTGACGGTGTTCGTGGAGTCGCTCGCCTGATCGATACGGGCAGTGGACTGGAAGTCGGCAAGTTTGGCTGGAAAGCCCAGATCCCAACCGTTTCCGACTTTGTTCGCGATGCCATCAGTAGCGAGCTCGGATTGACGGTTTTTGATGACGGTCGTGGATTCGGTCTCTTGACTGACTCCGACGGAATCGCAGACCCGGAGATGCCCATCCAGGAATACGAGGATCTGATCTTCTACAATCAGCACCTCGCTGCCCCTCCGCGGGCTGGCGTTGCAGTGGCAGAGGGAGAGGCACTCTTTACCTCGATTGGCTGCGCCACTTGTCACATTCCAGAGTTGCCAGGGGTCAACGGTCCTGTACCGCTTTACTCCGATTTGCTACTTCACGACATTCATGACGTCGATTTCCGTGGAACCGCAGAGCCGGATGCACCTGTGGGCATGTACCGCACGCCTCCTCTGTGGGGATTGCGCAAGTCAGCCCCTTATTTGCATGATGGTCGGGCCACCACGATTCAGGCCGCCATCGAGCAGCATTTTGATGAGGCAGAAAACTCGCGTCTCAACTACGAAGCGCTGACCGCTTCTGAAAGAGAGCAGTTGTTGCTCTTCCTCCAGGATCTGTAGTTCAAGCCGTACATTTGCAGATTTCCTAACCGCCCGTGATTCGAGCCTTGCATTCGAATCACGGGCGGTTTTTCATCTGATGTGACCTGATTACAGTTCTGAAAGCGGAGTAAAGACTTGTTGCGTTCGATTCTGACCAGTGTGCTGATTCTGATGCTGTGTTCCTGTACTGGGCCGCAGGTAGGGATGCCAGACCGAACTCCCTTGTCTGTAGAGGGATATCGGTATCCCTATCAGATTCTTCATCGTCTGAAGGGGGCGGCAAGCCTCCCCTGGTTTCATGACACGACCGGGTGTCCCGTCGATGAAAGCAAAGCTTCAGAGGTGATCGACAGCGCCCTCTCCAAGTGGAATCTTCCAGGGACGGTCCAATTTGAACCGGCTTCCACTGCAGAGGAAGCAGTGGTTCAGATTCTCTGGCAGAAGAGAGATACGGTTGGATCAGCCAGATTTGGCAACTCGGAATCGGTCCTTGCACAGGTTGTGAAATCGCCTGGGTTGGACGTGGTGAAGATTGTTCTCAACAGTTCCCTGAGTTGGGATCTTGGAGAAGCATCGAATCGTCCCCCTGAACCGACGGGAGTGGGCGCGAGTCAGCAGCCACGATTTCCTGATCTTCCACAACCGAACCTGCATTCCGTGATCGTTCACGAGGGGGGGCATGTCCTCGGATTGGGGCATGTCGATCTGGAAGACTCCGTGATGCAGCCATTACAGGGGCACACGCTCAGCGACCCTTCAGAGGGAGATTTCGCAGGGATCAAAAGTCTGTATGGAGATGATTCACCGGCGACCGCAGGGGATCTGCAGATACTCTGCTCTCCTCCCTCGGGAGAAGAGTATCTCGCTGCACCCATCATCCGATCCATCGCTCCTGCTGATCGGGTCAGAGTTTATGTCGTGGATCTTGATGGCGATGATCGGGAAGAACTTCTGCTGCTCCAGTCCGCTCAATCGTGGCAGCCGGGGACAGGGCTGTTGATCATCGATTTTGATGAACGTTCCCTTTTGAAAAAGACGTTTGGACCTTTGCCCGCAGCCATCGATGGTTCGAGCCTCATCTGTTACGGCAGAACTTCCTCAGGTGATGGAGTCATCGCATTTCCCACCATCGATGACAAATACAGCGGCATGATTCTCAAAGGTGGACGCTTGCCTGTCAGACCCTGGACTGTCGGAACTCCCTGGGAATCCGTGAAGGGGGGTGGGGGAGATCGGGAAGGGAATGGGATCCTGGATCAACCCATCACCGGGCTGAAACCTCTGGGGGTATGTGATCTGGATGGCGATGGTCACAGAGAACAAGTGAAACAGGGAGCAGATCAGTCGAAGAGGGCGTCGACAAACTGATCCGGGTTAAAAGTCTGCAGATCTTCAACCGCTTCCCCGACACCGATATATTTCACCGGAAGCCCCAGTTCTTCCAGAATCGGGAAAACGACTCCTCCTCGGGCAGTTCCATCGAGCTTTGTCAGGACCAATCCGGTCACAGGCATCACCTCATTGAATGCCCGTACCTGCTGAATGGCATTTTGGCCCGTGGTCGCATCGAGAACCTGAAGGACTTCATGGGGGGCACCCTCCATATTGCGTTCGATGACTCGGCCGATTTTTCCGAGCTGATCCATCAAAGGCTTTTCTGTATGGAGTCTGCCTGCGGTGTCGATCATCAGGATATCTGCGTTTTTCTCCTTGGCGGTTTCAACGGCATCAAAAACGACCGAGGCAGGATCTGCACCTTCTTTGCCACGGACCATATCGACTCCCAGTCGTTCACTCCAGATACCCAACTGGTCTGCAGCTGCAGCACGGAAGGTATCACCAGCGGCAAGAACGATGCTCTTACCCTCTGAGCGCCATTGGTGAGCCAGCTTGGCGATCGAGGTGGTTTTCCCGACACCGTTTACACCGGCCACGACGATGACGGTGATCCCGTCTTCAGACCAGCGGATGGGAGAACCATCCATCAACTTTTCCCGTAGTTTGGATTTTAGAAATGGAACGATCTCTTCTGAATCGAAATCACGGTCCTTGTAGGCATTTCTGAGTTCGTCGCAGAGATCCATCGACAAGCCAGGTCCGAAATCGGATTCGATCAAAAGGGTCTCGACCTCCTCGAGAAGGTCATCGTCAAGTTTGCGTCCCATGCCGAAGAGGGACGTCAGCGCATCGCGGGTCTTTCCCAAGCCTCTGCGCAGGCGCTCGAAAGCCCCTACCTTTTCTTCCTCACCGGGTTTCTCCGATTTTGGCTTCCCGAACAGTCGGTCAAAGATCATGAATCTTCTTTCCTGCTGGCTTGAGTCTCTCGGAGGAGTCGATCGAGGATGCCATTGACGAATGCGGAGGACTTTTCCGTGGAAAATCTTTTAACGATTTCCAGAGCTTCGTCGATGGCCACTCTTGGAGGAATGTCATCGAGGTACTTCAGCTCCGTTGCAGCAATCCTGAGGGTATTTCGATCGATGACCGCCATCCGGTTCAGATTCCAACGCTCACTGGCAGCGTCGACCCATTCGTCAATCTCGAGGGAGTGTTGCCAATAGGTTTCGACCAGAGTCAGTGCAAAGTCCCGAGAATCGGGAAGAGCTCCCAGATCGTCCAGAGTTTCCTCAGCGAGTTCGCGGCTCGATTCATGACCCTGCTGATCCCATTGATAGAGGCATTGAAGTGCAAGCTCACGGGCTCTTCTCCGGGGGCCAGTACTGTGACTCATCGGTCAGACCCTCCCATGGATTGAATGAGATTGGCCATCTCGACCGCTGCTTCGGCACAATCGCGACCCTTGTCGCTGTGATCGCCGCCACTGCGGGCCATCGCCTGCTCCCGATTGTCTGTGGTCAAAACACCAAAGATGATCGGCGGGCAGAGTTTGTTGAAGGCGTTGTAGTCGCATTGAATTTTCATCAAGGCGTCCGCACAGGGGCCTGCGACGAAATCAAAGTGGGGAGTTTCTCCCCGAATGACACAACCAAGAGTAATCACCGCATCAAAGTTTTCAGGACGGCCATCGACCATTTCCCTTACGACTCTCGGGATTTCGTAGGCCCCTGGAACAGACGCCGTCGTGATGTCTGTATTCGAAACGCCCAGTTCTTCAAGGCGCTGGATTGCGGAGGCAAGAAGGCGGTCACAAGGCTCTCCGCTGAAGCGGGAGGTGACAATCCCGATTTTCAGGCCTTCGCCATTCATTGAACCATTGAATTCTGTGACCATTGGATCTCACTTCAGATACTGATTGCCGAAACAGCAATCTGGATTCTTACTCATTTTTCGGCATCCAGACGGAAAATCAAAGTGGAACCGGGAAGGAAATCCCTGACTTGGGAGAATATCGCCAGGCTCACAAAGAAGTTTTTGAGTGTCAGTCACCCATGCTGGATATCTGACAGATCTCAATCTTCATCTTTGCCGGAAGAAATGTAGAGAATCCACGAGATGATCCCGAACACAAAGACCAAGCCGATGATGGCCGCAAAGCTAAGTCCAGGCATGGGTGTTACCTTCCATCTTCAGGGTCAGAAGACCTTCGCAAAACAAACCAGCCCACTACAAAAATCACCAGCGCGGCAATCAGGATTTCCGCCAGCCCAAAGCGTACTCTGGTTATTCCCACTCAATGGTTGAAGGGGGTTTGCTGGAAATGTCGAGGACGACGCGGTTGATGCCTTTGACTTCATTGCAGATCCGGTTGCTGATTCGGGCGAGAATCTCCTGAGGGGGCAGCATCCAGTTTGCAGTCATGCCGTCAACAGACTCAACGATTCTCAACGCAGCAGTTGCCTCGTAGGTTCGCTGGTCTCCCTGAACTCCCACTGATCGGACAGGCAGCAAGACAGCGAAGCCCTGCCAGACGTCATGGTGGCGATCCCATTCCTGCAGTTCTTCACGGACGATGGCATCCGCTTCTCGCAGGGTGTCGAGACGCTCGCGAGTGATGTCACCAATGATGCGGATACCCAGACCGGGGCCCGGGAAGGGCTGGCGGTGAACGATCTCATCGGGCAAACCGAGTTCCTTGCCGATCAGTCGAGCCTCGTCCTTGAAGAGGAAACGTAATGGCTCAACCAGTTCGAAATCGAGATCGTCCGGCAACCCGCCCACATTGTGGTGGCTCTTGATGGTGGCGGAAGGTCCCTCAAAAGGACTGACACTTTCGATCACATCCGGATAGAGAGTTCCCTGTGCGAGGAACTTTGCATCTGTGAATTCTTTGGAGGCTTCCCTGAACTCATCGATGAACTGGTAGCCGATCTGTTTTCTTTTGGTTTCAGGGTCCGTGACGTCGACGAGTCTCTCGAGGAAGCGGTCGGTCGCATCGATAAACCGGAAGTCCAGATTGAACTGTCCCTGGAAAACATCGCAAACCTGCTGTGCTTCTCCTTTGCGGAGCAATCCATTGTCGACGAAGAAACAAGTCAGCCGATCCCCGATGGCTTTGTGGATCAACAGTGCAACGACTGAGGAGTCGACTCCTCCGGAAAGGCCACAAACCACTCGGCCGTCACCGACCTGGTTGCGGATTTCTCCGACAGCCCAATCGACATAATCCTTGATCTCCCAATCCCCAGTGAATCCACAGATTTTGTAGAGGAAGTTGTGGAGGATCTTTCCTTCATCGCGGGTATGGGTGACCTCGGGATGAAACTGCAATCCCCAGAAGTTCTTGGCAGAGTCATGGACTGCCGCAAGGGGAGTGTTTTCTGTGTGGGCGATCGCTTCAAATCCTTCACCACTTTTGGATACCCGGTCGCCATGACTCATCCAGACCTGAAGTTGTTCCGGACAATCAGCGAAGATCGGGTTATCTGAAGCGTCGATATTCAGGGTGGTGTCGCCATACTCACGCTCGGTGGAGGGGATCACTTCTCCGCCGGTCGTCTGGCAGGCAACTTGCATGCCATAGCAGATTCCGAGTACCGGTACCGGAAGATCGAGGATCGCAGGATCCAGCTGGGGTGCACCCTCGTCGTAGACTCCGCAGGGACCTCCACTGAGAATCACGCCATGAACTCCACGACTTTGCAGTTCTTCTGCTGTGGTGTCGAAAGGGAGAATTTCACAGTAGACATGATTTTCCCGAACCCGACGGGCGATCAACTGACTGTACTGGGATCCAAAATCAAGGATCGCACAAAACTCATTTTGATTTTTCGAGGCCATCCTGACCTCCTCTCAACTGAAGCGCGATTACTCGACTCGTTCGCGGGCTCCCATGGCCGGCTTCTCGTAGGAATACATGTCGTGCACACCACCTTCGCGTTGTGCGGACTGTGTTCTAGTTTCAAATGTGATTTTGCTCTCTTCAAGAGCACCATGCAGAGCCAGCATCGATTTGACGCCGATATCCTGGAATGCATGTTTGAGGCCCTGGCAAAGATAAGGCACCAGGTTTCTGACGGATCCCTTGTCCATCACCATTCCTGAAACACCCTGGGCGACACGAACCTGTTCGTCCTCGGCGAAGTATCTTTTTCCGCCACCGGAATCCATCGCCTCGATGGAGGCCATGCCACGGTAGCGCTTGAGACGAACTCCATTTTGGTAGAAGTATTCACCCGGAGTTTCGGAAGTACCGGAGAACATCAAACCCATCATGACTGCGGATGATCCGAGAGAAAGAGCCTTGACGATGTGCCCGATATCGCGGATTCCTCCGTCGGCAATGACGGGCACTCCCCGACTGCGACAGTAGCTGGCGCAATGGTAAACCGCCGCGGCCTGTCCACGTCCGACGGCCATCGTCTCCTGGGTGGTACAAATCGATCCGGGGCCCATTCCAACACGAATGCCGTCGGCCCCGCTGTCGATCAGGCTTTCGCATTGATCCTTCGTGACCACGTTTCCGGCGATGACCTGAAGGTCTGGATAGGTGGCTTTGATTTCCCGAAGAAGTTCAATCTGGAAAACGGAATGCCCCTGTGCACTGTCGACGACGATGACATCCACTCCTGCTTCGACCAGCGCCGCAAGTCTTGCGCGGTCGTCGGGGCGAGTAGAGATGGCAGCACCTACCATCAGTTGCTTGTCAGCACTTTTGGACGCTTCCGGGAAATCCCTGTTCTTCTTGATGTCGTTGCGGGAGACGAGCGAATTCAGGATTCCGTTTTCATCGACGATGGGCAGTTTGCCCTTTTTCGATTCACGAAGGATGCGATTCGCTTCCTGAAGAGTAATGCCCTTGGGAGCGGTGATCGGATCCCGGGTCATGACCTGATCCAGGGTGATGGTCCGATCCGATTCGAAATCGATGTCACGGTTGGTGACGATTCCGACCAGTTTCGATTGCAGGGTTCCGTCCTCGGTAATCGGCACTCCGGAGAAGCCGTGACGCTCACGGATCGAGTCCACATCCGAGATTTGGTGGGCCGGGCTGAGAACGATCGGATCGGTGATGAACCCGTTTTCATAGCGCTTGACCTTGCGGACCATATGCGCCTGTTCTTCGATCGTGTTGTTGTAGTGGATAAACCCGATGCCACCGAGAAGGGCCAAATTGACGGCCATTTCGGTTTCCGTGACAGTATCCATCGGCGATGAGCACAGAGGTGCCTGGATGGAGATTTCACGGGTCAATTGTGTTTGCAACTTGACATCCTGAACCCCGAAGTCGATGAATCCGGGCATGATGATCAGATCGTCATAGGTCAGGCTGCTGTGAGAATGAAAGACTTCATTGGCAGTCATTCCATCGGCCACGGGGCCCCCTCCACTAGTCACCAGCGGGTGACTTTCAATCACGGGCGATCGCCAAAAAATACCGATTTTGATTCAGGGAACGCCATCGGAAAGCCCTCGAGGGGAGGACCCGTCGGGAAGCTCCGTCCGGCCTGAATCCGGTGGAACCACCCCATGGCGACGCATCGTTGGAAGGGGCAGTTGGCAAAGTTTAGGGGAGGGGGGGTCGAAGTCAACGAGACCGGCAGGAGAGTCGGGATTTGTTGGGCGTGACGCCCCTTCACCCCATCCGGCCGGGGAATTGGAAATTCCGGTGTATCGACCGTCTCAATGGGTTTTCGGGGGTCTGCACGCTTTCGAAGGCATCCCCCTTGGATTATCCTTTGCTTCGGCCCAAGAGACGCTTTTTCAGGACTTTTCGCTGAAGCGGGAGCCTTTCCACTTTGGGGAGGCTAATCGCAGACCTCCCGTGGATCACTTCCGGTTTTCCGACGGAGTGTTCAAGGATTTACAAAGTCCCTGCCTGAAAGTGAGCCGGGCTCCTTCCCGGGGGCCCTTCATACAACCCGTACGCCTGCCATGGTTGGCAAGGTTTCTAGGAACGCGAGGAAACTCAAGATGATGCAGGATGATCTGACCCCCGAGTCCGATGATCAGGATGTGACTCCCTCTCTTTCTGACGAGACGAAATCGGAAAACCCTCTCGATGAGGTTCAGGCTGCAGTGGTTTCCCTGCGCAAGCAATTGGCTCAGGTCATCGTGGGTCAGGATGAGGTCATTGATCAGCTTTTGCTGTCCATCCTTTCCTCGGGACATTGTCTGTTGGTGGGCGTCCCCGGACTGGCAAAGACATTGTTGATCAGCACGCTCGCTAGGGCGTTGAACCTGGACTTCAACCGAATCCAGTTCACTCCTGACCTCATGCCCAGTGATATCACCGGTACGGAAGTGATCCAGGCAGACGGGGCTTCTGGTGAGAGAGTCTTCCGCTTTGTTCCGGGGCCGATCTTTGCCAACATTGTTTTGGCGGACGAAATCAACCGAACTCCACCCAAGACTCAGGCCGCTCTTTTGGAAGCGATGCAGGAGAAGCAGGTCACTGTTGGTGGAACGCGCCATCCGCTGGATGAACCGTTCTTTGTTCTGGCAACTCAAAACCCGATTGAACAAGAGGGAACTTATCCATTGCCAGAAGCGCAGCTGGATCGATTCATGTTCAACATACGCGTCGAGTATCCATCTTCTGATGAAGAACTTGAGATCATGCAGAGAACCACTGGAGGGAAATCTGCTGAAGTGGAAACGGTTCTCGATGGACCAAGAATCCGTGAACTTCAGTCATTGGTCAGAGAAGTCCCGATCGCCGACGACCTCATTCGTTATGCCCTTCGCTTGACTCGGGCGACCCGGGTCAAAACCGAAGAAGCACCAGATTTCGTCAAGCGCCATGTGGATTGGGGAGCAGGACCCCGTGCCGGGCAGTATCTGGTTCTTGGAGCAAAGGCCAGTGCAGTGCTTTCCGGAAGACCTCACGTGACCGCCGAAGATATTCGCCGGGTTGCCTTGCCGGTTTTGCGCCACCGCATCGTCACCAACTTTGCCGCTGAAGCAGAGGGCGTGACCTCCGACGACATCATCCGACGCTTGCTGGAGGAGACTGCAGCGCATGCCGTCTGAGGATGCCCAAAGTCTTCTCGACCCGGCCATTTTGGCCAGGGTTTCAGGCCTCGTGGTTCGAGCCCGCATGATTGTCGAGGGTTCGATCACAGGATTGCATCGCAGTCCTTTTCACGGGTCGTCGGTGGAGTTTGCCGAGCACAGGGAATATGTCCCCGGTGACGACATTCGTCACATCGATTGGAAGGTTTTCGGTCGTAGCGACCGCTTCTACATCAAGCAGTTTGAAGAGGAAACCAATCTGCGTGTGCAGTTGGTTCTCGATGCGAGTGAGTCGATGAATTACGGCTCCGGAGCGATGACCAAATTGGATTATGCCCGGACACTCGCCGCGTCACTCGCTTATCTGATTTTGGGTCAGCAGGATGCGGTGGGTACTCTCGTTTTTGATGAAAAAATACGTGCGGAAGCACCGATCTCCCAAAGTCGAAGCCACCTGCAGGATATGGTTTCGGTTCTTGCTCAGGAGTCAGGGAAGGATGCCACCGATATCGGTGAAGTCCTGGGGAGAGTCTCCGACCGGCTGAAGCGCAGGTGTCTGATCATTTTGCTCACAGACTTGTTTGATGAGCCTGACAAGATCCTCCATGGACTGCGCAAATTGCGACATGCAGGGCACGATGTTCTCGTTCTTCATGTCATGGATCCTGATGAACTCGAGTTTCCCTTTACCCGCATGACAATGTTCGAGGGTATGGAAGGAATGCAGGATCAACTGGCTGACCCTGAGGCCGTTCGGGAGGCATACCTGGCCGAAGTTCGGGAGTTTACACGAACCATTCGAAGAGACTTCCGCAATAGTGGAATCCAGTATCAACTGGCGGACTGTTCCCGGGGATTTGACCAGGTTCTCAGAGAGGCCCTCGTCAAGAGAGCGGGGAGCCCAAGATGAGTTTTGTGAATCCTGCTCTTCTCGGATTTTTGGCGTTGGGCTTGATCCCCATCATCATCTATCTGATCAATCGCCAGAGATACCGGCGCAGACCATGGGCAGCGATGGAGTTTTTGCTCAGGGCGATGAAGCGTCACCAGAGAAGACTGCGCCTCGAAAATCTTCTTCTGTTACTGATTCGAACTCTGGCAGTCCTGCTTTTCGTGTTTGCCATGGCGAGACCCAGTTTTGACGATGGAACCTTGCCTGTTTTGGGCAGAGTGGCTCGTCAGGAAGCTGTGATTCTGGATGCGTCTTCGAGCATGGCCGCCACTCTGGCGAGCAGTTCAACACTTCAGGCTGCGAGAGAAAGGGCAAGAACCCTTCTGCTCGATCTTGAAGTGGGGGATCGAACCGCGCTCTTTGTCGGCGGGTTGCCCCCTGTGGACACACCCTCTGCTCAACTCGAGTTGGTTTCGGAAGGAGGCCCTGCAGAGATTCTGGGGGATCTCGAGCAAGCCAAGCCGGGCTGGCTCAAACTCGATCCGGAGACGCTCATCTCTGAGGCCGCTTCTTTCGCCAGGGAGCAGGGAGGGGCATGGACCTTCCACTTCATCTCCGATTTTCAGAGAGGTGACTGGTACTCTGAAGATGGAACCGAGCGCCCTGCTGTCAGAAAAGCACTCGAACTCTTGCAGGAAGCCGATTCCAAATTGCGGCTTCACAGTGTGGCTCCCGACAATCCGAGAAATGTCAGCCTCATCTCCTTGAGACCTTCTTCAGGACTGATCAGCACCGATTTGCCCATCTCTTTTCAGGTAGAAGTGGCCAATCGTGGAACCGAATTGGTTCCCGGAATCGAAGTAGAGTTGTTGATCGACAGCGAGGTACAGGGAACCCGCCGCATCGATGTTGAGGGCGGTGAAGAGATCACTCTCAGTTTCCCGCATATCTTTCGCCTTCCTGGAGTTGCCCGCGTAGAGGCTCGATTGCGCAGCGATGATCTCGATCGGGATGACGCTCGCTGGTTTGCCTGCGAGGTCGTCGAGTCGGTGAAGATTCTTGTCGCCGATGGTGGCTGGAACCCCGCCGAGGACTCTGCCGAATCAGATTGGTTGTTGGCTGCAATCGGTGAGAACGAGACTTCCGGATCAGGAATCCGTCTTTCTCCCTACCGGGTGGAAGTCGTTCCCGAGGACCGACTTCTTTCGGCTGATATCGATAGTGCCCGCATTCTTGTGTTGGCGGACGTTTCGACGATGAATCCTGCTGAGTCGGCAAGGATTGATCAGTTCCTCCGTGAAGGGGGAGGCGTTTTGGTCTTTACCGGTTCGAGGATGGATCACTCCACGTGGAAAGCCAACGCCTGGAACAATGGAGATGGCTGGTTTCCGTGGGAGCCGGGAGTCGCGGTCTCTGACCCGCGCCGTCAGGTGTTTTATCACTGGCTGATCAAGGATATGGAACACCCGATCATGGAGTACCTGGCCAGCTTCCCCGAAGCGGGTCTGGGTGACGTGGTGGTCCATGGTTTTCAAAAGCCACTGCAAATCAAAGAAGACTCACAAATCCTCATGGAACTCGATGACTTTGATCAGACACCGGTCCTGGTACAGGACTATCAGGGCAGTGGATCCGTCGTCGTTCTGGGGACGGGCGCTGATCGAGAGTGGAGCAACTTCCCTGTCACACCTGCTTACGTCTGCTTCCTTCATGAGTGTCTTCCCTGGTTGACGGTACAGGATGGCAACTGGAGGTATCTCGCCCTTGGCCAACCGCTGGTCAGGGAGGTTCCTTCCTCTGATTACGCACCCAGGGTTTCACTGATCACACCTGATGGAGGAGTGGTTCCACTGGCACTCAAGGAATCGGAAGATCGAAAATCATTCTTGCTCTCGGTTGCCGGGTCATGGCAACCCGGAGTTTACGAGATTCGATACGAGAAAGAGTCGGGTGAGACCCGCAGTGACGCCTTTGCCGTCAACCCTGCCTCAGGTGAAGGTGAGTTGGTTTTCGTCGACTGCGCCGGTCTCGCAGAGGTTTACCCGGCGGTGGAGGAGCAGACTGCGGAACAGGCTTCGGCATCGGAAAGCACCAGCGGAAAGTTGGGAGACCTCTGGTATCCCCTTTTCATGGCGGTGCTGGCTCTGTTGTTGTTGGAGACGGGATTGGCCAGTTTCTTCAGCAGGGCAAGGAGGCGCTCATGAACCCTTCCCTTTGGAAGAGCTTTCTTTCCTTTGCTGAAACGAGAACTGAAACCCGGATTGAGTGGCTCGATGCACCCGAAACGTGGGTCACGGTGGTGGTCATCATTCCACTGCTCTTGTTGGCTGCCGCCTGGTGCTACCGGGGAGATCAGGGACGAATGGGTTTGGGTCCGCGGATTCTCATGGGCTCGATGCGTTTTCTCGTTCTCATGGCTCTGGTACTGATCCTCTTTAAACCCACTTTGACCAAAGAGCGGGTTCAGACTGAAAACTCCACTGTTTTGGTGGTGGTCGATGATTCCTTCTCCATGGGAATTGAGGATCGTTTCGAAGATCCGGCCATCACTTCCAGCACTCTTTCTGTTGCCGGCTTCGGACCGGGTGCTGAGCCGAGTCGCATCGAGATTGCTCAGGGCATTCTTGAAGGCGGCACTGCCCAACTGGTTGATCGACTGAGGGAGAAGGCGGACGTCAAAATCCTTGCGGGATCAGACGGTGTCAGATCCATCGCCGATTTGCCGAGGGTGACCTCCGATGATTCAGTCGTACCGACGACCGCGGGAGCAGATGCTTCTCTTCCCGAGATCGAGTTGAAGGGGCGGGTCAGCCGCCTTGGAGATGCGATGTCGGATGCTCTCGACAGTTCTCGCAGCAAGAATGTTGCCGCTCTCGTGTTGTTGAGTGATGGACAGGAGAGTGGCGGTGTTTCCACTTCGCTGGAGGTTTCCCGTCGTCTCGGTCTACGGGAAATCCCGGTTCACGTGATCGGTGTTGGAAATCCTGCTGAACCCAGAGACATTCGCATGGTGGACCTGGATCTCGCGGACGTGGTTCTTGAGGGGGACATGGTTCCCGTCGATTTCCGAGTCGCTGCTGAAGGCTTCGAGGGTGAAGAGATCCGCGCTGAACTGCGATTGATACGTGAGGATGGCGGAACCGAACAGCGTGTCGACTACTACGTCACGATCGGCAAGGACGGGGAAGTGGTTCCGCATCGGCTTGAGTTCACACCCCGATCTCCAGGGCAGTATTTGTGCAAAATCGAGTTGCCCTATCAGAACGGTGAGTTGTTCAGCGAAAACAATGCTCTCGAAAAGCCGGTCACCGTCGTCGCTCAGAAGATCAAGGTTCTCTACGTAGAGGGGCCACCCCGGTACGATTACCGCTATCTGAAAAACTCGCTGATCCGGGATCCAACGATGGAAGCTCATTGTCTGCTTTTGGAAGCGGACCCTGAGTTTCCCCAGGAATCATCTCCGGGACTCAAGCCACTGCGTGCTTTCCCACGGACACGAGAAGAGTTGTTTAATTATGACGTGGTGATCATGGGTGACATTCGCCCTGATGCACTGACGACGAAGCAACTCGATTGGCTCAATGAGTTTGTCGAGGATCAGGGTGGTGGCATCGTTTTCCTTTCGGGGCAGTGGTTCATGCCACGTCGATTCCTCGGTTCACCTCTCGAGAGACTTCTGCCGGTAGAACTGGAAGAAGCGGACAGCAGGGGAGGAACTTCCCGGGATATAACGGAGTCCTTCCATGTGCAATTGACGCCGGAAGGGCTGGACCACCCGGTGATGCAACTCACCGGAGATTCGGAGAGAAACAAGGAACTCTGGCAGTGGCAGGGACGTAGTGACAGGACGATGCCGGGATTCTTCTGGTATCAAAAGGTCAAGAAATTGAAGAAGGGTGCGGTGGCGCTCGCGGTCCACGAAACCGATGAGCACTTCACATATGGCCCGAGACCAATTTTCGCCTTCCAGTACCAGGGGCGTGGGCGGTCCTTCATTTCTCTGACCGATGATACATGGAGATTGAGAAGGCTCGTCGGCAACAAGTGGTTCTATCGATTCTGGGGGCAAGTGATCCGATTTGTCGGTGCCTCGAGATTGTTGGGCCCTTCGAAACGCTTCTCCGTCAGTGTCGACCCCCGAGAAGCGATTCTGGGTGGAGAGATCAATATTCTGGCACGGCTGCTGGGCCCTGATTTCAAACCGACTTCTGACGAAGAGGTCTCCCTGGAATTGGAACGGGTCGATCCTCCTGGAGAGGTGCCGCTGAAAATTTCGGCACTGCGAAACCCAGCCCGCCCGGAGTATTATGGTG
>JACETR010000056.1 GCA_013911165.1 Planctomycetota bacterium | reverse complement strand
GTCTAATTTATTTCTGTGGGCATCACAGCGGAGATTCCCTCGATATCCCTGTCAGGGGGGCAGGACTTGCTAGGTGTCCTCTGCCTTGGCCGTCACATTTCCCAAAGAAACCGTTCAATCTTCCCAGTAAACGGGACAAATCCATTCGAAAAAGTTAAGGTCTATAGCAGTGACCTTTGTGTGATGAGCGGTTCTCCCGAGAAACCGCCTCGCCAACCGACGGACGCCGGCGTCCCGGTTCAGGCAACAGGGGATCCGGTGACGTTCAACGTGAGAGACAATGATGGAAACGATCGATCCCTTTGCCCAGGTTCCGGCCCCTCTGCGTGCGGCCATCGAGGCCCGCGGTTTTGAAAAACTGACCGCCGTACAGGAAGCAGTGCTCTCCGCTGAGGGAGAAGGCCGCAACCTGCGCATCTCTTCCCAGACCGGATCCGGTAAAACCCTCGCCCTCGGCCTTCGCCTCGCTTCCGATCTGATTCCGCAAGACGGTCAATTTCTTCCACCGGCAGATGGACCTCGCGCCCTGCTGATCACCCCCACCCGAGAATTGGCGGTGCAGGTGGCAGAAGAATTGCGCTGGTTACTGGCGCAGGTTCCCGGAGTCACCGTCGAAGTGGTGACCGGCGGATCTGATCCGGTCCGTGAGAAACGCGCCCTGAAAAAATCTCCGGCGGTGCTGGTCGGTACCCCCGGCCGTCTCCTCGATCACATTCGAACCGGTAACCTGCGCTGCAGTTCCATCCGCCAGGTGGTCCTCGACGAAGCAGACCAGATGCTCGACATGGGATTCCGTGAAGAGCTGGAAGCCATCCTCGAAAACCTGCCCCAGGAACGCTACAGCCATCTGGTCTCCGCGACCTTCCCGCAGGCGGTGAAGAAACTCGCCGATGGTTTTCAGAAGAACCCGCTCATCGTCGAGGGCACTCGTCTTGGGGAAGCCAATGCGGATATCCAGCACATTGCCCATCTGATCCGCCCCCGTGAACTGGAACGCGCTCTGACCAACGTGCTGCTCCACTCCGAGGGAGAACGGGTGCTGATCTTTGTCCGCCGTCGAGTGGACGCCGCCGATCTGACGGAACGCCTGTCCGCCAAGGGTCTTGCCGCCGCGCCTTTCAGCGGGGAATTGACTCAGGCGCAAAGAACCCGCACTCTCAATGCCTTCCGTCATGGTGAGCAGAAGATTCTTATCGCCACTGACGTGGCGGCCCGCGGCATCGACATTCCGGGAATCGGCATGGTCATCCATGCGGACATTCCCACCGACGTCGAAAACTACACCCACCGCAGTGGCCGCACCGGCCGTGCTGGCCAAAAGGGACGCAGCATCCTCATGGTGCCGCTGCACCTTCAGGGAAGAGTGCGCCGGGTTCTTTCCCAAGCCGGAGTCGAGCCCCAGTGGCAACCGATCCCGAGCCGGGCGCAAATTGAGAAGCGCCACACCAAACTGTTCCGCCGGGATCTGCACGCCCAACTCGCCGAGCCGGATGAGGTCAGCGAGAAACAGAAGTCCTATGCCAAGTTCCTGCTCGAACAGCCTGAAGGCCGCACACCCGAAGAGATCATCGCAGCCCTGCTGCAAATGGCCGAGCCCGCACCTTCCAACCGCGGCTACGATCTGGAAAAAATCACTGAAAAACCGGGACGCCACTCCGACCAAAGAAGGTCCCATGACCGTCGATCTCACGATCGTCGAAATCACTTCGAGGATCAGGGGCTCCGCAAACGCGACCTCTCCGGAAATTTCGATGTCTTCGAAATCAACTGGGGGTTCCACAATGGGGGCAACGCCAGTCGTATCCTTTCCCACATTTGTCGTCGGGGAAAAATCACCCGTGCGGCCATCGGTCAGATCAGTGTCGGTACCGGATCCAGTATCTTCGAGGTCTCCGATACCGTCTCAATGGAGTTTGAAAAAGCCTGTGGGCGTCCCGATTCCCGCGATCCGGATCTCATCGTCCAGCGCAGCAAGAAGACTCTGGTCTCACGACGTCCCCGCCGACCCAAATCCGATCGCGGAAAAGGACACCGTTCTTTTGGGGGTCGGGAAAAAGCCGGAAGTGGCCGTCGGTAACCCACTCTTCCACAGCGATTTCACCACTGTCGAAGCCTGCTGATCAAAATTTTTCAGCCATCCAAAAAAACGCCTGTCACCCTCATTGAGAGCGACAGGCGTTCAAATCATCTGACAGCGGATTTGAAGTGACTAGGCCTTGTAACGCTTGCGCAACTTGGCCTGGGGGATACCGGCGCGTTCGCGGTATTTGCTGACGGTGCGGCGGGCGATCTTGACGCCCTGGGTGGCCAGCTTCTTGGCGAGCTGGGTGTCGCTCAGCGGGTAGGCGGGATCTTCCGCATCGATGATGTCACGGATCGCTTCGCAGATGCTTTCGCGACTTTCGACGCCACCATCCTCACGCTCCACCCCACCGGTGAAGAGACGACGCAGTTCGATGACCCCGTGGGGTGTCTGCATGTACTTGCCATTGGCGGAACGGCTGACGGTGGAGATGTGCACGCCGGTGGCATCCGCCACTTCCTGCATCGTCAGCGCCTGAATCCGTGACGGACCATGACGGAAGAAATCTTCCTGACGCTCGATCACCGCCTGAGCGATATCGAGGAGGGTGCGGCGACGCAGTTCCACCGAGTGGATCAGGGCGCGAGCACTCTCGACACGGGTCTTGATGTACTCCTCGACCTCCGGCTTCAGCTTCGGCTCCTCCAGCATGGCGGAACAGGCAGAAGAGATGCGCAGATCGGGCAGACGATCACTGGCGAGACGGGCGACAAACTTTTCACCGACTTCATCAACGGCGATCTCCGGCACGATGCCGTGGTGACCGCGATCGGCGAAGGCGGATCCGGGGGCCGGATCGAGCTGACGGATGACGTCGCACGCTTCCTGAACTTCTTCCATGGAGACGCTGAGTTTTTCCGCCATCTTTGGCAAGGCATTGGCGAGCAGATCAGCGAGACACTCCTCGATAATGCGGTACTCGGTACTGCCAACGACACTGTTCAATTGCAACAGCAGGCAATCGGAGAGATCCATGGCACCGATCCCCGGGGGATCGAGGCGACGCACCACTTCGAGAGCGCGGGCCAGTACCGGCTCTGACTTGTTGGTGCAGCGAGCAAGATCGGCCACATCGCCGATGAACCACCCACGGTCATCGAGATTGGCACAGACGATTTCACACGCCTGACGCAGAGTCGGATCGAGTTCGAGCATCTGTAACTGACGGACCAGGAACGCCTCGAGGGACTCGGGGCGATCGACGGTATTCATCAGTGCTTCATGTTTGGCGTCGGAGGCTTCCGAAGAACCGACCTGACGACGCTCGCCGGTAACCGGGCGCTCCCAGTTGTCGACGATGTCCATCAGGCGACGGGTTTCATCGTCGACCTTTTCAGAAGTGTTTTCGGTGGGAGCGTCGGCGGTGAAGGTCGGCTTCTCGACCAGCTCCAGGGCAGGGTTCTCGGTGAACTCTTTCTGGATGCGCGCTTCCAGATCGGTGACCCCGAGCTGGAGAATATCCATCGACAGGATGAGTTGCGGAGTAAGAGTCTGCTGCTGTTCAAGTCGGCCTGAAATTTGAAGACGCACACGTCCCCCTCTCCGATCCGACGGGCGGATCGCTGGTTCAGAAAAACCTTGCGAGAGACGTGGTGTGGGCGAAGAGGCCGCAGGGCCTCCCCTCGCATCCGAATTGTTTGCGGGGCAGCCGGTCGGGCTAGAGCGCGGTCGCACCCATCGGATTCCCTGTGGCGGGATCGATAAAGACGCGATCGAGCGGGCGCTCGACGTACAGGTTGCCATCATCCGGCGCAAAGAAGATCCGCTGTCCTGAAGCGAGGGCCTCCACAAGCTGCTGGTGCATGCGCGGGCGTTCTCTCTTCAGTTGTCCCGAGAGCACGAGACGGCGAGCTTCATACGAAAAATCGTAAGCGTGATCGACGTCGTGCACCGGAAACTCCATCCCCGGGGCTTCCGCCCCTGCAGATTTCTTTGTCCGGCGGGCCCTGGGTGATCAGGCGGGCATGGCGTTTGCCACGAAAGCCCGTTTTGCCTGAAACACTTCAGACCCGCTGAAGACTACCTTTCTCCCGCCGGGAGCGTCAAACCGGGCGGGGGTCCTCTCCGTGAATCAGGAAAATCTTGCCGTCACCGATACGGCCGGTGCGGCCCTCCTTCATCACCGTCATCATGGCTTCCTCAGCGAATTCCGGCTCCACGAGCAGTTCGAGGCGAATTTTCGGCAGGAAATCCATGCCGGCGTCATCGCCGGAATAACTCTCCAAATGATCTTTCTGCATGCCGTATCCGCGTACCTCCTGAGCAGTCATCTGCACAATTCCGGAACATCCCCGCAGGGCTTCCCGGGTCTGTGGCAATCGGTAGGGACGGATGATGGCAACGATACGATTCATGGGGTGGTCGATTCTCCCCCACTGATCTCTTGCCAGAGATCCTGCTCTTCGAGCAGTTTTTTCAACTCCATGGGAGGGGCATCCACCCGAAAGGTGATATCACGGTCGCGGGCCTCACGGGCGAGAGCGACGATGCCCAAGGCTCCGGTCAGATCGACATCGGTCAGAGAAGCGAGACGCATCTCCAGGTTGCGGGCCTCACCGATGGCCTCAAAGCCGACGTGGGCCAACTGTTCGACATTGCCCGCATCGAGGACACCGCGGATCTCGATGATCTGCAGTTCACTGTCCCCGGATCGGTCCACCACCAAATCGGTTCCCATCAACGTTACTCCCGTCTTGCGACCACCAGTGTGATGTCATCGGTCGGTTCGGCTCCAGCCACATGGGCTTCCAGATCAGCGAGCACCCCGTCGACGATGGACTGGGGGTCCGCCGTATTCAAATTTTGCAGTACCCGGGCAAAAGCCTCGAGGCCATATTCTACCCCACCGTCGTTCATCGCTTCCACGATTCCATCGGTATACAGGATCAGGGCATCTCCCCGCTCCAGTTGGACATCGCTGACTTCCAGAGTCTGATCAAAGACAGCACCCCCATCGATACCGAGGGCGATGCCTCCGGGCTGGAACTGCTCGACTCGGCCACTGGCTCGGAGGATCAGCGGCGGGTTGTGTCCCGCCCTCGCAATCCGTACCCGGCCGCGATCGGCGACGATCTCCGCCCACGCCAGTGTCACGAACATGCCATCGGTCATGTCTTTGGCGAGACTGGCATTGATGCTCTCCAGCATCGAGCGGGTATCCGGGTGAATCCGCGCCGCCATGCGTACCAGACTGCGGGTCATCGTCATCACCAGGCTGCCAGAGAGACCCTTGCCGGAAACGTCCGCAACGACGATGCCCGCACGATCGCCGGCGAGGGAAACCACATCGTAGTAATCCCCCCCGACCTCTTTGGCAGATTGATAGTAGTGGGCAATCTCGATGCCAGAGATCTCCGGCAACTCCCTGGGCAACAGAGCATTCTGGATGCCGCTGGCGATATTGAGATCCCTGGCCACCGCCTGTGCCTGCATCTCCTGCTCGCGCGCTTCGGCGAGAAAGCGGGTCATGCGATTGAAGGATGAAGCCAGTGCACCCAATTCATCCGTGGTGCGCACCTGGGATTGATGATCCAGATTGCCACGGGCGATCTGGGTCATGTCTTCGCGCAACATGCGCACCGGTCGCGTCAGCAAAAAGCCGACCAGCAACACCAGCGGGATGCCGATCAGCAGAGCCGACCACACCAGCATGTTGGTGGAGTCTTCCAGTTCTTCTTCCAGGGATGCGAGGGCACGGGCACTGAGAAACAGCTGCACCGATCCGGCACCCTTGGGCAGTTTCTTTTCAAAGGAACGGATCGGTACCGATCCGTCTGATCCACTGACCTGCCCCTCCTGAATGACCACTCCATCATCGGAGCCGGCATTGAGGTTGGCTTCCTTGAGACTCATCTTGAGTCGATCGCCACCCCGGGCACTGGAAATCAGACGGGTTCCGCTGCCATCGAGGACCAGCAGATCCAGTACCGGTGTCTTGCCACCTTCTTGAAGAAATCCGGCGAGACGGGCATCCAGATCCGATTGGGCTGCGGCCCGCTCCTCCACCGGCATCTCGGTACGGGTCCAGAATGGATCGACAAAGGTATGGGCAAGTTTGACCAGCTCGAGACCATTCTGTTGAAGCAGCCGTGTGGTCGAATCGAGGGAGGATTGGGTCAGGGAACTGGAAACGCCGATGACAAAGGCGAGCAGAATCAGACCCGAGACCACCCCGTACTTGACGGAGATGGGAAAGATCTGCCGCGGGGGCCGCTCACCAGAGCGTCCACCCCGACCTCGATTCTTTGCGGATGTCAGGGCCAATCTGCCTCCAGATCCGGCGAGAAAAGGGACGGTGACTTGCCGCCGGGGGATCACCCCCATACCGTAAATTCTATTGGGGTCCCATCCCACCTCTGTTTTGCCAAACCTGCATTCTTTTGTGCACCGACATGGAGCCCCGTTGAGCAAGCCCGGTTTCGAAAAAGACCCCCGAACCATTTGGTTGCTGGCGATCTGCCGCTTCGGTGAGGCCGTCGCGGTGGGGATGCTCATCCCCGCACTGCCGTTGTTTCTGGGTGGGCTGACCACTCCGGGAGTCGATGGATTGACCGCACGGATCGCCGAGTGGTTCCCCGGGTTTGCCGAAACCTTCCCTGAACTGCTCAATCCCAGTCAGGAATTGCTGACGGCACTGCTCTTCAGTATCACCGGCCTGGCGATGGCCGGAGTACAGATCGTCTCCGGTCGCATCTCTGACCGCTTCGATACCCGCAAGAGCCTCATCGTTCTCGGCATGTTTTTCGGAGCGTTCTGTTCTTATGCGCTGCATTACGTCGACAGTTACTACCAGCTGGTCTTTGTGCGCATCCTTCAGGGCACTTTCCTCGGAGCCACCTTCCCGCCGATGATGGCAATCATCGCCCGCAACGCTCCGGACAATGCCGGCGGCAAGGTGATCGGTACCTATTCGACGATTCGCCTCCTCGGCTTTGGCATCGGTCCGGTCCTCGGCGGCTTTGTCGGCGACATGGGTGGCTACGACCTGGTCTTCATCGTTTCCGGATCGCTGCTACTGACCAGCGTGCTGCTGGTCTCCATCCGCATTCACGATCCGAAGGAATTCCCCGGTGAGATCAGCAAGGAGAAGAAGGATCGCCCGCCGGTGGAGCCCGTGTTCCGTCTGCTGGCGCTGAGCATCTTCGTCATGATGGTCGGCATCAGTGCGGTGATCTCGCTCTTTCCCTTTTATGAGCGTGAGTTTGCCGCCACCCAATCAGAGTTGGGGATGATGTTTGCCATCTTTGTCGGCAGTCGCTGTCTCTTTCAGTATCCGAGCGGATGGATCGGTGATCACCTCGACAAGAAGTGGCTGTTGATGTTTGGACTGGCGGCGTTTGTGCCGCTGGTGGCGATGCAGGCCCACGTCGAAAACCTGACCGCCCTCACATGGATCCGTGCCGGACTCGGTGTGGTGTCGGCGGCGATCAGTACTTCTGTGGGCGGGATCAGTGCCGAACGCAGTCTTCCCGGCAATCGGGCGCGGACGATGGGGCTGAACACCATGTCCTTCAGTCTCGGTACGGCTGTGGGACCGAGCCTGACCGGGTTCATCGATACCCAGAGCACCGCCTTTGCCATCCCGGCGGTGGCTGGTGGCTTGCTGTTTTTGACGTTGGGCTTGTTGCTGCCATCGGATCGGCGCTTCAAGGCGTTGCAGGATTCATCCGGACCGACCGCCGCCGCAGCCTAGAAGCGGGTCAGCCATTCCCCGGGCAGTTGGGCGATGCCGAGCAGAACCGCCGCCGCCAGAATTCCCGCCGCCACATCATCCAGCAATACGCCCCACCCGGCCGGTTTTTCCTCCAGCTTGCGGATTCCAAAAGGCTTGAGGATGTCGAAGAGACGGAAGAGCAGAAAAGCGAGGATCCATGGTGTCCACGTTTGCGGCAGCCACGGCAACACCGAGAGTGCGGCATACTGTCCTGCGGCTTCGTCGATCACCACTGCACCCGGATCCTTGCGGCCGAAGATCTCCTGAATGCGATCCCCGGGCAGGACACACCCCGCCATCGACAGCAGGGTCAGCAGAGGAAAGAGCCACGGCTGGAATGTCTCGGGCAATTGAAACCACAGCACTGCACCCACAGCCAGAGACGCCAGAGAACCGGCAGTTCCCGGGGCCACGGGAAAGTAACCACTGCCAAAGAAGGTCAGGATGATGCGATCGCTGCGGGCGGACACTCAGGCCACCTTGTCTGAATCTTTGCTGTTGCGTACCCCGGCCACCAGATAATCCATCCCGGACCAGAGGGTCGTCACCAGGGTGCCCCAGAAGAGTGGCTCCGTCAGATTCTCGAGGAGGCCGAAGAGGGTCTTCCAGATGGACTCGTCACTCATCCCGGCGACGAAGTCGCGATTGCCCTCCACCAGCATCACGGCCGGGATCAGGATCGACTGCAGAATCATCTTCAGCTTGCCGCCGATACTGGGCGCCACCTCCTGGCCCTGGGATTCAAAATACGATTTGAGTCCACTGACCACAAACTCGCGGGTGACGACGATGACGACAAACCAGGGCTTGATCAGATCGGGGGCAAACTTCACCAGATAGATGAGGCTGCCACAGATGACGATCTTGTCGACGAAGGTATCGGCGAGTCGACCGAAGGCGGTGACCATCTTCCACTTGCGTGCCAGATAGCCATCGACCGCATCGGTGGCGACACAAAGAATGAAGGCGATGGTGGCGATGTTGAGGGCCAGATGGCGATCGCCGATGCCCCAACCCTGCAACTCGAGGGTGAGCATGGCAAAGAGCAGCACGGCGATGCCCAGCCGACTGATGGTGATCAGGTTCGGCAGGTTCTTCCAGTCACCGGATGAGTTCGTGGCCGGCTGGTTCATCCCTCTCCCTGCACGCTTCAGGAACGGATCGGTTCGGCGATCAGGTCGTAGTCATCCATCTCGGTGATGCGACAGCGGACCAGTTCACCCTGCTCCCCCGCTTCCTTCGGAACGCGGATGATGGAGTCTATCTCCGGAGCCTCGGCAAAGGAACGCCCCAGCCACTGACCTGTTTCGGGGCACTCTTCATCGAGGAGCACATCGGTCTCACTGCCGACTCGCTCACGGTTCCAGTCGAAGGCAACCTTTTGCTGTACCAGATACAGTTCTTCCCGACGCTTCTCCTGCTCTTCCGCATCGATGCGACCCGGCAGTTTCTCTGCGGGGGTGCCTTCTTCGGGAGACCAGGTGAAGACACCGACCCGCTCCAGCTGAAACTCCTCGACGAAGTCGATCAGCTTCTGGAACATCTCGCGGGTCTCCCCGGGGAAGCCGACGATGAAGGTGGTGCGCAGGACCAGATTTGGAATGCGATCGCGCATCTTGCGGAACAGTTCGACCGTATCCTTCTCACCCATGCGACGGCCCATACGCTTGAGCATGGTGTCGTCGATGTGCTGGATCGGCATGTCGATGTAGGGGATGACCCGTTCAAGGCGGGCAACCGCATCGATCATTTCGTCGGAGAATTTGTAGGGGTAGGTGTAGAGCAGGCGGATCCATTCGAGACCCTCGACCTGGTCGAGCTGCTCCATGATCTGCGGCAACAGGAACTCACCATCGATGTCACTGCCGTAGGAGGTCAGATCCTGACTGATCAGGTTGATCTCGCGGGCTCCGTTGGCAACCAGCTCTTTCGCTTCCTGCACGACCATCTCCGGCGGCTTTGAACGGAAGCGACCGCGGAAGCTGGGAATCGAGCAGAAGGTGCACGGGTTGTCACAGCCCTCAGAGATCTTCAGGTAGGCACTGTGGGATGGGGTCAGGCGCAGGCGTGAATCTTCCGAATACGCCGGGTGGGTACTGTCCCCCACATGCACCCGCTCCGCCGCCCGCGCCTCGCGTACCTCCGCCATCAGACCGTTGAGGATCTCTGGCATCTTCGGGTACTCGGACATGCCGACGATGGCGTCGATCTCGGGAATCTCCTTGGCCAGTTCCTCCGGGTAACGCTGGCCAAGGCAGCCGGCGACGACCACGCGCTTGGCCGGGTCATCCTCCTTGAGACGCACCAGGTCGAGGATGGCGTTGACCGATTCCTCCTTGGCGCTCTCGATGAATCCACAGGTGTTGACCATCAGAATGTCAGAGGTCTCCGGCTGCTGGGATACCACAAAGCCCTCGGCCCCGAGCCGCCCGAGAATCACCTCGGAATCGACCAGGTTCTTGGGACAGCCCAAACTGACCATGTGGATAGCGACCGGATTCAAGAGTGGCCTGACCTTTCTGCGAAACGACCTCACCTGTTCATGATCGCATTCTAGCATCTGCCATCAAAAGGACCATGCTACCGGGGCTTTCCCCGGCAAGTTTCACCCCTGAGAATGGGCGAAACACCTTTGGAAAGGCACCCATGGCGCTTCAGGGAACCCTGCGGGAATTGACGGAAATGGCCCTCGCCAGCATTCAGCGGCCTTACCCCTTCTATCACGGGCAGGTCTATACCAGCACCGCCGACGTGAACATTCCCGGTGAGCTGACACCGGTCTTCCACGGTGCCTTCGACTGGCACTCGGCGGTGCATGGGCACTGGACTCTCGTCAGGGCGTTGCATGTGGATCCGGATCGATCGGAACTGGGTGACGATCACGCCGCGGAGATCGAGCAGGTTCTGGATCAATCGCTGAATGCGGAAGATCTCGCCCGCGAGGTCGCCTATGCCGAAGCCCATCCCGGTTTTGAGGTGCCCTATGGTCGGGCGTGGCTGCTGACGCTGTGCGCCGAACTGCGACAGATGCAGCATCCACTGATGGAGCGTCTCGAAGATCTGGAGAGTGAGGCTCACCGAGCCATCATCCGCTGGTGCAAGAAACTGCACCGACCAGTTCGCTCCGGTCAGCATGATCAATCGATGTACTCACTGGGCCACTTCTACGATTGGGCCGCCGTCACCGGCGACACCACCAGCACCGATCGCATCCGCGAAATCGCCCTGCGTCACCATGCTGAAGATCGGCAACTGCCCTGGCATCTGGAGCCATCCAACCACGACTTTCTGTCCCCGACTCTGGAAACGGCAGATCTGCTGCGCAGGGTGATGTCCACCACTGATCTGAAAACATGGCTGCAACAGGCGGCCCCGGCACTGCTGGACGGCAGCTGGCCGAAGGATCCGGTGACCTGCCCTGATCCCACCGACGGAAAACTCGCCCATCTGGATGGTCTCAATTTGTCACGGGCCCGGGCCCTGCAGGCCATCGCAGGGCACTTCAAAACCGAAGAACCGGATCTTCACGACACTCTCGATCAACGGGCCGCAATTCATCGGCAGGTAGGGCTTCAGGGGATTCACCCGGAGCATTACGCCGGCAGTCACTGGCTGGCTTCCTTTGCCTTGGAAGTGGTGCATCCTCGAACAGCCTGACGGAATCAGTTTACTGCTGGTGGTTTGTCGCAAAAGAAAAGGTCCCTCCCGAGATTCGGGAGGGACCTTTTTTTGATTTTTGCGCTTGGACAGAAACCACAAGACTTTCGATCAGGGGCAGGGAGATCCGATGCACTCTGCCAGGAGATCCGTGGTGGCGTCCGGCATGCAACGATCCTCCAACATGAACCCTCCGCCGAAGAGTCCGCTGAGCAGATTGACCGCATCCGCCAGATTGACGGATCCGGAGTCGTCCACATCGCAGGCGTCCGGGCAGGTGGTGTCGAAGTTGCCGACGTAAAGGTAGTCGAGCAGGTTGATGGCATCGGTCAAATTACACGAAGTATCCAGATTGACGTCTCCACGCATCACTTCAGTGAGCGCCGGGGTCGGATCGGCGATGGTTACGATCACCTCTCCACAGGATAATCCGGTGCCATTCTCTTCCACCATCCATGGGAGCACGACTTCACCGGGATTCATCCCTGCGACACAGGTGATCCGGAAGATCTCGGTTCCGTAGATGGAACTCTGGTAAGGGCCATACATAAACATCATGAAACCAAAGACCTCCGCCGGGATTGTGATGAGGTCACACGTACCGGGGGGAAGAGTACCGTTCGCAGCGCTGTAGGCCGCGATCCCAGCTCCGGTTTCAGTCGTCAGGAATTGACAACTTGCCGGGGAAGGTGAATTGATCCCCCAGACGAAACCCTCGATCGGATTCGGATTGTCCAAAGAGACGACCAGCTCGAAAATTTCTCCGGGTTGAACAGTGACTTCAGCGATGGACATTCCAAAGTCATTGGAACAGGTCGTCCCGCCCCCAGGCAAAGGATTCGGAAACGGAACGTTTTGTGCCGAAGCGACCGGAGCAAAGAGGAAAACCAGGGCCACCATGAGGAAACCGAAACTCACAGAAGTTTGAGAAGAACGCATGAAGCCTTCTTTCAGAAAAAAGAATCGGGTCACGGATAACGATACAAAAAATAGCCCTTTGAATCCAGAATAGAAAATGACCCTATTTCGGGGACTGGGACTCATTTGGAGCAAGGCGGCCGCTTTGCTGCCAGTGTGAGCTTAATGACTGTCAAAAAAGTCATCGTCATCGTCGTCATCAAAGGCCCCATCGATCATCCCGTCGATGATGGTCATGAACCATAACGGGTCCTCGATTCCAAAGAGGACCATGGCTTCATCTTTGACTCCATCAAATTGCAGGCCCAATGAAAACTTGCTCTCTGGGAGATACTGTACTCCAAAGACAAATCCCCCATCCGGAACCAGGGGACTGGAACCTCCGCCAATTCCCACACCCAGGTGAGCTCCGACTTTGTCATTCAACTTTCGTGTCACCCCCAGATGTATGCCGCCCGCGCCTTCGCTTTCACCGGTGATCGGGTCATCAAAACGATAGGATTTCACATCGATAATCATCCCAATTCCATCTTTCGGATATCCAGCCCAACCCAGAGAAAGGGAATCATTACCCAATCCAACATTCTGAATCACGCGGGTAGAATTGGCGCAACCGGAGAGAAGCAATGCGATGATCAAGCCAGCAAGAAAAATGAACTTCCCACGAATTTCCATGAAGTTCCCCTATCTGAATGGGCAGGCGGGCGATCTCCCTGTTCCCATTAAAGAGGGATCAGGTTTAAATATTAGTTTATTCGACAGGCACATGATCTGAAAGAGACGGTTGAAGGATGCCATCACCCATATACTTGGCGTCATTTTACTATGACCTCAACATTCCCATCACCGTCGGAGGTCTCGGCGCGAGTCTCATTCTGGTCTATTTTCTGCGACATCTTCACTGGGGTTTGGCTCTTGCTTTGGGTGTTGTTTCCGGGGGGCTTCTCGGTGTTGGAGTCGGTTGGGCCGGAGAAGGAGACATGGAAGATCTGGTTCAAATCGCCTTTGGATTGATCGGAGCCGTTTCAACCGGAATCCTTTCCCTGATCGCAGCTCTGATGACCAGATCGTCCCGGCAGAATCAAAGGGATTGAGATAAAATGGGAAGTTCCGTTTGGTCTCATCACATGACCCTTCCCTGATTTCGCCTCTGAATTGGAATCGAGAATGCTGAATCGATTTCTCTCACTCTTTCGCAAGCAACGCCCAATGCGCTCATGGCAAGAATTCTTTTTTGTCACGGCTCTGGAAGAGCTGCACCTCCCAAGTGACACCATTGAGATCGATCATTTTCACGGTCGATGTTGGTCCGCCGAAACTGACTGGGTCCCTGTCATCTTTCCGGAAAAAGTCGTCTCGCTGACGGCCGCTCTCCCCAGGGAAAAAAGTACGAATTATTTCTTCCGGGGATTCGTCTCTTCGAATCGCCACTGGGTTCAGGAATATCCGGGGTGCGAGAGTTCCGACTACGGGCGCCAACAGAAAACCCGTTACCGCATCGACGAGAGTTACTATCGATCGATGGCCAAGGCCCGCTTTGGTCTCGCACCGGTGGGAGATTGCCCCTGGTCATATCGCTTCTTCGAAGCGGTGATGTGCCATGCCCTGCCAGTCATCGGCAGGGATGATCAGGATATATACTCCGGGGATTACCACACACTGCGCGATGGGGACGAACATACCTACGACGCCGCAGCATGTGAGACCAACTATCAGACGATGATCCGCCAGCACACTTTGAGGCACCTGCGCTGATTCACACCTGACACCCGCGAAAGATCAGCCCGTCTGCGAGGACATCTCTTCCCATTCCTCAAGGGTGATCCGAACCTCCCGCGCCTTGGAACCGTTGTAGGCACTGAGAATGCCGTATTCACTCATCTGATCCATCATGCGGGAAGCACGGGTGTAACCGACGCTCAGCCTGCGTTGCAGCAGAGTGGTCGATCCGCGACCGGTCTCGATGACGATGCGCACCGCTTCGTCAAAAAGATCGTCGTCTGCTCCAGGTACGCCATCGCCGCCTCCCTCCTGCTGCCCCTCCAGGAAATTGGTGATCTCCTGGGAGAACTGGGGCTTCGCTTCCTTGCGCAGGTGCTTGACGATCTTGTTGATCTCCTTGTCGGAGACGTAGGTGCACTGGGCCCGCTCGAGAGTATCGGAGTTGGGTGGCTGATAGAGCATGTCACCCATACCCAGCAACTTCTCGCCGCCGATCTTGTCGAGCACGGTGCGGGAATCGATCTTCGATGCGACCTTGAAACAGATTCGCGAGGGCAGGTTCGATTTGATCAGACCGGTAACCACGTCCACCGAAGGACGCTGGGTCGCCAGAATCAGGTGAATGCCGACAGCACGAGACTTTTGCGCCAACCGGATGATCGCGGTTTCCACTTCCTTGGAGCTGGTCATCATCAGGTCCGCCAGTTCGTCGATCACGATGACCATGTAAGGAAGTTTCTTCGGTACTTCGTCCGCTTCCTCGTGGCTGACACCCTTTTCGATGAGACGGTTGTAACGGTCTTCATGTTCGAGGTCATTGAAGCTCTTGAGATCCCTGACGCCGACTTTGGAGAGCAGATCATAGCGCTGGTCCATTTTACGCACGAGCCACTCAAGGGCTGCCGGTGCTTTCTTGGGATCGGTGATCACCGGGTTCAGCAGATGGGGAATATCCTCGAAGGTGGAAAGTTCAACCATCTTCGGGTCCACCAGAATCAGTTTCAATTCTTCCGGTGAACGGGTCATCAGCATCGAAGTAATGATGGTGTTGATACACACCGACTTTCCGGATCCGGTGGAACCGGCGATGAGCATGTGCGGCATCTTGGTCAGATCGGCGACAATAGGAACGCCAGCCGCATCCTTGCCGAGAAGCAAAGGCAAGTTCAAATCGGAATCGGCGAAAGCACGCGACTGCAGCAGTTCCTTGAGCACCACCGATTCCCGCTGTTTGTTGGGAACCTCGATACCTACCGTCGACTTGCCAGGGATCGGTGCCACCACACGGACACTCAACGCAGCCAACGCCATCGCCAAGTCGTCGGAATGACCGACGATCTTGCTGACCTTGACCCCCGGTTCGAGGGTCAGCTCATACTGAGTGATCACAGGACCCCGCTGAACGTCGCAGACCATCGATTCGATCTTGAAGGAGCGCAGTTTCTCCTCGATCTGGGTCGCCACGTGGTTCAGTTCCTCTTTGCCCTCCTCGTGATCGACCGCTTTAGGATCCTCCAGATAGGTCAAAGGCGGCGGAGAATAGGCCCCATCGAAGGTCAATTGTTCTTCGTAGGTGGTCACCGCAGCTTCTGACTGCTCGGGACCGAGGCGAATCGTCCGCGTGATGGGGACTTCCTCGACCTCTTCCTCTTCGTCCTCGTATTCTTCCTCGTCCTCGTATTCCTCTTCCTCCTCGTACTCTTCTTCTTCGTACTCGGCGTGAGGATCCTCATCTTCGTCTTCTTCTTCGTACTCTTCTTCTTCGTCTTCCTGCTCGTCTTCTTCTTCGTACTCTTCTTCGTACTCGGCGTGAGGATCTTCTTCCTCATACTCCTCGTACTCTTCTTCTACCTCTTCTTCCTCAACCGGATCGCCGAGCAACTGACCCCGCTCTTCGGCAGTGACTTCAGTGGACGGTTTCGGTTGGGAAATTTTCTGCAGGGCTCCGCGGGTCGCTTCCCCAGCGCTGCCCAAACCTCCCGCAACCTTGCGGGCGAGATCAGGTGTTTTGCCGCCGAGCTTCGCCATCACTCCGGCGATCATCATCAAACCGGTTCGCAGAAAATGAGCCACCGGCATTCCGGTCATGAACATCAATCCGAGACTGAGCGCGAGAAATGCAAAGATGGTGGTTCCGGTGATACCAAACGCATCGAAAGCCCAACGCCCCAGATACGCGCCAAGGATTCCGCCCCGGTACTCGATGTCGGGCAAAAGGGGAATCTCCGTGAAGCGATATTCGAGAGAGCAGACTGCCAGAAAGAAAATGGTCACACCTGCTGCGCGGGCCCAGGCCTGATCGATGGGCTTGTTGAAGAGACGGAAACCGGCCCACACACCAATCCCCAAAGCGGCCAAAAATCCGGAGATCAAACCGAAGAGTGTGAAATGGGTGGTGGCAAAGAACTCACCAATGAAACCACAGGCGTTCTCGGCACTCTTGCCAGTGGAAACCAGATACTGACTGTAAAGTGCGATCAGGAAAAAGGCAGTGAAGCAAACCACCAACATGGCGGTCGCCTCCTGAAAGAGAGTCCCCTCTCCCCAGGCCTTGTTACGACTTCGCTTGCTGCGACTCCGACTCATCATTCCCCATACTGGCATGGTGACCGCGGCGAAGCGTCACCTGAGTGCCGATAAACTCGACCATTCTGGCCGCCAACATCTCCTTGGAGATGCCCGGCAAATGGACGGAAGGCTGCCCGGGCTCGATCCAGATGTAGTCCCCCGTGGCCACACCCAAGTTCCCTGGCGAGTTGCAAAGTACCAGATCCAGATTTTTCTTCACGGCCTTTCGCCGAGCTTCTTCTTCATCCGAATCCGCCTCGAGTGCAAAACCAACCAGAATCCGCGGTCCCATGGGGCCATCCCGCTCCTGAGAGCGATTCAGCAAAATGTCAGGATTTCGGACCATCGTCAGATTCCAATCCCCCGGCTCTTTCTTTTTCTTGCCGGAGATCCGCTCCTGGGGGCGGTAGTCACAGACCGCAGCGGTTGCCACCAGAGCATCCGCTTGTGGCCACAGCCGGGAGGTCACCTCTTCCAGATCGCAGGCACTGACGAACGGATGGTGATGAACTCCTTCGGGAATCTCCGCTTCCACCGGGCCCAGAGCCAGATGAACTTCCCACCCAGCTTCGACCCCCTTGCGGGCCACCTCGATGCCCATGCGCCCACTGGAGCCGTTGCTCAAAAAACGCACATCATCGATGGCTTCACGGGAAGGACCTGCGGTGACCAGGAGGACCGGAGGGTTCAAGAGAGTTCTTTCTGGCCAAGGATTCCGGTGACACAGGCATCGATGTCATCCAGATCTGCCAGGCGACCGGGACCGGTGGACCCGCAGGCCAGATGACCCACTCCCGGATCGACCACCGTCGCACCCCGATCACGCAGTAACTGCACATTGGCCTGCACGGCGGGGTTGCGCCACATGCGGTCATTCATTGCCGGGCAAATGACCAGAGGGCCTTCCCATGCAAGGGCCGTCAGGCACACGGCATCATCGCCAAACCCCTGGGCAAGCCGGGCGAGATGATCCGCACTGGCAGGAGCGATGACAAAGAGATCTGCGTCGTCACCAGAACCGATGTGCTCCGGACGCTCACCGGTGCCGAGGGGCTGCCAGATTTCGGTGGTCACCGGTTGGCGGGTCACGGCTTCAAAGGTCAGGGGCTGAACAAAACGGCAGGCGGACGGTGTCATTCGAACGCGAACTTTTGCGCCCCGCTGGGTCCAGCGGGAAGCGAGATCTGCGGCCTTGTAGGCGGCGACTCCTCCGGTCACACCGAGGAGCAGAATCTTGTCATTCCAGTGGTCATCGTTCGACATGGTTAAATAA
>JACETR010000055.1 GCA_013911165.1 Planctomycetota bacterium | reverse complement strand
CGATGGGAAGAACCGTCGCGCCATGAACGAGTGCCTGTGCCAATTTTCCTGCAGCGACTTTGCCCGCAGGCAGAACCACATAGCAGGGGACTTCTGCTCGGGCAGCGTAAGCGGCCGCGGCTGCAGAGGTGTTGCCTGTGGAGGCGCAGATGACTCCGCGACACTCCGACTCCATTGCTTTTGAAACGGCGAGGGTCATGCCCCGATCCTTGAAGGAACAAGTAGGATTGAGGCCTTCGAATTTGACGAACACCTTTCGATCACCGCCGACGATTCTTGAGAGAACCGGTGCGGGGATGAGAGGGGTCGATCCCTCATTAAGGGTAATCACGGGGGTATCATCAGTGACAGGAAGACGGCTCCTGTAGCGCTCGATAATGCCAGCCATGATTGCCTCGTTTCCGGGTTATTCCTCGATACGAATTCGTACCGGTGAGGAGATGTCGCGAAGGTCTTTATCCAATTGACCGAGAGCGCGATCCAGTTGTGGGGTTTGGACGGGGTGAGTGAGGATCTGAACGGGAACACTGTCGTGAACCTCGCTGAGATTTTCACTTTGTTCAAGAGCGGCGATGCCGACCTCTTCCGATGCGAGGGCACCCGCGACTCTGGCGAGCACACCCGGACGGTCGGGTACTTCAAGACGAAGGTAGTGTCGTGCCGGTCTCATCCCTGGATCGAGGATGACGGTTTCCTTGCCTGCTGGCGGAGTTGAGGAGGAATCTCCCCTGGCGGCGCGAAGAATGTCTGCCACGACGCTGCCCGCAGTCGGTTTTCCACCGGCACCCTTACCCTGAAGGACAAGAGATCCGAAGGGGTCCGCCTCGAGCAGAATGGCATTGTCTTCATTACGGACATTGGCGAGTCGGTGTTGGGCCGGGATGAAACAGGGCATGACACCCATGCAGGTTCCACGTCCGTTTCTCTCGAGAATACCCACCAGTTTAAGTTTGAGATCCTGGGACCAACCGAAGCTGATATCGAGAGGGTCGATGTTTTCGATGCCCTCTACCCTCAGTTCGTCCACGGGAACCGTGTGACCCAGAAGAATCCTTGCGAGCAGAATCAGTTTGTGGGCCGAGTCCATACCGGTGATGTCGAGGGTCGGATCAGCTTCGGCGAGTCCAGCTTCCTGGGCATTTTTCAGGGCTTCCTCAAAGCTGTGCATTTCCAGCTGATCGAGGATGAAGTTGCAGGTTCCGTTGAGGATGCCGAAGAGTCGATCGACGGGTCCTGCAGGGATTCCCTGTTGCATCACCTGAAGAACGGGGACTGCAGCAGCAACGGATGCTTCGTAGTAGAGACCGCGCTGTTTTTCGTGGGCAAGATTGAAAAGTTCCTCGCCATGCACGGCAAGCACTGCTTTGTTGGCAGTGATGACTTCCTTGCCCGATTCCAGAGCTTCACGAATCCAGGTACGGGGATGATTTTCGCCACCCACCAATTCGACGATGGCGTCGATTTTGGGATCATGAACCGCTTCCAGCGGGTCGGTTCCCATCTGTTTTTTACCGGGAAGGTTCTCAGGGATGGCTCGGGGGCGAGTCAGATCGCGCACGACGATTCTGTCGACGACGACCCGACGTCCTGCCCTGGCCAGGCAAGCATCTTGTGTGGAGGCCAGCAGTTCAGCGACTGCGGTCCCGACATTTCCCAATCCCAGTAGGGCGATCCTGAAATCTTCCATCTCTCAGAAGATCGGATTTTTTGGGGCCGGACTGCAATGAAAAAACGGGAGTTTCCCTATTTCTTCGCCGGGAGGTCGAGAATGAAGACGTAGGGCTGCCCCTTCAGCTTCATGCGCTGATTGACGATCACCAGCGGGAAACGGCTCGAACGGTACTTTCCGAGGCTTTTTCCCTGAGGATCGAGGAAGCGGACCGTCGCCACCCTTTTGGTATCGACCGATATGATGGCCTTGCCCAACTTTTCCGGAAGTGGGACTTCCAGAGGTTGGGTTCCCTTCAGTTGAATCGCTTTCTGGGACTGAAGCTTCCAATGCTGGGACCCGGCTCTGCGGAGGTAGTTCGTAAATTTTTTCAGGTTCTTGGGTACGTCCCCGCTGTCGGCTCCGGTGACGTGGAGAACCCGCAGGCGATCGGGGCCTTTTGCCGGATCATCGGTGGTCACGAGCTCCGGCAGCACTCCCTGGGAGAAAGTGAGTGTGGGAACCAGAGCGGCAACGAGAAGTGTTGCCACCAGGATGAGTGATCGAGGGGCGGACTCTCCGTTGAGTCCGATCGACGACAGCGGGGTCAGTGGATTTCTTTGGCTGAAGTTCACCATTCAATTCTATCCATTCGAAAAGATGATCATCAGGACGCCGTCGTCGTCTCCTTCTTCTTCATGAAGAATGAAACTGCCGTCCCCTTCGGGCAAGTCCAAAACCTCGAAGACGACCTCGTCTTCGAACGGCTCCGTCGGGGCGGTCAATCCATCCCTCAGGATGGAGTAGACCACGCCCACGCAAATCAGCACGGCTGCTGCACTGGCGAGCAAGGGCATCGCAAAAGTTCGTTTCTGTTTGGGAGTGGGCAAGGCACCGGCACGTCGCAGGCCGGCATCCACCCTGGCCCAGTCGAGGGAGGTCGGGGGGGAGACCTCCTGGAGTGGATCTTCGGAGACCCAGGCGTCGACCGCCTCTGCATCCGTTTCCAACCACTCCCGGCACTCTTCAGACTGGAATCCCATGCGTCCGAGAAAGGCAACCTCGCTATCGGTCAGTTCACGAGAGGAGGACGCTTCGAGGAGTTCCCGGAAGCGCTCGAAATCAGTGGAGTCGCTCATCGGTCACCTCCCTCGGCGGAGGATTTGCCACGGCGAGGTCCTCCCGGATCCCAATCTGCGGGCAACGATTCCTTGACCTTTTTTCGTGCATTGAAGAGTCTCGACATCACCGTTCCCACAGGGATTCCCATCACTGCTGCAATCTCTCCATAGGAGAGACCTTCGTAACAATAGAGGGTGAAGACCATTCGGTGGGCTTCACCCAGTTGGTCAACGGCATCGCTGACAGCTTTCGAAATCTCCTGACGTTCCAGTTCCGATTCCGGTTTTGATTCTCCGGACCGGCCGGTTCTCATGTCACGCTTGTCACCCACCGAGTCCTCAAAGACCGCCTGTTCCCGTCGAACCTTGCGTCGGCGAATACGATCGATGCAATGGTTGGTGGTGATACGGTAGGCCCAGGTCAAAAAGCGGCCCGATGGATCAAAACCATCGAGAGCTTTGTGAATTCTGACAAAGACTTCCTGGGTGGTGTCGAGGGCATCTTCGCGATTTCTCAGCATGCGCATCGACACGGCAAAAATCCTCTCCCGGTGCAATCGATAGAGACCCTCAAACCCTGCGGGGTCACCGGCGAGGTGTCGGCGCACCAACTGGCGGTCTTCCTCATCCTGTTCAGCATTCACCGCTCCGCTCCTGCCCTGATTTCCCTGGCCGGGAGGGCTGGCCCCGGCGTGCCTCTGACGATCTGGCACGGGGGATGACGGAGAGGAGGAGGATTCATTCATTGGGATTCTCCGAAAAAGGTCGATTTTCGGGATTGCCCTGATTTGGCCAAATAGGCGTCGATGGCGCTGGCCAACTGTTGTCGGGTGTGGTCGACGGACCAATTTCTGGATTCGGCCAACCGGGAAACATCCTGCTGCTCCGGTCGAGAGGAGATGAGGTCGTGACCGTACCAGGCGAGTTTGAAGCGAACCGTTTCCCCGCAGGCTTCGATGGACACCGATTCCCTTTTCAAGACACTTCGACGCAGGGAATCGATGCGGATTCCGAGGGTCCCGGTCCAGCGATGCAGGGCAGCGCAGAGTGTCGATTCGTCCCCGGGACGGGCAAGGACCGTCAATTGGTGCCCGGGACGTGATTTCTTCATCTGGATCGGTGTCAGGAAAGCTTCCAGGGCCCCCGCTTCCAGACAGCGGTCGACGATACCCCCCAGATCTTCGCCGGAGATATGGTCGATGACGGTTTCCATTCGAAGCACTTCATCGCCAAGGGTGGGAGAGGCACCCTGCAGTCGCAACAGACGGACACCGTTGACAGGGTCATCCTCAGGAGCGACACGCTGACCAAATCCCCAACCCTGATTCAGCAGAGTTCCCTCGGGGGCTTCCCTTTGTTCACTGGCAAGGCTCATCAACAAGGCGGCTCCGGTGGGTGTGGTCAGTTCACGGCCGATAGAACCCGCATGAACTTTGGCACCCCGGAGTAATTCGACGACTGCCGGTGCCGGCACGGGTATCAGGCCATGGGCTGCCCGTACCTGACCCTGACCCAAAGGCAGGGAGGAACAGATGATTTGCCTCGGCGAGATCGATTCGATGGCGAGGAGAACACCCAGAATGTCGACCTGGGCATCGATGGCTCCGACTTCGTGAAAGTGGACTTTTTCTTCGGGGATACCGTGAACCGCTGCCTCGGCCTTCGCCAGTCTTCGGTAAACCTCTTCCGCCTTTTGACGCACTCCTTCTGAGAGAATCGGGTGTTCCAGTGCTTTCAGCAGGTCCGGCAAAGTCCGGTGAGGAGGAGAATTCTCCAGAGTGGTTACCCGGGCACCGAGACCGACGATTCCACGCCGATTCTCAGTCACAAATTCGATCCGGTGGGGGGGCAAAATTTCGGCCAGAGGCTCGCGAATGACATCTTCGGAAACCCCCGAATTGACCAGTGCTGCCAGCAACATGTCTCCGGCGACGCCCCTGCTGGCGTCGATAAACAGGCCTTCGGGGCTCCCCTGAGAAGCCGAGTTGGGGCTTAAGTCATTATTTTGCATGAGTTTAAGTGTGTTGGCCTTTCATGGTAACCACTCCCCGTGTGCTACCCCCGACGGAGGCCGGATGCAACCTCCTAGCGGAGCCGTCCCTTCTTCAACGTCGGGAATGACAGAGGAGTTCTGGCGAGCCCTCGACATCGGTGAAGACCTGTGAGACAACATGGTCTGCTCTCGACGACAAAATTCGGTCCGGAGCCGTTCCTGAGCCCTTTATTGAGGTGGGTAAGGCGGCGGCGATACTGGTCGGGATGGACGCGTTGGAGCGGAAAGAAATGAAGAGACGGTCGAAGCCGCTGGAGGATGATTGCGTGTAATGGTTGGGGGTTTTGACCCTCCCGTTTCCGCCGATTCCTGGACATCGATATGACCGGTTTTTTCTTCATGAATCAGTGTTCTACGAGCCTAGAAAACAACAACTGACGTGTCGTGCCCGGATGAGTTTCCGGTCGCAAGGCACAGGAGGGATGAACGAGCATGAATGAGGTGGTCATGAAGCACCGCAGTCACGGGATCCTCAAGGGAATCCTGGTCGCATGCATCGCTATGCTTTTGGCAATGCCGGGTTTGACCGGAACCGTCGACGCACAAGTCCGATCGGATGTCCGTGCTCTTCTGGATGAAGGCATCAACCTTTTCCAGCAGGGAAAACTTGACGAGGCTCGCCAGAGTTTTGAGCGTGCACTTTTGTTGGACATCACTTCTGAGGAGGCCCTCGATTGGGTCGACAAGGTCGGATACGGCGAACTGATCAGCGTGATCCGTGCCGGCGATGACACCCTCAGTGGTCAGATGGGCACCCTGTTGCGTTTGACCTCTCTGGAGACGAAGCGTCGTTCCATGGACGAAGACGCCATCAACTCTGTGCTCGACACCTACTTCAGTGACGAAGATCTTCTCGAGCGCACCAAGCTGCTCTACCGGGCCATCAGTGACCACGGTGTTTACCTGTTGCCCGGCCTCGTCGAGCGTCTGGGACAGCCGGAGCAGAAGTTGCGCGTGCTCGCCATTCAGGCCATCACCCGTATCAGTGACGACGCCGTGTTGCCCCTTTGCCGTTGCCTTCATGCCTCCGAGCAGGGTGTGGTGATGGGCGCGGTTGCCGCACTGCAGAAGATCGGCCACCCGGTTTCCGTGCCTTCCCTGCGTTGGCTCGCCGAATCCACCGGTGATCCGCTGGTTCGCTCTGCCGCCAATGCCGCAGCCGATGCGATCATTCCCGGCAGCAGCAGTCGTGAGGCCTACGGATTGCTGACCGACCAGGCTCACGCCTTCAGTATCGACGGTGGTAAAATGGTTCGCACCTACCACGACCCGGTCGTGTGGATGACGGACGGCGGCTCCCTGAACTGGAAGTCGGTCGAGGGTTGGGAACTGAACGAGCTGCGTGCCGAACAGTTCCTTGCCGATGCACTGAGTCTCAATCCTTCCGGTGCCGGTGCCATGGCTCTCAATGCCTGTAACCAGATGGCCCGTTGGAGTGAGTACCGCGACGTCAGTGCCGTGATCTCCAATCAGGTCGATGCCGGAGACGCCGACGAGTCGGAGCTCTCCAACCTTCGTGGACGTGAGTTGGAGATGCAGCGCGTGCGCTCCTCTGCCTACTCCATGACCCCCGAGGTCGTCGACGCAGCGGTGGAGATTGCTCTCACCGATCGTCGCCCGCAGGCTGCCATCGAACTGATCAAGACCCTCGAGTCCTTCGATTACAGCAGTGGCACCAGCGCGGTTCCCGGATCTGTGATTCGTGCTCTGACCTACGATCACCGTGGAGTTCGTTTCGCCGCGGCTCATGCGGTTGCCTTCATGGGTGCAGCCCCCGGATTCAGCAACTCCGATCAGGTGGTGCCGAACCTCGCTGAGGGCCTTTCCGATGCCAGCCGCAAGGTCGCCCTGACCATCTTCCCGGATCAGGATGATGCCCTGCGTGTCGGTTCCCTGCTCTCCCGCGCCAACATTGAATCCTTCAATGACGAGGATCCTCTGCGTGGTCTTGAGCGTGCCGTCTCCTTCCCCAAGCACATCATCGCCATCTCTGCCGAGACCGGTGAGATGCCGGCCGGTGAGGTGATCGCCCGCTTGCGCAAGGACTACCGCACCCGTCGCACTCCGATCCTGGTCTTTGCTGATCAGGACAGTTTCAGCCAGGCCCAGCAGGTCTACGGTGATGAGGAGTCCGGAGTATTCGTGGTCAACCGTGCCATCGATGCCCTGCGTCTTCGCAACGACCTCCTCGTCGGATTGCTCGCTGATTCCGATTCCTCCAATGGTCAAATGATCGCCGCCATGGCCGCCGAGGCTCTGCACCGGATGTCGATGCCGGGTGGGGGATTCGATCTGAGTGGAGCCGTCGACGGTGCGATTCGTGCCCTCGATGATCCTTCCGACGCTGTGCGCATTCCTGCTTGTCACGCTCTTGCCAACCTGCGTTCCACCGCCGCCAGCGATGCACTCGTTCGCATCGTTTCTGAGGGTGATGCGGCCAGCGTTGATTTGCGCGAGGCTGCACTGACCGCACTCGGCAACATCCACCGCGGTGCCGGTGCCGGCGGGGTTTCCCCGGCGGTGATCGATGCCGTCAAGGGTGCCATGGGCTCCTCGGAAGTGGCTCTGATTCAGGCCGCCTCCCGCGCCATGGGATTGATCGGCAACTAGATCATTCCCGATAGTTCAATGCCTGCGGGGCGAGATCGCGATAGCGGTCTCGCCCCGCTTTCTTTTTTGGGTTACAAGTGAATCAGGCGGCCAAGGTTCAGATTTCCAGAATGGAATGAAGGAGTGTGCCGTGCTGAGAGTTCTCGCCATCTTGTGTGTCACCATCGTGACCCTTTCCGGTTGTCAACAATTTCAAACGCGCTCATTGCCCACTGGTGATGATCGCCCGCTCGTGGGGATTCATGATTTGTCCCTCAGGGAGGGTGTCACCGAGGATCAGTTCGAGGCCTTTGTCGCCGGTCCCCTGCGCGAAGCGTTCCGTGAGCCGGTCAATGGCGTGTCGGTCGGAGTTTCCAAATGCGATCGCGGAGAATCTGTCGGCCAGTACCAAATGGGCTGGTTCTTCGAGAGTGTGGCCCAGCGCGATTCCTACTTCCCTCAGGGAGGAGAGGCGACCGACCTCTACGAGGAAGAGGTGGGTCAGCATGTGGGCGAGATCATGAGTCAGCTCTTCAGCCTTTGTCGGTCCACGGGCTTCACCGATTACGTGGTCGTCTTTGCCACCCCGGTTCCTTCAGAGAATCAGGTGCCGGCGATGTTCGGTGCCCACAAACTGGAGCTGCTTGACGGGGTCACTGAGGATGCGTTCGAGGATTTCATCACCGGGGACTATGCCAAAGCCTGGTCTGAAGAGATCAAGGGTTGCGGCAACATCATCCTCAAGGGGGACAGGGGTGAACGTTCCGGCAAATACATGATCGTGCACCGCTTCCGTCCGTGGACTCTGCGGGATCAATACATCCCTGAGCCAAGCCGCCTTTCCGAGGAGTGGATCAAAGAAGTACAGCCGCTCCTCCCCGAGGAAACAGGGAATCGACTGAGGGAGATGACCCGTCGCGACGGCTTCTCCGACTGGGGCCCGATCCGTCCCTGAGAAGATGCTCTCATCAATTTTGTAATGAATGGAAACGCCCGGGGCCTCCCGGGCGTTTTTCATGGGGGAGTTGAAATCCCCCTTTGGAGAATTGCGACGATGAGGCAGACTGGAACAGGGAAGTGAGGGCGGATGGCGATCTCGACGATCTGCGAACATTGCGGAGCTGGACTGTCGGCACCGGACAGCAGTCTGGGAACGAAGGTTCCTTGTCCCACCTGTGGTCGCAAGACGCGGGTGCTTACTCCTGCGGAATCGAAAGCGCTGGTGGAAAAACAGGCGCGCGAGAATGAACGCCAGGAAGAGCGTCGTTCACGCCTTGAACTGCTCGCCCGGCTTGAACGGGAAGAAGCGATGCGCGGTGGCATCGAAAGCTCGGTGCGAAACTTCCAGCCGCGGGCGGGAACCCGTCATGGTCGCCTGAGACAAATGGGGGGACTGCTGCTGGGTCTCTCCTGGGTGGTCTTCATTTTGATGGGGATCCAGGTGATCGCCGAACTGATGACAGTGCTGGGATTCTCCGAAGCGATGGCCGGAAGCGCAGGGTTCGGCGACGTTGCCCGGGAGATCGCTTTCGCCATGCTCTCCTTTGCCCTGATGCGCATCGCCGCCGAGGCGTGTTTCTTCATGGCCGAGTCCGGAGATCGTCAGTGGGACATCCGCGCCCTGCTCCTCGATCTGCTCGATGAGCAGAATCGGCGGCAGGACGAGGAAGTCACCTGATCTCTGGCGGAGATCTCCGCGCATCTCAATCAGAGAAGAAGCAGTCGAGGGCACCCTGTGCCGAATCACCGAAGTCGCTGTCGAGCTGCATGCGGCTGGGTGGGCGGTGCCCGATCTCCTCAAAGATCTTTTCCAACCCATCGCTGGCGGCCTTGGCGTAAAGGCGAACCATGCCCACCGTCGTCTGGTCATCGAAGACGGTCGCCATGATGGTGCGATCGCCGACCATCGTCAGCTGGATGCTGTCCTTGCGTCCCTGATGAAAGAGCACGGAGAACTCATCTTCTCCGAGAAGCTTGGCCATCTCACGGGTGGCGGCGTAGGAGCCGGCGACGAGAGCGGCGACGGTTTGTTCATCGATGGAGCTGGTATCTCCGCAGTAGGTCACCATGTGACCTTCCTTGTCGATGAGCAGGTTGCATTTGCTGCCGGAAAGGTCGAGGAAGTTGCTGAGGACCTGGTCGATGCGCGTGATGTCCTCCTTGTAGAAGACGAGGCGCTGGTTTCTCAGATGGTCGCTGTCACTGATCATTTTTGGGAACCTTCCAGATTCAGGAGAAAAAGCCACTGACGTGGGCGGCCCAGGCGGCAACGGCGGTCAGGATGACACCGGTACCGATGGCGAGGCCGACGGCCTTGCCGCGGCGGCTTCTCTGGCGCCGCGGTGAGGTCACGATGCGTGGACGTGCACTGGCGGTCATCGATGCCGCAGTCGATACCCTGCGCACTCCGGTGGCCCGGGTCTTGCGAGCCGTGGCCGTTTGCGGAGAAGCGGTGGCGGTGGTGTTGGTCGCCACCGCGGTGGCAGTGCCGGCGGATCCAGTAGCCCCTTGTGCCACTGTTTCCGTGGCGGTGTTCGAGGTCACCGTTTCAGTGGTGGATTTGCTTTTGACCGAAGAATGCTGCTGGTTAAGGGATTGCAGAACCATGCCGGCCAGTTTTTTCAGGGTCGGGAAAACCCCTTCACCGGATCGTGCGACCGCTTCCACATGGGGGAAGTTGCCCGGGTTCAATTCCTGTTCCAGTTCTTCGACGGAGTAAACCTCCGGCAGGTCACGCTTGTTGTATTGCAAGACCACCGGCAAGGTGTCGAAGGAGAGACCGTGCTCCTTCAAATTCTCTTCCAGGTTTTTCAGGCTCTCGATGTTTTCATCCATCTTGCCACGTTTGGAATCGGCCACGAAGACGACACCATCTGCTCCCTGAAGAACCAGTTTGCGGGTCGAGTTGTAATAGACCTGACCGGGAACGGTATAGATCTGGAACTTGGTCTTCATGCCAGCGACCTGTCCCAGATTGAGGGGCAGGAAGTCAAAGAAGAGGGTGCGATCCCCCTCGGTGGCGATACTGGTGAGGTCACCCACACTGGTCTGGGGTGCCTTTTGATGAACCACTTCCAGGTTGGTGGTCTTGCCACTCAATCCCGGACCGTAGTAGACGATCTTGCAGTTCACTTCCTTGAGAGAGAAGTTGATCTGAACCATGTTTTCTCCTGTTTCCGTGGCCCGGCTTCCTTTCAGGAAGCCTGAATCTCGAGGATCCCGCGCAACTTTCTGGCCACGCTGCGTATTTCCAACATTCCACTGTCCAACTCGAGTCCGGCATGGGTGACGACGATGAGAGTCGCGTCGCCGATTTCGAGGAGGAGCAGGTTTCCTTCAGTTCCTTCGAGGACGATTTCATGGGGTTTGCCATCGCTGCTGTGAACGGCGGCTTTCTGAATCGAGAGGCGGGTTCCCGAAGTCAGGGCGGCGAGGGTTTCGCTTTCGAGTCCGGGGCCGAGGGCAGAGCAGACGACCATGCCGTCCCCTGTCATCACCATCGATCCGACCACGCCGGGGATTTGCTGCAGGCTTTGCAGGATCTCTTTCATCGACGCACCTCCTCTTCACAGGTTTGCTGAAGCAGACGGGACATCTGGCTTTCGTGGGAAGCGCGGGAGCAGTGACCGAGGAGGGTACTGCCATCATCCGCCTGCCCCATCAGTACCCCGCCTTTTCCACGGGAAGTGAAGCGGACGAATTCGCCCATTCCCATCCGCGGCATCGACTGGTGAAGGGTTCCGGAGAGTACGGAGTATTGTTCGATGGTTTCGGTGCCGGTATCGGCAGCCTCCGAATGGGCAACCAGGGAGCGATCCCCGGAAAGTTCCCACAGATCGATGCCGGAAGGGGAAGCCAGGACGGAACACTCGGCGGGGGAGTGAACCGGCTCGACACCGGTTTCCCAGCGCAGGAACAACTCCTGCACATTGGCAGTGTTCTCTTCGGGCAGTTCTTCAGCGAGGAGAGAGAGTGCGATCACGACCGGGTCGTCCGCGGCTGCGCGCTGGAGGGGAGCGAGAACTTTCTTTGCTGCCTTCGGTGCACGCAGTGACAGCAAGAGAGTCGCAAGATCCCTGAGACACTCACCATGTCCCGGTCGCAGTTGGCATGCTTTCGTCAGGTAACGCAATGCGCCGAGACCCGCCACGCCATCGGCATTGCGTGTGAAGCGACGGAGATGTGAGCGGGCGACGGCGAGGTAGCCCTCTGGATCACAGGGGTCCTCTTCGATGGCCGCTCTCGACCACAACTGCCAGCCGGCACGATCACCGAGGATGTCGAGGAGATCCGCAAGGCGGGCGGCATGGAGGGCGGAAAACTCTGATTCCGCTTTCTCCTGAGCGGTGGCCAACTCGAGGCGGGCATACTGCTTCTCGAGAAGAGCGAGCTTCTCTTCGCCTTCGGGCCACGGTTGAAAACGGATGACGCCGGCTCGCATCAGCCGCATTGCGGGGGCGAAGCGATTCTGGCTCTGAAAACGGGAGACTCGGGTGAGCAGGTCCGTTTGGCGACCCGACTCCAGAAGAGATCTCACTGTGTTCTCGACGCGATCATTTCGCGACGACCGGGATTTCCACGACTCGATGATGCCCAAGCGGCCTCCATATGCCGGATGGGTGGGCGCGACCTGCGGCCACGTTCCGGCCATCAAGCCTACGATGTGACTGGAAAGCCCCGCAAACCGCCCAAGAAAGCCATGGGGACTTGCCCAGCGCCCATCGGGGTGATACGCAGTGGCAGAGAATTGCTCATCCTTCCAGTCAGCGACCGAAATGAGGCCATTCGTGAACGTTGAGATTCCTGAGAAACACGCACAGTTAATTGTCGATGCGAGCGAAAGGGAGCCGGATCTGCTCTGGGCCTCGGGATTTCTTGCCGTCGACGCCTTTACCTGGCTGCGTGATCGCAGGGGATCCGCCATCCTGCTGACCGATCTCGAATTGGGCAGGGGAGAAAAGGAGGCCCGGGTCGACGAGGTGGTCAGCTTGTCGGCAGTGGCGGAAGAGGCCCGGGAAGCCCATGGCGATCAGCCAGTCCCTTTTGAGGGAGTGGTGCTTCATTGGCTGAAATCCAGAGGAATTGAAACGGTGGAGGTCCCCTCCCGTTTTCCGCTGTTGCTGGCAGATTCCCTGCGACAGGGCGGAATCGTCGTCGAGCCCAAAGCGGATCCCTTCTTTCTCGACCGCCGACTAAAGCAGGAGCATGAAGTCCGTAGTCTGGAAGAATCACAGGCCGCCACGGAGGCGGCGATGGAACTCGCCATCGGCATGATCCGAGACAGTGAGGAGGGGGAGGATCGCATCCTTCAACTCGATGGGGAGCCCCTGACCTCCGAGCGTATCAAGGCCAGAGTTCGTTCATTCCTGCTCGACAAGGGTCTCCAACTGGGAGATTTCATCATCGCTCCCGGGGATCAGGGCTGTGACCCCCATGATGTGGGCAGTGGCCCGATACGAGCGGGGGAGACGGTGATCTGCGACATCTACCCCCAGCACATGACCCACAGATATTGGGGCGACATGACCCGAACAGTGGTCAAGGGAGGGGCCTCCGAGGAGCAGAAGCGCCTGCATGCGGCGGTTCGTGAGGCCCAGGAGACCGCCATCTCGATGATTCGCCCGGGAGCGTGCGGTCGGGAGATTCACAGCAAGGTTCAGGAGATCTTCGATAACGCCGGCTTTCACACCGAGAAGCGGGATGGCCAGTGGGTTGGTTTCTTCCATGGCACAGGCCATGGTCTGGGACTCGACATCCATGAAGGGCCACGAATCTCCGCGGTCGGTCCCCCTCTGGAAGAGGGAATGGTGGTGACGGTCGAACCCGGACTCTACTACCCGGGATTGGGTGGCTGTCGGATTGAGGATGTGGTGTTGGTCACCGCTGATGGCTGTCGCAACTTCAACAAGGCTTCCAAAGAGCTCGAGGTCTGATCCCTTGTCCGATTCCAAACGGCTGACTCTCTCCGAGTGGTTTCATCAGGAGACGAAGTACGATCGCAGAACCATCAACCTGTTGCCGCGGCCGGATTTTGATGGTCAGCCGATGCCATGGAAGCAATGGCACTCCCGGCACCCGGTGGATCTGGTGCCCTACCTTCCCTTTGAGGATTTCCCGCTGGGTCCGGCTGAGGATCAGGAACCTCTCGATCCCCGAAGCCTCGGTGATGAAGTTCGTGCCATCTCAAGGACCCTGTTCTTCACCTGCGGGGCGACCGGATTCCAACAGACTCCGGAGGGAACCCAGATCTTCCGTGCGGCACCTTCCGCAGGAGCGTTGTACCCCACCGAAGTGATGGTCGTCTTGAGAGAGATCGAGGGATTGAAGAACGGGCTCTATGCCTATTCGGTTCCTCACCACCAACTGGTGCTTCTCTACGAAGGCGTCGAGATGGAAGAGGTGGCTGCTGCCTGTTGGGACGACCCGGCCTTTGAGGAAGCAAAGATGTGCGTGGTTCTGACCGGGCTCTGGCAAAGATCCCGCTGGCGCTACCACGACAGGGCATACAGACGGATTCTCCTCGATACGGGGCATGTTCTGGGCAATCTGGTCCATGCCGCCGGTCATGAGGGATATCAGGCAAAGGTTCGCACCCGCTTTATCGACTCCCGATTGCAATCGTTGCTGTTCCTGGACGACGAAGAAGAGGGAGCCCTGGCTCTCGTTCCTCTGGTTCCCTGGCAAAGTGCCGGGGTGGAGATTCGTCATGAAGAATCAACTCTGGAGGTAAGGTCTTCTTCTGCCACACCTCTGGCCGCTCCTCCAGCGGAAGACCCCATCGTTGCCTTGCAGAGAGCGGGGGAACTTCTGGATGATTCGGCTGCAAAGGCGTTGGCGATGAAGCCGGCTCTCGAAGAGGAGGGTCACACTGTTTTCCCCTTGAAGGGGACGATGGCAGATCTGTCAGGAGAGTTCTGCTCGATTTCAGTGCAGCGAAGGTCGACTCGTCAGTTCACCGGGGCTTCCATCGAAGCGAAGGATCTGGGAAGAGTTCTCGACTTTTCCCATCGTTTCATGCGCGCTGAGTCCACACAGTTGTTGGGGGCGGGGCCGCTTCTCGATGTCCATTGCATCACGCAAAGAGTGAAAGGCATCGATAGCGGCCACTGGCAGTACTGTTGCGAAAAGCATCAGTTGTTTCTCAGAAAGGCGGGGGATCACCGTCGATCACTGCAGGAGTATTGTCTCGGGCAGGATCTGGCAGGAGATGCGGCCGCTGCGGTGATTTACACTGCTCCTCTTGCAGATGCCGTGCGCTTGTTGGGAGACCGTCTCTATCGTGATCTTCACCTGGACTCTGGCTTCCTCGGTCACCAGATCAATCTGGCGTGTATGCGTCTCAATGCCGGCGTCAGCGGTATTGCAGGCTTCTTCGACGACTCATTGGGGGAGTTTCTGGGCTTGCCGGAGGGCCACATCGTGACCTACATCACCCTCATCGGTGACCCGATGCCGGGAGGATAGTCAGGTTATCGGACCTTTTTCGTGATTTTCTCTGGGACCCCGTCGACCGGGAATTTTGAGCCGTTGGAGTTCCTGCGCAGGAACACCATTATTTTCGTAAACCCTTATTAATATGCTGTTTATGGGTGGGTCTCCAGAGGTGGAGAGGGCTGTCTGGAGCTCCGGATTCGCCCCTGGGTGGAGAAGATATTCTGAAGAAAACGGCCAAAAACTGTGGAAGAGGGCTTGCCACTTTTTCCGATTCTTACTCTCCTATGTCCCATGAGCAGGGGCCGAAGACCTCGGCAGGCATGTCACGGGTTCTTCGATCCTTGCTCTAGCCGCAACTTAGGTTAGTAAATCATCAGGATCCCCAAAGGATCGAGGGCACAGCGCCCAAGAGCATGGGGAAGAAAAGGGGTAGACAATGAACAAGAGCATCGTGCTCGGCCTTCTTATGGCCATGTTGGTTCCGACTGCGGCCTTTGCAGACGGACACGTTTCTCTGGGTGGCGACGTTCGCCTTCGCTACGAGTACAGCGACAACGCTGGCCTCGACAATGGTCTGACTGCCAGGACCTACATCAACCTGGGAGCCAAGATCGACGACAACACCAGCTTCATGAGCCAGGTGCGTCACGGTTACGCCTTCAGCAGTGGTGGCGGAACTGGCGACAACTACAGCATCCAGCAGGCTTACATCAGCATCGCTGATTTGGGCAATATGGCTGGTTTCCTGGGCGGCTGGTCCATGGACATCGGACGCATGAACAACCCGAACCTCGGTTCTGGTCGCGTCGTGAACTCTGCCGACTGGACCAATGGTGCAGCCGGACCGAACAACCACGATGGTTTCATGCTCAGCACCGACCTGGGTGGAGTCGATTTCGACCTCTACCGCTGGGGTGGTAACGACAACAGCGACGACAGTGCCATGATCTTCAACTTCGGCCTGGGTGAGATGGCCGGATTTGCCGACATCGGTTTCTACTACGCAACTGCCAGTGCTGCGGCTGCAACCGAGGATCCGAGCTGGATGGCCTTCAACGTCAACAACATCGGTGGAGACGCCCTCATGGGTATTGACATCGACGTGGAGTACGCCACTTACGACGCCGATGCCGGCGGGGAAGATGGAACTCTGACTTCTGTCAGCGTGGGATACGCACTGGACCAGTTCAACCTGAGCTTCAGCAACAGCGTGGCCGATGCCGACTGGGCCGGAATCAACAACGATCCCCACGGTACCCACGGTATCACCGACCTCTTCAACGGTGGAGACCTCGACAACACCACCATCGGTGTTTCGACCGACGGCCTCATGGAGGGTGTGGGAGTGACTCTGAACTTCATCACGATTGCCCGTGATTCCGACGGTGCCGATCTGGGTTCCGAGATCGACCTGATTCTGGACTTCTCCTGCGGTCAGCTGGGCTACGCCAGCTTCTCCGCTGACGATGCCGGACTCACCGACACGGATTACCTCTACTGGCAGAGTTCTTACGACTTCTAAGAAATCCGCGTTCCGGGAAACTTCCCGGGGCCCGAATTTCGATTTGACTCGGAGCGGGGACGTGCGCCTTCGGCGCGCGTCCTCGTTCTTTTTTTATTCAGGTGATTTACGATCTTCACCGATCAACTTGCCGGTTCCTCTTTACAGATTGAGGATTCCGGGCAGGATGTGGGCAAGAGTTGTTACCGGGGGATCCTGGTACGACCACAGGTTTCCGGACGATGCTCGGACTACGATCTCCGGTAAACAGCAGAAAGGGAGCGATCATGCCCAAGGGGATTTTCCTCGTCATCTTTGCGGTCTCTGTTTTTGCAGGGAGTGTGGTTCAGGCACAAATGCCCTTCGAGATGGATGCGGAGTTGCGACTGCGCTGGGAGCGCAGGACCCCTGCCGATTCCGAAGGTGACCAGACCCGTGGATTCTCCAGATTGATTCTGGGATACGAGACAGAGTTGAGCGATCTGCTCGACATGCGCCTGAAGGTCAGGGATTCAAGATTCTTCAGTGAAGGGGATGACACCTCCGAAGTGCACGACACTCCTCAGGTGCACATTCTTGATTTCAGAATCGAGAATGTGGGTCAGATTCATCCCTACCTCAGTTTTATGGATGGCTGGGATATGGAGTTCGGAAAGTCTGAGCTGCCGACCTACAACAAGGGTCGAATCATTCATTCCGACGACTGGAGCAATCTGGGGCCGGCAACCACTGGTGGCTACCACTTCCACCGTGGACTGCTCAATGACGCCATCGATTTCAACTTTCACCACCTGACGATCGACCGCGACACCTTTGATGCGAATAACGAGGGTGAGCACGCCTACGGATTGCATGTGGACTTCAATGAGTTGCCACTGATCGAGGCGAGCCTGTTCCTCTGGCAGTTCCGTGCTGACCAGTCCAATGCCGCTTTGGCTGCGGAAAATGGCAATGCCGATCCCGGGGCCTCCCACGAGGACACCTACGGATTTGCCTTCACTCTCAGGGATGGGCTGATTCCCGACGCCACTCTCTCTGTGGAGTACGCATTGCAGGAGGGAAGACGCTACAACGGTGATCTGGACGCGATACAGAGACTCGACTCCCTCTACTACGCCATCGAAGGTACCTACGATCTGGAACCGATAGAGCGCTTGTGGGACATGGTCCTGGTTGGCGGTCATATCTTTGCGACCGGTACTTCTGCGGGGGCCTCGCGCATCGAGGAGTTCCGTTCACCCTTCGGAACCCCCCATGGAACTCATGGAATCTCTGACATCATCGGTACCAGCAATCTCAAGGACACCTACTTGGGTATCCGTACCGTTCTCGGTGAGACCGGTGTGGAGTTCACCTACCATGAGCTGAGGGCGGATCAGGGAGCGGACTGGGGTGAGGAGATCAATCTGATCCTCGATCACCGCATTGGTGACCTCGATGTCGAGTTCGGTGCTGCCAAGTTCAACTCCCTGACCAGTACCTACGAGTCGACGAACTTCTTCTACGCCCAGACCTTCTGGAACTTCTAGGATCGGAACAGATTCCATCAAAAAAAGGGTCTGTGCTCACAGAGCACAGACCCTTTTTTTGTTTGGGACATGGCCTAGAAGAACTTTAATGAGTCCAGCGGCCACAGCCGCAGAAGCACCCTGCCCTTGACCTGGTCGAGGGTCACCGTGCCGAAGTCGCGGCTGTCGCGGCTTTGGGGCCTGTTGT
>JACETR010000054.1 GCA_013911165.1 Planctomycetota bacterium | reverse complement strand
CTGTTGAGCAGGCAACAACAATGGCAAAAAGAAAAGTTCCGCTGCGAAAATGCGGTCACTCCCGGTGACGTGGAGAGTGCGGCGGCAGCGGAGATTCAAATTCACAAGGAGCGCCAGGAATATCAGCGATTTATGAAGGTCTGGCACAAACAGTTGCTGCCTATCCGCTCACGCAGGGACGCTCTCTTCAAAAATCTGGACCCGCTCCTGAATGAGGCAGATCGTTGTCAGGTGACGCTCCTGATTCGCGAATCATCCGACCCCTGGAATCCTCTCGCCCGCGAGGAAATGGCTACCGTCTTTCAGACCTTTTCCGGGGCACCGATGAGATTCCTCTTCGATCCTGCGGCGGAATCACGCTGCAGGGATCTTCTGGCAAAGGAACTCGAGGAACCCTCACCCCTCCCTGATCAAGACCCGGCGGGCATGGTTCTGGGAGATTTCAATGCGGGTGGCGAAGGAACACTGCCAGGTCATGGATTGTATAATCCGAAATCTCTTTTCTTCGGTGATGAAGCTGCGTTCTCCTATCCCTTGCACATTCTGGATCCTGCCCCAGGACCCAACCCCGGTGATTTCCCCGAAACCATCGAACTTTGCCGAAACCTGGGCATCGATGGGGCCCCGCCTCCCGAACCGGGAGAACCCTGGATCATCTTTTGATGGCATTGGGATTCTGGATAGATATAGGGAGCAAGTGATCCCGAACCAGACCACTGTTTTCAAACTTCCTTCGGACACCCGTGATGTCATGGAAATAATACGGGTGCCTGAATCAGCAGACCCGCTGTCTCATCAATCGGAGGAGAAAAAAGAGACCCAACCCAGAAGGGGGAAATTAGGGGAATGTTCCGGGCCGGGTCTTCAGGAACGAATGAAATCGTCGTGTCGGGACAGATTTGTGAATCTCTCTGGCAGGCGATCCGCACCCAAGCGGTGCATGAATCACGGAGGCAGAGGGCAGCCACTCCAGACTACGATGTTTCAAATGAAGACCAGAAGTCATTCAAATGAGACATTGCGGGGGCCAGCTTCACAAACGGGATCCCCAGATCCCGCAGACATGGATCGATCTCATCGAATCCGGTCTGTCGTCCTGACGCAAATCTGACCTGAAAAGTTTGCAACTTGCGGGAACTTTGACCCATCCGCAAAAGCCACAAAATCTCTTCGAGTCTGATTATCGACTCTCGACGATTGTCTACAGGTTCTCCACGAGTTTCCAGTGCTTTTTTCGACTTTCTGGGTCAGTTCAAGGATTCATTGCCCCACCGGCCGGAGGGGCCTATCCTTCACATTTGAGCCTCTTGGGGCCCATTTGGGAACAATTCCCCCTTCTTCGTGAACCCTTCCGTCAGGAGTTCGATTTTGCTTATCTCTTCCGAGATTCAGGATTCTCTGCAGAAATCCTCATGGATACGCCAAATGTTTGAGGAGGGAAATCGCCTCAAGGCCGAGTTCGGGGAAGAGGCGGTGTTCGACTTCTCCCTGGGCAACCCTCACCTTCCTCCCCCCGACGGCTTTGTCGATCGGCTGCGCGAAATCGCCAACGGTCCCCAGGACACGATCCACCGCTACATGCCCAATGCGGGTTGGCCCGAGGTCCGCGAAAAAATCGCTGCCGACCTGAACCGCCGTGATGGCCTCCCCTGGCAAGGCAGTGATGTGATCATGACAGTCGGAGCGGGAGGAGCTCTCAATATCTTCCTCAAGGCGGTGCTGAACCCCGGTGACGAGGTCATCGTTTTGAGTCCCTACTTCGTCGAATACGTATTCTATGTCCGCAATCATGGCGGAGAAGTGGTCGAGTGTCCCACCACCGAAGACTTCGCCCCCGACCCCGAGGCTCTGCTGAAGTGCGTCACCGAGCGCACCCGGGCTGTAATCATCAACAGTCCCAACAACCCTACGGGCAGGGTCTACACCACGGCGGAAGTGGAAGCATTCACCCGTGCGCTGGAAGAGGCCTCTGAGCAAAATGGACAGCCCATTTTCCTCGTCACCGATGAGCCCTACAAGAAGGTGACCTACGATGGAGTCTCTTCCCCGGAAATCCAATCCCACTACTCCCACACGGTAGTGATCACTTCACACTCAAAAGATCTGGGACTCGCCGGCGACCGCATCGGTTACATGGCGGTTTCACCACAGATTCCCCAGCGTCAGGAGCTGGTCGCCGGAGCGACCTTTGCCAACAGGACGCTCGGTTTTGTCAACGCACCCAGCCTGCTTCAACTGGCAGTGGCGGACTGTCAGGATCAGGCGGTCGACACCACAGAATACGAAGAGAACCGTCGCCTATTGATGGATCATTTTGACGCCATCGGCCTCGAGTACGTCAGACCGGACGGGGCGTTCTTCCTCTTCCCCAAATCCCTCGGGCTCGACGATGTTGCCTTTGTTCGTGAAGCTCTCAAAGAGAAGATTCTTGTCGTTCCCGGGAGCGGATTTGGTCGCTCGGGACACTTCAGGCTCTCCTACGCGGTCCCCAAAAAGCAGGTCGAGAAATCCCTTCCCGCCTGGGAGCGTCTGGTTCAGAGACTCAGAGCCACCCAAACAGACGGGGAGGCGACAACCTCATGAGCCTTCTTTGGTCGCCAGAGTGTGAAGAGGGTGATGCGGACTTGCTGGACACCCTGTCCGCAGTTCTGCAGCAGCCTCCCGGGTTCATTTCAGATCTGCCAGAGAGTTCAGACCTCGACCTCATCGAATCGGTCACTGAAACCATTCCCGCAGATCATGAGATCCTGCTCCTCGGCATCGGTGGATCCTCCCTCGGAACTCTGGCTTTGATCGATGCCTTGTGCCCGGAAGATGCCAGTCGACTGACAGTACTCGACAATATCGACCCCGACACCCTCGCCAAAACATTGGCCACTCTGGATCTGGAACTGACCACCGTGCTCGTCATATCCAAATCGGGAGGAACCGCTGAAACCACCGCACAGTTGCTGTGGATTCTGGACGCCTTCACGAAAGCCGGTCTTTCTTCCCGAGACCACGTTGTCGCCATCACCGATCCCGAAAAAGGATGCCTGCGCGAGGTGGCTCAACAGCAGGGCTGGAGAAGCCTGCCTGTGCCATCCGCAGTTGGAGGACGATACTCGGTGCTGACAGCGGTAGGCCTGTTGCCTGCAGCTCTCTGCGGCATCGATATCCGTGCCCTCGTCAACGGAGCAAAAAGTGCCCTGGAGAACCTGCGATCGGCGACCTCCGACCATGCACTGGTACGCTGGCTCAGCGGTTGGCGTCTACTCCATGACCGCTGTCCAAACGTGGTTCACTTCGCTTACAGGGATCGCATGGTCACCCTTGGTGACTGGTTCGCCCAACTGTGGGCCGAGAGTCTCGGCAAACGCTTCGACCTCGATGGAAACGAGGTATTTCGCGGCTCCACCCCCATGGTTGCCCGCGGAGTGACAGATCAACACTCTCTGGTTCAGCTCTTTGTCGAGGGCCCCGCAGACAAGCAGTTTCTGATGCTGGATGCGGATCTCCCCTCAACACTTGGGACGATTTCAGATGAATCTGCTCAATTGCATGAGGACTTCAATTATCTCTCGGGAAAATCCATCGAGGAATTGCGGGTTGCCGAATTGGAGGGCACCGTTGCCGCACTTCAGTCTGCGGGAAGACCAGTCTCAGTGGTTCGTTTCGAAGCCCTCGATGAAGCCCATCTGGGAGCATGGATCTTGCTCATGAAGGTGGCCACCGTGATGGCAGCGGATCATTTGAAGGTCGATCCCTTCGATCAGCCGGGAGTGGAAGGTGGCAAGGCGGTCGCCTTTGCCCGCATGGGAAAAGCGGGGTGGCAATCCAGGGGAGAAGCGATCGAATCAGGAGCCCGCAGTCTCAAGCCTGCCCCTGCGATCAGGGTCGACTGAAACTCCTTCACTCATCACCTAGCGGGAAACCCGGGTACGGCGCAATCGTGCCTGCCATTCACCGGGCTGAATCACGCCTTTGTCGATCAGCAACTCCACCAGTGCTTTTTGGGTGCGACGCAATTCTTCCAATTCGCTCTCGCTGGAAGAGGAGTTTCTGGTTACAGGCTTCGTCTCAACCCGTCGTGCCCGGGTCGATTTCACCGTGGTTTCCCCGGCACCCGTTTCTTTTTCACTCTGGGGTTCCGCTGAAAAGAAATCCATGGGCAGACTGAATCGATCGGCAATCCTGCGAACCAATGCTGAGCTGACCAGAGATTGGCCATCGAGCACATCCTGAATCGTACCGGGAAGGACTCCGATCCCCTTGGCGAGCCCGGGAACCGTTTCATGATGGGTGTCGATCAAAAAACGGATCTTGCGAACCGCTGTCGCCTGATCCACAGATACTTCGCGATCCTCAGTACTTCTTGCCATGTTCCTCCGATCTGAGCAGGGAACTCCCCCATGCATCGATCGGCTCTGAAGACGCTGAACTTCAGTCTTTTTGCAAAAATTCAGCGCGCCAGCAACAACAGGGCATTCAGGAAGACTTCAGAAGTCTGACGCCAAAAGGAGCGGAAGAGCGGATCGCCCACAAACAGGACCACCTGCCCCCTGCCACTTCTCTCAGAAGCAAGCCAGACTCCCCCTGCCAGCCTTCTCTGATTCAAATCCGAAATGAATCCGCTGACCACGGGAGACTTGCCGGGAAGAACTGCCACATCCTGACCATCACCCTGAACCTCGAAGACCCGGGTTCCGGAAATATAGCCGTAAATCCGTTCAGGCAATCCGTACCCGAGGGGATGCTCGCGATCCATATCCAGAGCAACGATGTTACCGGGCACCTGATCCTTGCGCTGTTCTTCACGAATCTCGGTTCGGGTTCTTGGCTGAGGATCCTCTTCCTTGCTCGACTCCTGATTATCGAGGAGATCCCGGGAAACCAGGCCATTCTTGCCAGCCACGCGCAGAGCACTGCTGCCCAGTGCAATACAGATACCTCCGCTGCGAACCCAGTTCCGCAACGATTCACGGGTACTCTCTCCCATCACAGACGAACTGACTCCGGGGGGGATCACCAACACATCGAAATCATCCAACCCTCGACGCAAGCCGGACTCGGAGATCGCCGTGAAAGGAATCTGCATCTCTTGCTCAAGAAAACTCCAGACCGCTCCGTATCCGTAACTGGAGGCGGCATCTGGTCCCAGCACTGCAATCCGGGCATGGGCCAGCGTGGGGAATCGATCGGAGCCCAAATCTGGTCCCACGTCCGTCCAGCCACTGTCCGTCCCACGGAAAAAGGTCCCCGTGGCAGCGGCCACTTCCTGAACAGCTTTCTGTGTTCCTTCATCCTTGACTCGAACCACCAGTGTTCCAGCCGGATAGGAATGGCCCTGAATCTCAATGTCATCAGTCACCAGATCCACAGATTGACCACGATCCTGCAACTGCCTCAGCGCTTTGGCGGAAGGCATTCCGGTCCAGCGGTGAAGGAAAGCCAGAGATCCGCTGCCTTCGACACGCCCTTCCGGTTGGGGGCTGGCACCGGAAGGGATCAGGATTCCGTTAATGGGATCTTTCGCAACCAGTGTTTCGACTCCAAAGGTCAACGGCAGAGACCATGCTGCCACATCGTAGAAGTATGCCTCCCCCACTTTGGCATCGCGCTCGAGAAGAGTCATCGCCAGACGCCCCTGTGCCTGATCCATCGGAACCACAATCGTTCCCGCTGGCAACTTGCGTACTCCCACTGCATTTCCGAAATGGTCGAGGAGCCCCTCTGTGACCACTTCATCCATCGTGACCACCATCTGGATCCCCTGACGCTTCAGCAGATCCACGAGAGCCTGTCTTCGATGGTCATCCTCTGCGGGCGGTAAAATGAATTGTGAAACTTCGCCGGTTCGACCGGCAAAGATGGTTTGCTCCCTGAAACTGTAAAATTCCCTCTGCAGTTTTTCCCGGTGATCGGAAGCGCACTCAACTGTTGCCAGACCGGCCACATGCTGGTGGTGCAATCGGTCGACCAGAGTCAGGATCTCTCCATTGGACTTGCGATAGGTCAAGCCGGCACGCCCACCTCCCGCCTGCTCATAGGTCATGCCAATCGACCCATTCAGGGTCGGCCACGAATCACCGTAAGCGGGGTAAAAGAGATCAAACTGTTCACCGGTGTAGTACTTCCAACCAAAGCGATCGAAAGCCACCGCGTTGCTTTTACCGAAGGTCTCGGACCAGGAGATACGATCCTGGGGAATGTTGGCGTTGAAGGGTTCCTCCGGCGGGAAGAAGAAGTAGGTCGAGTTGGGCGACATCTCATGAAAATCGACATGGACCAGCGGCTGCCAGCGCAGGTACTCAACGATGCGCTGACGGGTCTCTGGCTGGCTTTGCCAGGCCCAATCCCGGTTGAGATCGAAATAGTAATGGTTGGTACGGCCAGAAGGAGATGGCGGAGAGTGCTCTCTCGCCAGCGGATCGGGATCTGCAGGATGGGCACGAACCGAGTTGTACCACTGAAGGTAACGCTCCCGACCATCCGGATTCAGCAACGGGTCGACCACGACCAGAGTGTTTTCACGAATCGACTGCCAGCGTTCCCCGGCTCCATCGACCAACTGATGCATCGTCGCCAACGCCGCTTCTGTTGCAGAGGACTCATCGCCGTGCACGTTGTAGGAGAGCCACACCACCGCCGGAAGATCGGGCAAAATGGCTTCGAGGTCACCATTCTTCTGTCGCTGAAGCTGGACCGGATCTGCCAGAAGCATTTGGGCCTGACGGATCTCTTCCCAGCGGGAAATATTTTCTTCCGAAGAGATCAGCATCAAAACCAGGTCGCGGCCTTCCACTGACTCTCCGTACTTCTGCAGAACGACTCTCGGAGATTTTTCCGCCAACATGCGGCAGTAGTCCATGACATCCCTGTGAGGAGTGAACCGCTCTCCCAGCGGGATTCCAAAGAACTCCCCGGCAGTGACCACCTGACCCTCATACGCATCATCCGAACGATACTCAAAAGTTCCCATTGCAGAATCTTGTGAGCAAGCCACTTCCATGGGGTCTCCGAGAATCAGGAATGGGATCACAAACAGGGACGGGATCAGGGATTTCATCTCGACAACTCCTTTGAATTGCTGGATCTTCCTCACAGAGTACCACTCTTGCTGGCAACTGAATCTGACCACGGTTTTCGCTCCGGGGAAACCGCCGACCGACAGGAATCGGGGACCCATCCTCTTATCGAACCCCATCACCCGACCACTGATTCAACTTGCCCTTCCCATCATTCTGACCCAGGTGGGACAGATGGTGATGGGCCTGGTCGATGTGTGGATGATCAGCCGACTCGGTACCGTCCCTCTGGCACAAACTGCGCTGGGAGATCTCTGGGCCTTCGGCACCATGATTCTTTTTTTTGGCCTGATTCAGGGAGCCGATCCTCTCTTCACCCAGGCTCATGGAGCAAAAGACGCGACCACATTGGGGAGGACACTGCAAAGGGGCATTCTTTTGTGCCTGATCCTCAGCCCTGTCCTCTACCTGTGCTGGATCTTTGCTGACCCCGCCTTGCAATGGCTCGGACAGGATCCGAATCTGACGGGGAAGGCAGCGGATTATGTCGAGGCACAAATTTTCAGTATTCCTGCACTGCTCGCATTTGCCCTGATGCGTCAATACCTCCAGGGACGTGGAGTCCTCAAACCGATCGTCATTACCATCCTCCTCGCGAATGTCACCAACGTGATTTTCAATGAAGTCCTCATCTTCGGAGCCGGCAGTATTCCGGCGCTGGGTATCGAGGGTGCGGGATATGCCACCGGAGCGAGCAGGGTAGTCATGTTTCTGACCCTCGCCGCGTTCATGATTCGCGGTCGACACCTCAAAGGGGGCTGGACTCCGTGGTCCCGCCGATCCTTTTCACCCCGTGGCCTGTTCCGGCTCTTCCGTTTCGGGTTCCCGGTGATGATCCATTTCGGTGTGGAAGTGTGGACCTTTCAGGCAGCAACACTGATGGCAGGAAAACTGGGTGAGGAAGCCCTCGCTGCCCACGTCGTCGTTCTCAAGATCATCAGCTTCACCTTCATGTTTCCCTGGGGATTGAGTGGAGCCTCCACCACCCGCGTCGGCAATCTTCTTGGTGACCAGAAAATTGAGGAAGCACGGCGGACTTCCTGGGCGGCTCTGGGACTGACCGCTGTCACCATGCTCCTGATCGGTGGCGGGGTTCTCCTGTTGGGGCCTGCGATTCCCGGCATCTTTTCCAAGGATCAAAAGGTGTTGATGATGGCGACCGCCCTGCTTCCCATCGCAGCCGGTTTCCAACTCTTCGATGGGATTCAGGCAGTATCTGCAGGAATCCTGCGCGGTGCCGGACAGACGATTCCTGCTGCCGTGATGGGTCTGATCGGCTTCCCCCTGATCACCCTGCCAGTGGGATACACACTGGCCTTCGAGTTCCGTTGGGGACTCGCAGGAATCTGGTGGGGATTCATGGTCGGACTCATCGTCGCAGCGGCCCTGCTGACCGGGTGGTTCGTCATTTCCTCCCGGAAATGGAAACCCCTGAAAAGGCAACTCGACTAAAGCGAGTCAGAGACGAGAAAACGGAAGCGACCCTCTTTGCAAAGCACGTGCAAAAAGGCTCCCTGTTCTCCAATTTTCAGATCCACTTCAAGGCCGCTTCGGCCCGGCCCGACCTGACCATAGGGCTCCAGAGTCCTTTTACGTGCTTCGTCATCCAGATTTCTCAAGGCTTCGTCGAGGGCACCCACCATCGTTTGTGCACGGGAGATCTCCTTGGTGAGAACCTTTCTCTGATCCTCGACACCATTCCCCGACTCCGCATCCAATTCCTTCAACTGGCGACGAAGTCCACGCAAACGGTCGAACCACTGTTGATGACTCGCAGCCCTGCGATCTCTGGAAGGGTCGACGAAGACCAGTTGCAGTTTTTTGTTGGAAGATTTTTCAAGGAGACAACGCCAACGGCGCGGGGACAAACGGGGATCCTCAAAAATTCCAAGGAACTGACGATCGCCGACCTCTGTTCCCGAAGGAAAGGGATGCGTTTCCAATTTCCAACGACCCTGTTGAATCACCTCGGTTGAAAGAGGTCTTCCCTCGCAGGTCAATTGCAGGATCCCCCAGCGAAGATCGAGCTGAAGCAGGGCGTCTTCCGGTTTCTTGCTTTTCCCATCAACAATCGAGGAAAGTGTCCAGCGCAGGGAACTGGCTGGGCGATCAAGGATGGATCGTACTGCAGGGATTCGAACCCCATTGCCCCCACCGTAGGGGATCACCCTCAGTTGAGGTTCCCGATCCCTGAACGATTCGATCTCTACACGATGTAATCCGGGAGGGATCAACACTCCGTTCCACAACACCGGCAGGACCTGATCGAGGGAAGCGGTCCCGGGGATGGCAACCGTGCGCGGATAGGACAGATCGGGCAGAGCCGGCAATCCCTCCGGGGCGTCGTTGAGCAGTGCCTGGAATTTCAGGGATCCGATTCTGGCTTCCGATATCTGACCCGTCGACTCCTGGGAATAGACACAACAGGTCATCCATGAAAGAGCCAACGGCAAGAGGAAATGGACTCTGAACATCATCCTCAAGCGTCCCTCCATGTTCCCCTCGATCGAAGACCTTGACTGCCTCACTCAAATCGAAGGGGCCGGACAGTGGTTCCCAGCAGGGAGTCTCTGTCCGGCCCCAAAATTTCAAAAGTTGCGGTCAGTCAATCCCACCTCTTTAGAAACTGTAATCCACTCCGACGTAAGCTCCGAAACCACCGTAGTTGATGTCTTCAGACTTGTCGCCGTCCGTGTTGATATCCATGATCAGCGGGTGGCTGGCCACGTCGTACTGGGCCTCGGCAATCAGACCGAGATTCCCATCGAAAAGATCCCAACGAAGTGAAGCACTCGGGCGGAACAGGAACATCAACTGATCCGTCACTTCAATCACGGATCCTGGTGAACCGGCCTCAACCGCATCCAGGAAGCCCTGATTCAGGGAAAGGTCGGAGTAAAGACCACCGATGCCGAATCCGTAACGCATGTAAGGCATCCCTGGATCCTCGGAAAGAGGAACATCCCAGTCAAAGTTCAAGGTGAAGGATCTGCGATCGGCTCCCGAAAGGGCAGACTCACCGGCACCGCGAATGGTAGTCGGGTTGTTCAATGCTGCGGGGCCATCGTAGGCGGCTCCGTCCACATCTCTGACCACTCCGTACTCGAATCCGAAGTGCATGCCGTATTCGTACTCGTAGCTCATGCGAATACCCAGACCTTGACCACTGGAAAAGTGGCTGCTCGAAGGCGAGAAGGAGCCGAGTTTGTACTCGGTGTGCATCTTGTCCTCGAAGAGCATCGCTTCGCGGGCGTTGTAACCGGGGGCAAGGCAACCGGAAAGCCCGACGAGGACCACACTGAGGGTCAGGAGCAACAGACGGCTACGGCTGGGCTGACTGGAAAACTTCATTCTTCATCTCTCCTTACAAAGCAGTCCGAATCCAGCAGTCGATCACGCATTCGATTGTTGAGGGCGGGGACTCCACCCTTCGCAGAAACCGTTTCCTGTCAGAATCTCTTCTGAAGGAAGGGCTCTCTCAATCTGTCACGACAAACTGGACCGACCTGGCGGATTCAGTAGAAGGCTCTTTGGGCCGCCATCCCGGCAGTCTGCACTGGTACGCAGGCTGGCCCGGAGACCGGATCGGCAAAAAGGGAAGGTACCCTCTCAGGGTATGGGGATGCAACCACATGAGTACAAAGGAAAGCCCTCTTCCAAGGGCCGGAAACCCTCCTCAGAGGCATTTGGGCCTTTGAGCACAGAGTTGCAGAGAAATGGAAACCGGGTTACCGGGAAACCTGAGGCCCCGGATCAGCCGTTCGGAGTGTCTTTGCGGGGTCTGCGGCGGCGCCTGCGCCGGCGTCGCCCGGTCCCTGCGGATTCCCCCTGGGGTGAATCCCCCGTCTGAGAGCTGTTTCCAGAGGGCTTCTTCCCCTCATCGGCGGGGTGGGAAGACCTTCTCCCGGGGCCTTTCCCCTGCCCCCGTCGCGGTCTCCTCCTCTTGCGGGCCAGTTCAGGAGGATCTTCGAGCTCCATTTTTCGGGAGCGGATCAACCACTCCCTGACCCCAGGCAACTCGGGCTGAAGCAGGTGCAAAACCTGCAGGGAATCTCTCAACCAGTGCTTCCCCTGGAGAGAACTCGGAAGTTCATCCCAGCTGTCACAACCGGAGACACGGTGAAGCCCACCCATCGCCGACCACAGGCGATCCTCATCTTTTTTGTATACCTTGAGCTGCCGCAGAACCGGCTGTGTCAATTCCCTGAAAGCCGACTTCCTGTCACGGAAAGCTTTCAGTTGCTCGACCTCTTCTTCTTCGTAGACCTCACGAACGAAGGGACCGATCAGTGCCGCCAGAGCCTGATGGGGTCGAATCGGTTCACCGGCAGCAATTCCGGCATCGACTCCTTCGAGCAATTCGAGCCACTTCGATTCCTCCCCTTCTTCCTCGAGCCTCTCGTGCAGATCAGGAATCAGCAATTCCAGAAAGCCCAACTTCAAAAGTTGTTGGAAATAGGCGGCGGCCCGACCCGAAACCAGATCCTTGAGAAACTCTTCGAGCAAGCGGGCCCGATTCGCCTTGAGGATCTCTTCCCTGTTTTCAATCAGGGCATCGAGAGTCTCTTCGCCGATGCGGAAGCCGAGTCGACTCGAGTGCCGAATCGCTCGCAGGAGACGAACCGGGTCCTCCCTGAATGAGTGCTGCGGATCACCAATCATGCGTACGACACCCTGACGCAGGTCGGTCACTCCCCCTACATAATCGAGGATCGAAAAGGTGCCAATGTCGTAAAAGAGGCCGTTGATGGTCAAGTCACGTCGGCGGGCATCTTCTTCCGGAGTTCCATAGACATTGTCGCGACGAATCATCTCTCCATCGCGAATCACCTCATCGGCCCCTCCGGATGAACGGAAGGTGGCAACTTCCAGAATCTTGTCGTGCCCGTAGTACAAATGCGCCAGTCGAAATCGTCGACCGATGATGCGGCAGTTGCGGAAGAGTTTCTTGACCTGTTGGGGAGTGGCGCTGGTCGCGATATCGAAATCCTTGGGAGCCTTGCCGATCAACAGATCGCGAACCGCCCCGCCGACCAGATAAGCCTTGTATCCATGGTCGTGAAGTCGATAGAGAGCCTTGAGTGCATCCCGGTCAATCTGCTTGCGTGAAAGGTCATGCTCGTCACGGGTATAGATGCGAGCTGGAGTCTGATCAGGATCCGGCGCCGAAAAATCCCCGGACTTGAAATCATTGTCCTCGACTCTGGAAACGGTGCCGTGATCCGCAGGATTCTCGGCCTCCACCGAAAACTCCTCGACCGGTTCCTCCTCGGGAGAGGAACCGCCAAAGAGTCCCGAAAGGAACCCCTTGCCAGGCTTTTTGCCCTCCTCCGGGGAAGTGTCATCATCACCGTGTATCGCCAAGATGCCCCTTCTTCAATCCGATGTCTCCAGTGAGCGGCCCTGCAGACCGGACGAATCGTTACCGACTCCGGAAACGGACCGTCAAGGATACTCAATCGGTCTCTTCAATCCACGGGATCGCCATAAATGGCTTGTGGTAGGTGATCCACTCTCCGAAATGAATGGGAGCCCCAATACAAAGGAAGCCGGGAGAAGCCCTCCCGGATCAACCGGGCATGGGCTCCTCCCGTTCAGGGGTAAGGAGTAAGGGGTAAGGAGTAAGGAGCAAGGGGGAAGAGTAAATGAGGCGTGGTCAAACTCCTGGTCAGGAGTCCACTTCATTCGATCACTTCATGCAGTCTGCCCTCCCGGCCAGCCGGGATACTTGCGAACGACGCCCACAACGACGCCGCGAACCTCGACTTCACGGGCGAAGATCGGCTCCATCTCGGGATTGGAAGGCTGCAGGCGGATCACCGCTTCGCCATCCTTCTCTTCGTGATACATCTTTTTCAGGGTCGCTTCTTCCATCTCTGAATCCTGGACGATGGCAACAACCATCTCACCATCGATCGCCTGGGTTCGATGCTCGACGATGACCAGGTCTCCATCATGGATGCCGTCGCCGATCATCGAAGTTCCTCGAACTCTCAAGGCGTAGTGATCCTTGCCCATCGGCAAAAGCTCCGCGAGATCGACCTGCTCAGTCCCTTCCACCGCCTCGATCGGTTGACCCGCAGCGATACGGCCGAGTACCTGAACAGGCAGTTGACCCATCACAGAGGTTTCCGATCTCTCTTTCCGGGGAAGGTAATCGGTATCCAGAATCTCAATCGCCCGGGACAGATGCGGCGTTCGGCGAATCGCTCCACGCTCTTCCAATCCCTTGAGGTGGCCATGAATGGTGACCTTCGTCACTCCAAAGGCTTGGGCGACCTCCTCCAGGGTTGGCGAGGTATTACGCTCCTGGAAAAAGCACTGGAGAAACTCCATGATTTCCATTTGGCGATCGGTGTAGTACACGCTCAGCCCCCTGATCTTTCTTCGACGGTTTTTTTCTGTTTCTGGTTTTCGACTCTCAGGTACCCATGAAAAACATCACGGCCATCGACAAAATTCCCGCAGCCATCCACAGCTGATCGACCCACTCCGGTTCAGTTTGCTCTTCCGCAATCTCGGAAACCGGGCAGCCGTTCCCCGAATCGGGAATCACGGTCGCCGCTCCCTGAGCTCGGGCACTCTCGACCCTCTTCCATGCTCCGGTTGCTCCCGACCAGTGGCGAGGAGCTTCCGGGGACACCAGTGGCTCCTGCCTGATTCTGTCGGAGGGGATCCGATCCAGATCCGTGGCAGATTCGTTGTGGGAAAAGATCTCCAGCTGAACCCTTTTGGGGGAACGGGTTCCTGCAGAAGCTGCGCGGCGCTTTGTAGAACCGGCTTCAACGGCTGCGGTTTCGGCCTGAATGCGGGTACTGTTGTTTTGAGTAGTCCGGGAGACCTTTACGGTCACACTTTTCTGGATCAGCTTGGTTGCCATGGTTTGGCCTCTTCTCTTCGTCGAAATCTGTCTGTCTAAATCTGTCTCAGGGAGTGACCAGGATCTGGTCTGTGTTCCTGCCCCGATGTCAGGTGGATTTTCGCCAAACAAAAGCCAAACATCAAGGGGATGTTAGGGCTCTGATAAACACACCTAAAGTTAATAAAAATAATCACTTAAAGCACCTTGTACCGATAATCATACCAAAAATGTTCGGTTTTCTCATGGGATTGTTCGGTCACTGCAGATCCGGCCGCTTCCCCGATTCCCCCCATGGATCTTTGGGATGACCTCAAAAATTGGGTGTAGGGTGCCCGAAACCGTGGAAACTGAAACAAAACAGTTCTGCAGGAAGGTTGGCTGTCATGTCGGCATCCCCCCACCACTCTCTCTTCAACAAATCATTGCCCTCCCGACTCATGTTGGGTGCACTGATCTGCCTCGGTCTGGCCACTGCTTCCGGTCTGTTGCAAGGAACTTCTGCCACAGCAGCTCCGGTCGAATTCGGGAAAACCGACGCCATTCAGGACTTCATTCGCTTTCTGAGAATGTCCGGTCCCAACGCCGAATTACAGACCTCCGTGACCACGTACCGAAACCCGCAGACAGACCAATTGGTCAGTCTGGTCGGAGTGGTTCACATCGGTGATCCCGGTTACTTCCGCCGCATCCAGCAGGAACTCGATTCCTACGATCTGGTTCTCTATGAACTGGTCGGCGGACCCGCCCCCGGATCTCCTGAGGACGATGGTTCCCTTCCTGCAAAAGAGGAGGGAGGGACGGATCCCATGCTCGGAATGATCGGAATGATGCAGTCCGGCATGACCGAGATGCTGGGACTCTCCCATCAGATGAACGGGATCGACTACACCCGCAGAAACTTGCGCCATGCCGATCTCGATTTTGAAGGTTTCAGCAAGGGACTCGCTGAGCGCGGCCTTTTCAATCTTGATCCCCTGTTGATTCTTCAGGGAATGGGATCGAGCACCTTTGACAGCCTCGCGATTCAGGCCGCATTGGCCAGTCGCGATGACCAGACCACCAACCGATTGCGCTGGACGATGGGCAAAACGATGGCCCAGTCGGTGGGAGAAATGGCATTCCTGGGTGTCGAGGACATCGAGAGGCCAGAAGATCTGATTCTGGGATTGCGCAATGATCGCGCATGGGAGATCTTCGAAAATTCCCTGAGCGAAAACTGGCGACGAACCGCCATCTTCTATGGTGCAGCGCACATGCCGGACCTCCGGCGCAGGCTGCTGGAGTCGGGGTGGATCCCCGAGGACATCTACTGGTTGGGTGCATGGAAAATCCCCGCGCCCGCTGAAGAGCCCTCCACCGAGGGATCGACCACTGAAACCGAGTCGGCCCCCGCGGTCAGACTTTGATTGGATACTGAAAAATGAAACCTGCACGTCGCGTCACCGTTGCCGGAGGAGCCATCACCCCCTTCATTGGGAAGTTTCATCCGGATTTCATCTGGAAGAAGCACCCCGACTTCGGCAAGAAAGAGAACCCGACCCTCGAACAATACATCCATGAGGTTGCTGTCGAGGCTTGCAAGAATGTCGGTATCGATCCGGCTCTCGTCGATCGCGGATATGTCGGCAACTTTGTTGGAGAGCTCTTCTCCAATCAGGGACACCTGGGATCGATGGCCGCCGCTGCAGCAGAGGGCTTGACCTACACGCCCTTCACTCGCGTGGAGGGTGCCTGCGCTTCCGGTGGACTTGGAATTGCCGCGGGTGTGGATGCCATTCAGGCGGGTGCCGACATCGTTCTCGTCATCGGTGCAGAGGTTCAGACCACTCGAAATGCCAAGGAGGGCGCCGATTTCCTTGCCCGTGCTTCCCACTATGAAACAGAGCGCGGACTGGACCCCTTCACCTTCCCGGCAATGTTCGCCCGCAGAACCAAAGCCTATTGCGAACGCCACGGTGTGACTCCCGAGGCGTTGGCCCCCATCATCGCCAAGGCCTACGCCAATGCGAATCGCAACCCCAACGCCCACATGCGTGAGGTTCAAATGAGTGCCGAGCAGGCTGCACAGGCTTCCGACAAGAATCCGTGCTTCCTTGACAACGAGGAACTGCACTCATGGTTGCGAGTCGGTGACTGCTCTCAAGTCTCGGACGGAGGCTGTGCCATCATCCTTTGCTCCGATGCAGGACTCGAAAAACTGGGAGAAACGGTCGGTGACCCGGTAGAGATCGTCGCCTGCGAAGTCGCTTGTGGTCCCCTGGGCCAGGTGGCAGACCTGACCAAAATGGACGTGACTGCCGCTGCCGCCAGCAAGGCCTACGCTTCCGCCGGCTGGAACGCAACCGACGTCGAAGTCGCTGAAGTCCATGACTGCTTCAGCATCACGGAAGCCCTGATCTGCGAAGCTCTTGGCTTCTGCAAGGAAGGTGAGGGGACACAGATCGCGGCCAATGGAGACACCTCGCTGGAAGGCCGTATTCCCGTCAATACCGGAGGTGGGCTGATGGCTTTTGGTCACCCCGTGGGAGCCACTGGCGTCAAGCAGGCTTTTGAAGTCTTTCGCCAAATGAATGGTCTCTGTGGTGACTACCAGATGCAGAAGAAGCCGACCCGCGGAATCTGCGCCAACATGGGAGGCGACGACCGGACTTCGGTCGTGACGCTGATGGAAAAGAAGTCATGAGCCAACCCTCACTCCCGGTCAATGAAGCTATCGAACTGCGACGGTCGACCAAGGATTTCAACGATACTCCCATCGATCCGGAAGTCCTCGATGAGATCCTCCGCCTGACAGTTGCAGCACCCTCTTCCTGGAATCTGCAGCCGTGGCGTATCGTCGTCATCGATCAGGCTGAAGACCGGGAGAAACTGCACGCCGCCTGTTTCAACCAAAGACAGGTTCTGGAAGCTCCGGTGACCCTCGTCTTTGCGGTCGATCACCAGGCCTGGAAATCTGACATGGAACAGGTCATCGAACAGGCCCGCGAGCGTGATGCGTGGCCCGACAGTTACTGCGAGATTGCCCGCCAGGCAATTCCGGGAGGACAGACGGCGCTCGAGAAAGCAGGACTCTTACGGGAATATGCGGTCAAGGATGCGATGATTGCTGCAACGCACAGCGTGCTGGCCGCCACTGGTATGGGACTGAAAACCACCTTCATGAATGGTTGGATGGAACCTGCAGTCAAGGAAGTGATTGGAGCCGGAGATCGGGAAGAAATTTCCATCGCGGTTTTGGTCACTCTGGGTCATGCCGATGAGGTTTTACCCAACCCTGGCAGACTGCCTGCGGACAAGACGGTGTATCGCCACCGGCTCTCCTGAAGCCCCCACACAACAGATTTTCCCGAGAGGGATCACCCGTTGTGGGTGCTGTCGGCCCCAAGTTCAGGGAGTGGCAATGCACATTCCGTGGTCTCGGGAAGTTCTCTGGAGCGCTTTGCAAACACGAACTGTGCGAGAGCGTCCCTGGCTGTGGCAGAGAGTCCGATGAAACGGATTCCGTAGACAAGATTGTCCGCGTCTTCCCCTGTGGGGATATCGACCACTCTGGCAGTCAGATCGAGGTCTTCGAGACCCGGAAAATCACGGAGTACCAGCAGGTCCTGATGACCCAAAGGGGTTTCGGTCACGATTGCTGCTCCACCGGCCCCCACATCCAGAACTCCGCCAACATGAATCCCCTCCGGCTCATCCATGATGGAACCGGACTCTCCCATCGAAAGACGGAGAAAACGGAATCGCCCCTCGAGAGGGGTTCTCAAATACTGTCGTCTTTGCTGAATGCGAATCTGTTGGGGACTTTCAAGAAAGAGAAACCAGTCTCCCAGGTCCCTCAGTTCCTGCACCCTTGATTCAAAGGTGAGGCAACCACTCTCAGGTTGAAACCAGGAGACTTCTACCGAGGTGCCGGGGGTCCAATCGGGAGTCCCGGATGAAAACCCGTGGCTGCCCTGGACTCGCAAGGCAATGCTCTGTTCATCCTTGTGAATCAAAACGCTTCTGAGGCAAGACCCTCCGGGCCCCTCGATGTGCAGTTCATCTTCTTCCATGGGACTCATGCCCCTCTGGGAGACTTCCCCACAGACTTCCCAACCCCTTCGCAAACGAAGACGGTCGAGTGCACGTCGCATTTCGAGATCCTGAAACAGGTCACTGCCCCCCTGAAGAGTTCTCTCAAGGGCAGATTCGAAGGCGATACGGGAATTGAGCAATCTCTCCCCATCGATAGATTCGTCCTGGAGAAGAAGG
>JACETR010000053.1 GCA_013911165.1 Planctomycetota bacterium | reverse complement strand
GGGTCATCGGTGGGCATCTCATCCGGGTCGATCCCGTTTTGCTGACAGATCTTTTCGAGAATCAGGTCGAAGACCGGTGCGCGGTCAGCCAGAACTCTTCCTGATCCCAGGCCAGAATCGCTGACGAACCACTCCCAGAGATTTCGAATTCGATCCTGACCCAGACGCTCCAATAACAGTGCGCTGTCATCCCGCTGAAGAAAATGTCTCCAACGATTGTCCACCATGGGAATGGAATACTCCGGTGAAGCCATCACAGTCCTCCTGTTCCTGAATCAGGCGATATGCCAACCTCTGCCATAGACCGACAATCACAGTAGCATGCCGGGGCAGTATCGGGAATCACCGGGAGTCCGCTTCCCATCTCCAGTCATCGTGAACTGGTGCTTCGCAACCCTTCCAGTGATACCAGTGAAATCTCCAGCGTTGACGCCGGATCAAAACGATGTCGATGCGAATGCCTTTTTTTCTGAGCAGGTCTGCATAGGAAAGTTGCCCCAATAACCAACTTGCGGATCGCGCCAACCGGGTCCGTTGCTGAAATGAAACCGGGTCGCTCAGTTCACTGGAGCGATACTTCACCTCCACGATCACCAGTCCAGATTCGTCAGCACAAAGAAGATCGATCTCAGCGTGGGGAGTCCGCAGATTCCTCGCCAGGATTTCCCATCCCTGAAACTTCAGAAGCGCTGCGGTCACCCGCTCCGTCATTCTTCCCAGGAAGTGCTGCCACCAAATTTGGTGTCTTCGATGAATCCTGGCCAATGACCCCCCTTTTCAGGGAGATCTAAAGGGTGAAGTCGGCGCTTCCCCAGTAGCCTGATTCGGCAAGAGACCTCATCCGGTCTCGGCCTCTTCTCTGAACCTCAACGCAACAACAGTTTTGTCATCTTCAGGTTGCGCTTTGGCAGGGTCAGAATCAGAGCCGCGGCGGAGGTCGCAGAGAGGCGCGGGGCAGCGGTGTAATCCTGGGGGTTGTTGTCCCGGTTCGGCTGGTAATAGAAGGTTCCATCGGAGCACTGGGACAGAGTGAACCACCAACGGTTCTCATCGAGCAACTTGCGCAGGGAAGCAGGATCCTGAGCAGCACCGAAAGCGGTCCACACCATGCCGAGAATCGGTGAGCCGTGGGTGTCGGAAAAGGTGTCCGGATGCTCTCCGATACAGCGGGCAGATCGGAGTGCAAACTCCTTGTATCCCCCCTCTTTGACATCGAGAGCATGAGCCAATACCGCAGCTCCGGTGCGACCCATGTCGGCGTATCCCCTTCCTCCGGAAGAGTCTTCATACCAGACGTAGCCACGCTGGTTGGTTCCACGATCGACAAACTCATGGGCTTTCCGGTACGCCTCGGAATCGATTTCAATGCCGCACATCTTCATCAATGCCCAGGCCATTTTTGCCTGCCCGGTAAGGATACAGATAGAGCCGTAACCATTTCCTCCCGGTCGATTTGCAGGGCGATGTCCGAACCCTCCATCAGAGATCTGTGCCTTGACGAGCCAACGATGAATCTCTTCCAGTTCGGGAAGAATCCACTTCTCTTCTGTGGCGAGATAAATCTCGGCAAGGGCGATGCCGTAGAGGGTGTACTTCCAGCAATCGAGTCCCTCATAACGAATCTTGTCGTCGGTCGCCCGGGCCATGGACCTCGCCGCCTTGAGGACTCTCTCCCTGTGCAATTCCGGATCGTCACCCAACAGGGCCAGAACTGCAAAGCAGTTGAGGTGCGGCCGGTTGTGCCACAACCCGGAAGCGTTCTGCTTTTCAACGAGATAGTCGATTCCTTCCTTGAGCAACTTTTCACTGCGATCACATTTGAAGGGCCAGTTCTTGGCGTATTTGCCGTAATCAGTTTTCACCTGAAGACTGATGCGGGTTTTCTTCTCTCCTCGGGTCACCAGCAGCGGCAAGGTACCCTTGTCCGCCATGGCAGCATCGAGGGCATCTGCAAACTCGGTCAGCGGTCCCTCGTAACTGAACTTGCCGACTCCATAGCCAAAGGTATGAGGCTTGCTAAAGGGGCGCTTGCCAGCACCGACGATGCGATCCCCCTGCTCCAGTTTCCCTGCTGCTGGTGAATCCGGGAAAATGTAGGCCACCTCCAGCTCCTGGGGAGACTCGGGGGTCAACTTCACTCGCAGACCTGTCAGGCCCAGATGGATAAACCAGCCTCCGGTTGCGGCATCGGGGCCGACCTCTGTTTTGACATCGTACTTGGGGTTATCGAGAAAGACGGAAGTCGCGGATGCCGTTCCCAGAAATACAACCACACAGAGAAGCAGCAACAGGAAAGAAAATCGGAAAGGATTCGACGACATGACACGCCTTTCAGCCTGAAGAGGTTCTTCAAGTCTGGTCGCCAAAAGCAGACCTGACAAGTGCCAGCCAGTCTGTTGATTACTCCTTGAAGAGACCAGGCTGATCGGCAGCGGGTGCTTTGGGAGATTTTTTGGTCGGCTTTCGACGACGGGTCGGGCCTTTTCGGCTGCCGTGCTTCTGGAACACTTCCTGAGATTTTATTCGCGCTTCAGGATCTCTTCTGGCTGCGTATGTTTTTGAAACCCCCTCTTTGCGTGCCTTGCTCTCATCGACCAGCGGCGCGGGGTAATCGAGGCCGATTCGGCACTGACAACGCTCCTGTTCTGCCTCGTCCATCTTCCACGGTTCATGAATCGAATCCGCAGGAACCTGGGCCAGCTCGGGAACCCAGCGGCGGATGTAGGAACCTTCAGGATCCTGATCTCGACCCTGTTTGGTCACGGAGTAGGCGCGCACGGTATTGATACCTGTGGTCCCACTTTGCATTCCCACCTGGGACCAGTGAATTCCCGGTTCGTAATCGAGGAAGAGTCTTGCCAGATGCAATCCGGTTTCGCGCCATGGAAGCCACAGCGTGTAACTGGCAACCGACATCAACATCGCTCTCATGCGAAAGTTGATCCAACCGGTGGCATGGAGTTGACGCATACACGCATCCAGAAAGGGCCAGCCGGTGTTGCCTGTACTCCAGGCCTGAAACTTGTCCTCGACCAGTGGCCGCGGCATACGGGCATCGATGATGGGATTCTGTGCGACCACATCGAGATCCGGCTCCATCTCCAGTTTTTGCATGAAGTGGCAATGCCAGGCGAGGCGGCTTTTGAAAGAACTCAGCGAGGGCAACCAGCGCTTTGTATCGCGGCCCTCCTGGCGTAACGACTTCAGCTGCTTTTCACGCTGTTGTGTTTGTTGCACCACCCTGCGCAAACTCAGACAACCCAAAGCCAGATAGGGTGCCAACCGTGAGCAGTGATACGACCCGGAAAGCGGACTCGACATGGCGTAACGATAGGGCTCGCCGCGCTCTTCAAGAAAACCGTTCAACACATCCTGTGCCGAGGACTCTCCCGGATCAGGGCGATCCCTCAAGGGTCTTTCGGGAAAACCGAGGCTTGAAAGTTCCGGGCAGGACCAACGATCCAGTGACGGGATCTCCGGTGGAGCAGGGATGAACTCCGGAGCATCCGCCAATGCCAGTCGCATGCGCCGATCACGGGCACTCTTCCAGGCATCCCTGCCCTTCAGTCGGCGGACGACTCCATTACTGGGAGTTTCATGCCAATCGACTCCCACCTTCCGGCACCACTTCTGCACCCCACGATCCCTTTGGAAGGACCCGTCGGTTCCGGTTTCTTCGTGGGAATGCAGCGCGGTCAGCTCTCCCGTTTCATGGAGATATTGAAAGACCTCCAGGGGGTCCGCATAAAGGATCCACAACCGGGAACCGCGACGCTGAAGTTCACGATCCAGATCACGGGCACAATCCAATTCCCAGTGAAGGTGAATCTCGGAAGTATCCGGCTGTTTCAGTCTTTGGGGCTCGACAAAAAAGAGGGGTAGCAGGGATTGCCCGGACAGAGCGGCGGAATCGATGGCATTGAGAAGGGGAGGGTGGTCACGGAGACGCAGATCGCGCTTGAACCAGATGACTTCAGTGGCCATGGAATGATCCTGTGATCCAAAGCCCTGAAAGTCGAACCGCAGCAACTGCGGTCAAGACACAAAATCAGCCGCCAACTTCTACCCCAGAAGCGGGCGGCTGATCCTGGAAAACTACTCGCCCTTGCGGGTCGGAACCTTCTCGCGGATGCGAGTGGCCTTGCCGACACGGTCGCGAAGGTAGTACAGCTTGGCACGGCGAACGCGGCCACGACGCTTGACGTCCACCTTCTCGATCCACGGAGAGTGGAAGGGGAAAGAACGCTCGACGCCTTCTCCGGCGACGATGCGACGCACGGTGAATGCGGAACGATTACCGGCATTCTTGCGGGCGATCACGGTGCCGTTGAAGATCTGCACCCGCTCTTTTTCACCCTCGACGATGCGCACGTGCACATCGACGGTGTCGCCGATCTCGAAGTCATGCTCTTTTTTGTCTTGTGCGGACTCGAAGTCCTCGATCGCTTTCGCCATCATTCTTCTCCCGGAACCGCTTTGGGTTCCTGTTCACTCGTCGTCTGGTCCCCGGCACCACTGCGCTCGGAGGACTGCCTTCGGGAATCCCGTCGGCGCCATTCTTCGATGGCTCCGTGATCTCCGCTGCGGAGAACCTCCGGAACCCCTCGCCCCCGATACTCGGGAGGGCGAGTCCAGTGCGCATGGTCGAGGCCATCCGCCCCGGGCCATGCATTGAAGGAGTCTCTCAGAACCGATTCCCCGTCACCAAGAACCCCCGGCAACAACCGGATCGTTCCCTCGAGGATCGCCATCGCCGGCACTTCTCCTCCGGAAAGCACGTAATCTCCCAGGGAGACGCGCTGCCACGGATAGGCCTCAACGATACGTTCGTCGTATCCTTCGTAACGACCGCAAAGGATCACCAGGCGTTTCACGCCGGCGAAATCTTCGAGATCGCCCTGCCCCAGCTGTCGTCCCCGCGGACACATCAGCAGAAGCTTCGTTCCCTCCGGCGCCTTCTCTCCCGGTTGCACCCCCAACACGTCGAGGGCTCGAAAGACCGGCTCCGGTTTCAACAACATTCCGGGACCTCCCCCGTAGGGGCGGTCGTCCACAGTTCGGTGACGGTCCTCACTGAAGGCGCGGAGATCGACGGTTCGAATCTCTACCTGACCCTGCTTGCGGGCCACTCGCACCATTCCATTCTGGAGGAACTCATCAAAGAAGCGGGGAAAGATCGTCAGAATGTCGATCTGCACCGGCTACTCCGAACTGCAATCGCTCAGGAACCGCCCTGTGCCTTCTTCTTGGCACGCTGGACAGCACGGCGACTTTTCTTGGCCATGGGCCACTTCACATCCACTTTGCGCAGGAAAGAGGTCACCGTCTCGCTCGGACGGGCTCCCTGGTCGATCCAGTGTTGCACACGGTCGACGTGAATCTTCATGCGCTTCTCGGCGTCATCGACCATCGGGTCGTACCAGCCAAGGGTTTCCAGGGATCTTCCTCCCCGGGCGTTTCTCTTTTCGATGGCCTCGATGCGATAGAACGGTCTGTGTGTCCGTCCGCATCTTTTGAGACGCAAGGCTACCGCCATGATCGTCACTCCTCGTATCTACTCAATTTCACGACTCTAAATCAGGCGCTGTTGCAGCCCTGCTCAGGGACCGGGCATACCGATACCCCGGCACATTCCCCTTTAGGGGGAACGACTGAAATTACTAGGATGGCCCCAAAGCATCAACAGCGACCGGCGAATTTGAGCGATTCTTCCGGGAAAAAAGCGGTTTCCGGGCCGAATTGACACTTTCGACAGAGGTCCACCCGGAAATCAGCGGCGGCGGGACTTCTTGCGACGCTGACGCTCCTGTTTGCGTTTCTTGCGCCTTTCGTCCTTGCTGGGGCCGGCTTTCCCTTTTCCGGGGCCTCCTGGACCCCCCGGAGGAGCACCCAGGCCTGGGATCTGCGGCATCTCTCCGGGCATCCCCGGCAATCCCCCCGGCATCCCGGGCATGCCCGGCATCCCCCCAGCATCGGCATTCTGGAGATCCTCCATGCCCTGCTTCATGTCGCGCATCCCCTTGAGCTTGCCAAGGAAACCGGACTGCTTCTTGAAGCCCTGCATCATCCCCTGCATCTGTTTGAACTGTTTGAGCAGATCATTGACCGCCTCCAGCGGACGGCCCGCTCCGGCAGCGATGCGACGGCGGCGGCTGGTATTGATGATTTCCGGACGCTGACGCTCCTTGGCGGTCATCGACTGGATGATGCTCTCGACGATCACCAGTTCATCCCCCTTGAGGTCCATCTGATCGACCTGGCCACCGATCCCGGGGATATGGGAGAGCAGATCCTTGAGGCTGCCCATCTTCTTGATCTGGCGCAGCTGCGAAAGGAAGTCCTCAAGGGTGAAGCTGGCCTCGAGCAGCTTCTCCTGCATCTCGGCCTGTTCTTTTTCATCGATGAACTGCTGGGCGCGATCGACGAGTCCAACCACATCGCCCATGCCGAGGATCCGTGAAGCCATCCGATCCGGATGGAACTCGTCGAGGCGATCCAGCTTTTCACCGACACCGACAAACTTGATCGGCTTGCCGGTGATCGCCTTGACGGAAAGCGCTGCACCTCCGCGGGCGTCACCATCGAGCTTGGTCAGGATCACTCCTGAAAGCCCAAGGGACTGGGAGAACGCCTCCGCCGAGCGGACCGCATCCTGACCCGTCATCGCATCGCAGACGAAGAAGGTTTCATCCGGCTTGGTCTTGTCGGCGATCTGCTTCAGCTCGCCCATCAACTGGTCATCGACGTGAAGGCGACCGGCTGTGTCGAGGATGATGACATCGCACTTCTGTTCGCGGGCAGCGCCGAGGGCCGCCTCACAAACCTGTGGAGGGGTCAGGCCTTCCTGATGGAAAACCGGCACGTCCAGTTGGCGACCGAGCACCTTCAACTGCTCGATGGCCGCGGGCCTCTGCAGGTCAGCAGCGACAAGCATCGGCCGCTTCTTTTTTCTTTCACGGAAGTAACGGGCCAGCTTGCCGCAGGTGGTGGTCTTTCCCGATCCCTGCAGACCCGACATCAGGATCACCGTCGCGCCCGATTTTTTCCACGCGATCTCATGATCGACCGGACCCATCAGATCCGTGAGTTCATCCTGAACGATCTTGGTGAACATCTGGCCGGCGTCGACACCTTCGATGACTTCGGTACCGAGGGCCGCCTCACGAACACGCTTTTCGAAATCCTTGACCACCGGCAGCGAGGCATCCGCCTCCAGCAACGCACGGCGAATCTCGCGGCTCGTATCCTTGATGACATCTTCGGTAATCTTGCGTCCACGCAAGCCTCCGACGATGGCGGTCAGTCGTTGGGTCAATCCACCCAGCATCGTTTACCCCTGTACCGTTTCTGATTCGATCTGTCGATCCTCCACGCGCTCCACATCCGCACCGAGGCCGCGCAGCTTGACCTCCATCGATTCGTAACCCCGCTGCAGGTGATAGATCCTGCGTACCTGGGTCGTTCCCGAGGCTATCAGTCCGGCGATCACCAGACAGGCACTCGCCCGCAGATCACTGGCCATCACCTCGGCGCCATGGAGCGGTGCCCCGCCCTCGATGATGCCGGTGGAACCTTCCTTGCGTACCTTGGCACCGAAGCGGCGCAGCTCGGAAAGATGCATGAAGCGATCGGGGAAGATCTTCTCGGTGATGAGACTGACTCCGTCTGTCTTGCACAACAGTGCCATCAACGGACCCTGCAGATCAGTGGGGAATCCAGGATAGGCGAGGGTCGCCACATCACAGGGAGTCACCTGATCGACACCGGTCACTGTGACACTGTCTTCGCCGATCTCCAGTGGAACGCCGATGTTTTTCAAAATCGACAGCAGGGCCAGATTGTCTTTAGGTCGACAATTTCTGACCTCCACACGACCGCCTGCGGCGGCACCTGCCAGAATATAGGTTCCGGTTTCGATGCGGTCGGGAGGAATCGTGAAAGAGACACCGCCCAACGATGCAAATCCATCCTGGCCAACCCCTTCGATGCGAATCGTCGGTGAACCATCGCCTTCAATCTTGACGCCGAGGGTTCGCAGGAAGTCGGCGGTGCTGACCACTTCAGGTTCGCAAGCAGCGCCCTCGATCACCGAAACGCCATCGGCGCCGGCAGCAGCCATCATCACATTCTGGGTTCCAAGAACCGTCGGTCCCATCGGACCCGAGAGATACACCGATCCACCCTTCAGCGGACCATTGGCGATGATGTAACCATTCTCGTGACGAATGCTCGCGCCGAGAGCCTCCATCCCCTGGATGTGCAGGTCGATGGGACGGTCGCCGATATTGCATCCACCCGGCAGGGAAACGACCGCTTCCCCACGACGGGCCAACAGTGGCCCGAAGGACGAAATCGAGGCGCGCATCTTTTTGACGAGATCGTACGGTGCTTTGACCGGACCCTGGGTGGGCACTTCGATCGCCACCTGATGATCGCGCTTCTCCACCTCGGCGCCGAACTGGCGCAGGATTTCGAGGGTGGTATTGATGTCACGCAGACCGGTGGGAACCCCTTCCAGCAAGAGCGGCCCGGGGGCCAGCAAACTGCCAAAGAGGATGGGAAGGCTGCCGTTCTTCGACCCGGAGATTTCAACCTGGCCATTGAGGGGCAATCCGCCCCTGATCACGAATTTGTCCAAAAGGAACCTTTCAGAGAGACCTGTCACTGCCCGGCCAGAAAAGGCCGGAACTGGTGAAGGGGATATCGAGCAGCGCAGGTCTGATTGTGGCGGACAGGACTGAACTGTCAACGGTCCGTTGGTATCCGGAGTTCCTCAGGAAGCGTGGGGACCGGAGTGCAGATGCAGGGCCCGGGGAATCGACGACAGATCGCGACGGATCTCCACCACCCACCCCGACTTGCGACCCAGTTCAGCGATGGCTTCCGCCTGATCGTGTCCACACTCGAGCAGCAATCCCCCGTGGGGATGGACCTGCCCTGCGAGTCCCTCGATCAGCCGCCGGTAGTGGCCCAGACCATCTCCATCGAGGTGATCCAGAAGAGCCACCTCCGGTTCAAAGGTGGAAACCGCGGTTTCCAGCAGTGGATCTCCCGGAACGATATAGGGGGGATTGGAGATGATCAGGTCAAAGACATCTTCCAGGGGGTCGTAGTGACTGCCCTGGTATAGCTGGATCCGCGACTCCAGAGCATGACGCTGGCGATTGCGCTCAGCCACCGCCAACGCTTCGGGACAGATCTCCACACCGACACCGATGAGATCGGTGCGCTCGAGGGCCAAAGTTGCCAGCACGGCCAGAGATCCGACACCGATCTCGGCGACGCGCGGCTTCTCCCGATCTGCCAGAATCTGCAGGCTCCACTCCACCAACAGTTCCGTCTCCGGTCGTGGCATCAATACCGCCGGCGTGACCTCAAAGGTGTGACCGTAGAATTCCCACTCGCCGAGGATATGGGCGAGGGGTTCCCCCTGGGCACGACGGCCAATCTGTTCGAGAAAGGTCTGTGCCACTTCGTCCGCGATGGGAAAATCCTGATGCAGTTGCGGATCCCGGTGGTCGATCTGCAACAGATGGGCGAGGAGCCAGCGGGCATCGAGTTCGGGTGCATCCGCGTCGGGCAGTTGGAGAATCGCCTGCTGAATCAGATCCCGGGAGCTGGCCATCGATTCTGGATCAGAGCGCCTGAACGCGCTCTTCCCTGTCGTGGGCCTCGAGCTGGTCGAGGAGATCATCGATATCCCCGGTCATGAAGCGGTCGAGGTTGTAGAGGGTCGCATTGATGCGATGGTCGCTGATGCGATTCTGCGGGAAGTTGTAGGTGCGGATTCGATCGCTGCGATCGCCGCTGCCGATGAGGGAGCGACGCAGGGCGTCCTCCTCCTCCTGCTTTTCCCGATCCGCCAGTTCCTTGAGACGGGTCTTGAGCAGGCGCATCGCCTTGTCCTTGTTGCGGTGCTGGGATTTTTCATCCTGCATCGACACTACCACGCCGGTAGGCAGGTGAGTAATGCGCACCGCACTGGAAGTCTTGTTGACGGACTGACCACCGGGACCGGATGCACAGAAGGTGTCGATACGCAGATCCTTGTCCTCGACGTGGATCTCCGATTCCTCCGCTTCCTGCATCACCGCAACGGTGATCGCCGAGGTGTGAATACGCCCCTGGGTTTCGGTGGCAGGGACCCGCTGAACCCGGTGTCCCCCCGACTCGAAACAGAGACGGGTGAACGCCCCCGACCCGCGGACCGCAAAGGTGATCTCCTTGTAGCCGCCAAGGTCGGTGGAACTCTCGCTGAGCACCTCGATCTTCCAGCGGCGTTTTTCGGCGTAGAGACTGTAGAGGCGGAACATGTCGGAGCAGAAGAGTGCTGCTTCCTCTCCGCCGGCACCGGCACGCACCTCAAAGATGCAGTCGTCACCGCCCTCAACCTGTTGATCGAGGATGGCCATGCGCACGGCACGGGCCTTGTCGCGACCCTCCTGCTCCAGATCGGGGAGCTCCATCTCGGCGAGCTCCTTCAGTTCCGGATCATCGCCACTGGCGATCAACTCCCGGGCCTCTTCGAGAGACGCACACGTCTTGTTGTAGTCACGGAAGAGGGTCACCAGAGCAACCAGAGAGCCGTGCTCCTTGAGCAGATCCTGGAACTTGCCGCTCCCCTGCTGGTCCGGATCGGAGATCAGCTGTTCCAGCTCGACGAATCGCCCATCCATCTCCGACAGTTTGTCGAGAAGGTTACCCTCGATCGGTTTCTCGAGGAAATCGGATGGATCCTTGTCAGGAGCGGACATGTTGTTCCCTTTCAGGGAAAACCGGATGAAAACAGGGGCCGGAAAAAAGCCATCCCTGGCTTCTGTCCGGCCCCGGTCTGTTTCTGGATTTAGGAGTCGGCGTCGGCCGGCTTCTCGGCTTCTTCCGCAGCAGGGGCATCCTCAGTGCTCGCCTCAGCAGCGGGTGCTTCCTCTGCCGGAGCTTCTGCAGCAGGCGCAGCCTCTTCCGCAGGAGCGGCTTCCGCTTCTGCCTTGGGTGCTTCCTCGGCCGGAGCTTCCGCAGCAGCCTTTTCAGCAGCAGCAGCTTCTTCCGCAGCCTTGGCGGCCGCTTCTTCTTCTGCCTTCTTCTTCTTCTGCTCAAGGATGGCCTTGCGGCGATCCTCACGCTCCGACTTGCGCTCGGCGGCAGCTTTGCGGTCTGCCTCTTCTTCTTCGAGCATCTTGCGGTGCTTCTCCTTCGACTCCTCCGCCGCAGCGGTGATCATTTCGGAAGCTTTGCCTTCTTTCCAGGCGAAACGCTTCTGGAACTTCTCCACGCGTCCTGCGGCATCGACGAAGGTCGACTTACCGGTGTAGAAGGGGTGGGAGGCGCTGGAGATATCCAGCTTGAAGAGCGGGTACTCCTCGCCGTCTTCCCATTTGATGGTGTCGGTCGTTCTGACCGTCGAGCGGGAAAGGAAGGCGAAGTCTGCGTTTTTGTCCTGGAAAACCACGAGACGGTAGTTGTCCGGATGGATATCTTTTTTCACGAGTCGATCTCCATTCGCCCCACTTCGAGAGCGAGGCTACGTAACAGCGGTGACGATATCCCGTTTCCGACGACGCCGTGTCGTCCAGGGGAACCGGGGTCGCTCCACCCACGAACCGGGCTGAAGATCGCCGTTGGGCGAGGGCCTCTGCCGAGTCCGATCTAGAATCGTACGAATTGCCCCCCCTCTGTGCAAGGAAACCGGAGAATTGGTGTCCTCCGAAGCCCCTTACTGGGATTCACCCCGGTGGGTCCATCCCCTACGATGGAACTCCATGAAGGACGGAAACCATGAATAACCCCCTCTTTCTGCGATTTCGCGACTCCCGCGGGGATCAGCAGGAAAAGATCCTCGAGCGTGAGATGACCCTCGGTCGCACCGATGCATCGGATATTCGCATCGACGATGAGACCATCTCCCGCAAGCACGCCAGCATCATCTGGGAAGACGGTGTACCGGTCATCATCGATGCCGGCAGTCGCAACGGCATTCATCTGGGTGAAGAAAGGGTGGATCGAATCCCCCTGCGCGACGGCCTGGTTTTCCGTCTCGGCGGAGTTTCCTTTTTTGTGGAGGATCCCCACACCGGGCCCCAATCGGTCAGTGTGAATCAGGACCTGCCCCAACAGGGAGTCCTCGACTCTCTGGTGATCGACGACTGGCAAACCAACCTCGACAAAAGCGATGTGAAATCGACGACCACGGAACAGTTGGGGGTCGCCCTCAAGCTGTTCAAGGATGCGGCGGAGACGCTGCTCACCGGCTCGGACCTGCAGGAAGTGGCGCAGGGAGCCCTCGAACTGGCACTCCGATCCCTGCCCGTGGACCGCGGCTTCGTCAGCCTCATCGATGATGACGGACAACTTCAGTCCGTCGCCGAAAAAAGCCGCGAGGGTCTGGCCGATCAGGAATCGATGAAACTGTCGAGCACCATCGCCCAACAGGTCATCGACGAACGGCTGGCAGTGCTGATCCGCGATACCGGCAACATGGATGGACTCTCCGCCGCACACAGCATCGTCCAGATGAGCATCCAGTCCGCACTGTGTGCACCGTTGACCTCCGGGGACAAGGTTCTCGGCATCATCTACGTGGACTGCGTCACCCAGACGAAGTCCCTGGAGAAGAACCACCTCGATGTGCTCAGTGTGCTCGGACTGATGGTCAGCAGCGCCATCGAGCAGGTGCGACTGACCCAATCGGTGGCCGAGGAAAAACGCCGGCGCGAGGAACTCTCCTGTCGCCTCTCTCCCAACGTCGTCGACAAGGTCATCGCCGGAGAGGCCGCTTTGGGATCTCAGGATCTGGAGATTACGGTGATGTTCGCCGATATCGTCGGCTTCACTCCCCTCTCCGAAAGCCTCGAGGCCCATCAGGTGGTCGAGTTGCTCAACTCCCTCTTCGACGGACTCACCGAAGAGGTCTTCCGTCAGGATGGAACCCTCGACAAATACATCGGCGATGCGATGGTCGCCTTCTTCGGCGCCCCGGACCCCCAGGAAGACCACCCAACCCGGGCCGTCAGGGCGGCGATCGCCATGCAGGAACAACTGGCCCGCTTCAATGCAGAGCATCCGGACTGGCCCGACTTGCGGATGCGCATCGGCATCAACTCGGGCATCGCCACCGTTGGCGATGTGGGATCACAGGCCCGCAGGGATTACACCGTCATCGGCGACACCGTCAACACGGCTAGCCGATTCGAATCTCAGGTAGCCACACCGGGGGAGATCATCGTTGGACCCAACACGGCAAAAGCACTCGACGATTCAATTCTTCGGGAAGCTCTGGAACCGGTCAGTGTCAAAGGCAAGAGCCAGCCGGTGGAACCGTGGAGAATCACGGGTCTCAAAGAATAGGTTGGGGTTTCAGGAAAACGCGATCAGGACAAATGCTGCGCGGCTGTGTCGCCCGCCGGCGGGGCCGCACCATCGTTGCGATCGTCTTCCGCCGCTGTCAGATCGACACCCAGATCTTCTGTCTTGGGAGCGGGAACGGTTTCATCTTCGTCCAGTGCTGTGACCAGACTCTCATCGATGATCGTCTTCTTGCCGCGGATGCTGTCTTCAGAGATCTCAAAGAGGATATCACGCATCAGATCTTCGACGACGGAACGCAATCCACGGGCACCGGTTCCGCGCTCACGGGCGATGCGCGCAATCTCGCGCAGGGCGCCCGGGGTGAACTCCAGCTCGCCCCCCTCCATCTTGAAGAACTGCTGATACTGACGCACCAGCGCATTGCGCGGCTCGGTCAGCACCTTGACCAGATCCTCTTCGTCGAGGGGCTGTAAAGCGGTCAGTACCGGCAGACGCCCAACAAACTCGGGAATCATGCCGAACTTGATCAGATCCTGAACCTGCACCTTGCCGTAAAGGCGTGCGCGCTCATTGGGATCCTCGATATCCGGCAACTCTTCTGATTCTTTTTTCTCTTCCCCGGGACGGAAACCGACCTTGCGTGCATTGAGTCGCTCGGCGACCACCTCCGGCAGGCCTTCAAAGGCGCCACCACAGATGAAGAGAATGTTGGTGGTGTCCAGTTGCAGGTATTGCTGCTCCGGATGCTTGCGGCCTCCCTGGGGAGGAATGTTGGCCACGGTTCCTTCAAGGATTTTCAGCAGTGCTTGCTGCACTCCCTCACCAGAGACGTCACGGGTGATGGAGACATTCTGGGTGGCCTTGCCGACCTTGTCGGTTTCATCGATGAAGATGATGCCGCGCTCTGCCTTGGCCATGTCGTAATCGGCGGCCATGACCAGCTTGAGGAGCAGGTTCTCCACGTCTTCACCAACGTACCCTGCTTCAGTGAGCGTCGTCGCATCGCCGATGGCCAAAGGCACATCGAGAACGCTGGCGAGGGTCTTCGCCATCAGCGTCTTTCCACTGCCGGTCGGACCAATCATCAGGATGTTGGATTTCTCGATCTGTACATCTTCTTCACCCTCCGCCTTTTCACGGCTGGCAAGGGCATCGAGATGAACGAGACGACGGTAGTGCAGATGGACTGCCACCGAGAGGGTGCGCTTGGCCTCCTCCTGACCGATGACGTAACGCTGGAGTTCATCGTAGAGCTCACGAGGGCTGGGTACTTCATCGAGGGTGCGCGGTGCGGTTTCAGTGACCGCCTCACCCCCCTGCTGTGGATCCGGATGGATGATCACATGACAGAGGTCGACGCAGTCGGCGCAGATGAAAAGGCCCGGAGGGCCGGCAATCAGGCGAGAAGCCTCATGGGCCTGCTTGCCGCAGAAACTGCAGCTTTCCTTGCCTGATTGCCCGGATCCTCCTGAAGACGACATGGCGAAACCGCTTAGCCCGCCTCTACGGAAGGCTTCAGGGTTTCGATCACCTGGTCAACCAGGCCGTATTCCTGAGCTTCGCGGGAAGACATGAAGAAGTCCAAATGGGAGTCGTCGGTGATCTGGCCGATGGACCGACCAGAGTGGCGACTGAGGATCTCACTCAGCACTTCCTTGTTGCGCTTGATCTCGTTCGCCTGGATCTCGATGTCCTGGGCGGTGCCCTGGGCTCCTCCCCACGGCTGGTGGATCATGATGCGCGAGTGCGGCAGAGCATGGCGCTTGCCTTCAGCACCGGCAGCAAGGAGCACTGCACCCATGGAGGAAGCCTGACCGATGCAGAAGGTGGCGATATCACACTGCACAAACTGCATGGTGTCGTAAATCGCCAAACCTGCGGTCACAGAACCGCCGGGGCTATTGATGTAGATGTTGATGTCCTGGTTGCGGTTGTCAGAAACCAGAAACAGGATCTGGGCGATCACGAGGTTAGCCGTGTGATCGTGAATGGCATCACCGATGAAGATAATGCGATCTTTCAGGAGTCGGGAGAAGATGTCGTAGGACCTCTCTCCGCGACCGGTCTTCTCGATGACGAACGGTACGAGGTTGTCATGAATCTCGTCGATCTTGCGCATCAGGTCGTCACTCATCTCGTGTCTCCCCCTATTTTCTGACTGTTGAACTCTTCGTTACTGTATCAACGTTTTCCGTGCTCCTCAGGAGCCCGACACTTTTGCTTTTTTGCGCAGCAGCTGCTTGACCTTTTCCCGCTTCATACCGTTGCGAAGCTCAGGGATCATGCCGTTGTTGCGGTACTGTTCCATCACTGCCTCGAGGGGCTGCTGGTAAGTGGCGGCGATGGCCTGAAGCCTCTGCACCACTTCGTCTTCGGTGACAAACACCTTCTCCTCTTCAGCGATCCGATCAAGGACAAAGATGCGAACCAGTTCGAGGCGTGCCTGATTGGCCAATTCCTCGTCCTTTTCCACTTCGGCGGTGGCATCTTCTTCGGATGTGCCTTCACGCATCAACTCCATGACCTTGTTGCGAACGAGGGACTCCTTGCGACGCTCAAGCATCGACTCAGGAAGCTCCATCTCGACGCTGTCCGCCACCTTTTCGGCAAGAAGGTCTTCCTGGCGAGTGTTCTCCTCCGCCTCGTAACGACCTTCCATACCCTCGCGAACCTTGTTGCGCAGGTCTTCTTCAGACTCGACACCGAGGCGACCGAAGAACTCTTCGTTCATCTCGGGGGCAACCAGTTTCTTGGCGTCCTTGATGGTCAGTTTGACATCGGCGGTTTTCCCGTGGTGCTCTTCCTGCGGGAAGTCATCGGGAACGGTGGCACTCTTTTCGATCACTGCATCAGCAGCGGCGCCGGCAAGATCCTTGCCAAGCCCGGGAATCTCCATGGAGTCGATGAAGTCGTCACCGATCTTCATCATCACTTCATCACGGGAGAAGATGGACTCGCCGTCAGCGGTCAAATCCAGATTGACGACCACAAAGTCGCCCTCTGCCTGGCTGCCCACTTCCAGAGGTTCAAGGGTGCTGGCCTGCTCAGAGATACGCTCAATCTCGGCATCGACGTCGCTGTCTTCCACCGTCTTCAACTGGGAATCAACATCGACACCCTTGTAATCGGGCAGGTCGAAGGTCGGCTGGACATCGAAAACCGCTTCGAAGGTGAAGGGGTTTTCAGTGGAAAACTCGATGTTTTCGAACTCGGGAAAACCGATGGGGGTGTAATCCGCATTTTCCATCTGCTCAGAGACGGAACGGTTGATGAGGTCTTCGCGCACATCCTGCTCGATGTCCTTGCCAAACTTGGCCTTGATCATCTTCAGCGGTGCCTTGCCCTTGCGGAATCCCGGCAACATGACGTTGGACTTCAGCTGCTTGAACTGGGTCTCCAGTTCGGCAGTGACGGTCTCAGGGGCAATCGTGATGGACATACGCTTGCGGCAGGGGCCCTCGTCGGCCACTTCCACGTTGCTGGAAATAAAGTCCTGGGACTCGGAGGTCGCATTGTCGACTCCGGTGTCCTCGGTGGCGGAGGTATTCATAGCAGTATCTTCCGTCTCGGGGTTCTCGACCCCGTTCGTGTCTTCATTCATGAGCGGCCAACGGCTCCTTGTCGTTCCGGCATACTAACCGTAACCACAGATCATCGTGCCCGCGCCCAGAAGTGTCAACGCAAGCCGAGGCCCGGATGCTCCCGAATCGGGGTTTTTTGCGGAATTTTGGCGGTTGAAGCAAATTCCTGGGGGAGATTTCATTCCCGGAGATATCTCCAGGAGGCATTTCAACTGCCATTTTTTGGGTTCAGCCACAGAGTCGCATACACTGCTCCGAGACCACCACAGACCCGAAGAGTGAAAGAATCACCCCATGGATCAACCTTCCGAGGAGCTTTACTCCATTCTCAGGGAGATCTGCCCAACAGGGGAGACGGTCTCTGCAAACCAGCCCCTGATTCAAATGAACCAGAAAAATGAGCATTTGATCCTGCTGCATGAAGGTTGGATCCGGGTCGGCACGCGCTCTGGAGAAAGTATCGTTCAGGAGGCTCCCAGTATCCTTGGGGAAATCAGTTTTGTGGCCGGTGGACTTGCGACTGCCAGCGTCGAAACAGCAAGCGAAGCGGTGATTTCACGCATCCCCTTCGAGCAGCTGAACGCGCTGAAAGAGGAGGGCCAAACCTTTCACCAGGTTTTCTCTGAACTCACCCGCCTTTGTATCCAACGGCTCTCCGGGGCCTACCACCAACACTACTTTGCATTGGTCGCCCACGATTCGCGCAAGGCAGATCTCATCACACTGGTGAATTCCCACAAGGATTTCTTTGGAGAGCGTTCACTGGTCACCACAGAGAACACGGGGCTGGAAATCGCTGAAAAAACGGGCTTAAAAGTGGCACGCAGGGTGCGCACGGGAGTCCTTGGGGGAGATCAGCAGATCGGAGCCCTCATCTCTGAAGGCCTGATCAGTGCCGTCATCTTCTTGCGCGACCCTCTCTGGGCTCAACCCCACAGTGCAGACGTCAATGCGCTGATTCGGATCTGCGAGCTGGACAACATTCCACTGGCAACCAATCTTGCATCCGCGGAAGCGATCATTCGCCAGCTGGAAAACGAATCTCACGCACCCTTGCGCGAATAAATCTCGAGGTGAAAGCGGCCCATCGTTTGTCGCGCCTGCTGCAATTTTTCGTCCGATACCCTCGCGCCAAGGGCATCCGACAACAGAATCAACTCTGACTCGATGGCATGGGCCGTTCGCGCCGCACGCTCGCTGCTGATTCCATCGGGCATCGGAACAGTCACGCGAACTCCTGAAGCACTTTCCTCCAGGTCAAAATCAACCTTGAAAGGCTTTTCATCGAACTCCCATGCGAAGGAAACCCGACTTTCTTCCACGGAGACATCGAGAGGGACATCTCCCGCGAGCCGGCGTTCTACCCAGCGCCCATCCTCCCCACGAAAGACGGTCTGATGGGCAGTCC
>JACETR010000052.1 GCA_013911165.1 Planctomycetota bacterium | reverse complement strand
ATGCCCGGTGGTCGGGAAGTAGATGTCACCTCGCGGCTCATTGGGTTTTGCCTCCAGAGCAAATTTGAGAGAGTAGCCCTGATTACGCACATATTCACAAAGGAAATTCATCGCTTCGCGAATCCGCTGAATGGCACTGCGGGGATCGCGACATGCTTCAACCTCAGTTCCTTCGCGACCACCCCAGAAGACATAAGTCTCAGCACCCAATTCGACCCCGAGGTCGATTCCCTGCATCGTTTTTTGCAGAGCAAACGCTCGTACTTCAGGATCGTTGGCAGTAAAAGCACCGTCTTTGAAGATGGGATGGGAGAACAGGTTGGTCGTGGCCATGGGGACCTTGACGCCACTCTCTTCACAGGCACTTCGGAATCCGGAAACAATCCGGTCTCGATCGGCGAGGCTTGCCCCGAAGGGAACAAGATCATTGTCGTGGAGATTCACCCCGTAGGCTCCCAGTTCACCCAATTTGCGAACGATGTCACAGGGATCCAGAGAAGGACGGACTGCAGCTCCAAAGGGATCTCTCCCCGGATTTCCCACGGTCCAGAGTCCAAAGGTGAAACGATCCTCAGGCGTGGGGGCATAAAGGTCAGGCATTAGTGATCCTCTGCAGGGAGTGAAACCCAACTTTGATTTTTGTTCGATTCCAGAGCTGCTCCGATGAATCGGACTCCTCGGACTCCATCAACGATTCCAGGGAAGGGGAGTTCCATGGAGTTGTTTTCACCTCGAACCGCTGAGGCGAAGTTTTTGTAGATGTTGGCGAATGCTTCCAGATATCCCTCTGGATGCCCTGCAGGAGTTCGGCTCAGTGAATTGGCTGACTCGCCGACAGCACCAGTCGAAGTTCGCAGGTTTCGGGCCACACCGTCTTCGCCAGTGATCTTGAGATCGTTGGGATGTTCCTGATCCCATTCCAGTGCACCACGGGTTCCGAATACCCTGATTTTCAATCCATTCTCCCGGCCGAAGCAAACCTGACTGGAGCAAAGTGTGCCCGTGGCTCCACCGGCCATGCGGATGAGGATCATGTCATCGTCGTCGAGAGCTCTTCCATCGACAAAGGTATTGAGCACTGCAAAGAGGGAGTCGACCCGATCGTCTGTGATGAATTCCAGAAGTTGGTGAGCATGAGTTCCAATGTCTCCCAATGCGCCAACCGGGCCAGACCTTGTCGGGTCGGTACGCCAGTCCGCTTGCTTCTGGCCACTTTCTTCCAGTTTTTCCGAGAGCCAACCCTGAAGGTATTCGACATAGACCTTTCGAATCGTTCCCAACTCTCCCGCGAGAATGCGCTCTCGGGCTTCGCGGACCATCGGTGAGGCCGAATAGTTGTGGGTCAGAGCAAAAGTTTTTCCCGATTCCGCTACCGCCTCTTTTATCTCCAAAGCCTCTTCAAGTGAGATGCAGAGAGGCTTGTCGCAGATCACATGGAATCCGGCTCGCAGTGCGGTGCATGCGGGACCGTGGTGAACATGATTTGGAGTAACGATGCTGACCGCCTCGATCCGTTCGGATTCGGGGAGAGCAGCCTCAGACTCAATCATTTCTTCCCAAGAGGCGTAACATCGGGATGGTTCAAGTCCCAATTCCTTGCCAGTGAGGCGAGTGTTTTCCGGGTCTCTGCCAAAGCAGCCGGCAACCAACTCAAACTGGTCATCCATACGCAAAGCGATGCGATGAACCGCACCTATGAAGGCACCCTGACCTCCGCCGACCATTCCAATACGGACTCGTTGGGACATGCAGCCTCCTAGTTTTCCAGACCGAGAATTCTTCGATTCATTGCCGGATCACTGCCTCCGGCAAAGTCATCGAAGGACGATTCGGTTACTTGAAGGATATGCTCAGCCACAAAGGTCGCAGCCTTGGCGGCACCCGCTGATTTGTCTTCATAAGGGCATTCCCACTCAACTACTGCCCAGCCGTCGAAGCCGTGTCTGGTCAAGGCAGTGAAGATCCCCTGGAAATCGATGGCCCCGTCACCGGGGGTACGGAAGCGACCCGGACGATGCTTCCAATCCAGATATCCGCCGTAGACTCCGCTCCGGCCTGATCGAACCAGTTCCGCGTCCTTGACGTGGAAGGATTTGATGCGCTCATGGTAGATATCGATGAAGTCGATATAGTCGAGAGCCATCAATTCAAAGTGACTGGGATCGTAATTGATGCATGCCCGTGGATGATTTTTGACCTCTTCGAGGAACATTTCGAAGGAAGCCCCATCGTGTAGATCTTCACCGGGATGAATCTCAAAGGAGCAGTCGACTCCACACTCTTCAGCATGATCCAGGATGGGTAACCATCTTTTTCCCAGTTCACTGAATGCTTCTTCTATCAGCCCCGCAGGTCTTTGTGGCCATGGATAAACGTATGGCCATGCGAGAGCTCCACTGAAGGTCACCATCGAAGTGAGTCCCAGATTTTTACTCGCTGTCAGGCAATTCTTGACCTGTTGGATGGCCCACTCGGTTCTTTCGCTGGGTTTTCCCCTGACCGATTCATCGGCGAATCCATCAAACATGGCATCGTATGCCGGGTGGACTGCAACCAGCTGACCTTGCAGGTGTGTTGAAAGTTCTGTAACCGTCAATCCTCTCGATTCAACCCCTCCACGCCAATCGTCACAGTACTGCTGTGATTCAGCAGCCAAACCGAGGTCGATGCAGCGAGGATCCCATGTGGGGATTTGTACCCCGAGGTAATCCAGATCTCGGCACCAATCGAGAATGGTGTCGAATTGATTAAAGGGTGCGTCATCGGCCATGTATTGGGCGAGAAATAGGGCTGGGCCCTGAATGGATGCCATCGGTTACCTCCTGCAATTGCCAACCCCTTCGGAAGGGTCCCCAAAAGGGGGATTTCGTCTTGGATCGGCTGAATCATGGCGGGGGCTGTCCCCGCACAAGCATTCAAATTCAGGCACGGAGTGGGAGGCGTCAAGGGTGATCAGGAGGGCCGAAAACCGGGTCAGGGGGCAGAATTGGACCTGAAAAGCCTGTCATTCGGGCAATTTCACGAAAAAATCGGAAATTAAGTCCGATATTGAACAGTAAGGGGATTTTTGAGAGGGCTGGGTACGTTTGCCCACCTGATCGGGGAGTGTGTGCCCAAATACCGAATTGGTACACCTTCCCCATTCACATTCAGGTCGATAGGGTTGAAATCCCATATTTCATGGAACAGGAATCTCGATATGAGCACAAACAAGACCGCTTTGTTGTTGATCGGTTTTCAAAATGACTACTTTCACAAGGAAGGCATTTTGACAGGGGCCCTGGAAGATGTCAGTGGCCGGGACCGAATGCTTGAAAACACCCTCAACCTGGTTGAGGAGGTCAAGGACAGAGATGATTTTCTGGTGATCTCCACTCCTATCCAATTTACTGAAAACTACTCCGAGCTGCATGAGCCCACGGGGATTCTCAAGTTGATCAAGGATACCGGGGCATTCCTGAAAGACAGTTCCGGATCACAAACGATTGAAGAGTTTTCTCGATTCTCCGATTCAATTCTCGAGATCAAGGGCAAGCGTGGTCTGAATGCATTTTCCAATACGAATCTGGAAGATTTTCTCAAGGAAAATAATGTCGACCGGATTGCATTGGCAGGTGTGGTGACCTCTGTCTGCATCGATTCGACGGGCAGATCCGCTCACGAAAAAGGGTTTGAAGTGACAGTTCTTTCCGATTGCACCGCAGGAAGAACTGAATTTGAACAGCAGTTTTATTGCGATCAGATTTTCCCACTCTACGCAACGGTCGAAACCAAAGAAAATCTGATTCGAACGAAACCTGAGGTTTCTGCGTGATCGATGGAGACTTGACCCGCTCTCAAGAACTTCAAATCGAGGCGAATAACAGGCTGATCGAAGAGTTGGCCGGCAAGAATCAGAAACTGGAAGAATCCAGAAAGCGTTTTCAGGACCTTGTGGATCAACTTCCCTGTGTCGTACTTCGATTTGATGAAGATGGGCTGGTGGATTACGTCAATCACACCTGGTCTTCATTTGTCGGTAGCGACCCTGAAGCCGTAGTTGGTGAAAATTTGGAGTCCCTGATTCATGAAGATGATCGGGGGAGCCTTCTTCGCAGTATGCGGAAAAACAACACAGTGGAATTGAGGCTCATCCAGGAGAATGGTGAGTATCGCTGGGTCCGTTTCAGTTGCCAAAAAGTCTCAGAGAACACCTATCAGGGGCTATTGGTTGATTTGATGGAGACCCGCAAGCTTGAGGAATTGCTGCGCAGATCCCAGAAGATGGAAGCGATCGGCAGGCTTTCCGGAGGTGTTGCCCACAACTTCAATAATTTGCTGACAGTCATTATGGCTGCAGTGGACAGACTCTCCGGAATGATCCCCGCACAGAGCGCGAGGTCAGTGAAAGAGGTCGAGAGAATCCAGTTGGCCGTAGGCGAGGCTGCCAGTGTGACTTCCCAACTTCTCGCTTTCAGTCGTCAACAAGTATTGGCACCTGCACTGTGGGATGTCCGGAACATTTTTGAAGAATGCGAAATTCTCGCTGGTGACCTCGTCAAATCCCCGGGTGTGGAATTTATTGTAAACAAACCTGATCCAGATGAAGACCTTGTTTTTGTGGACAAATCCCAGATCCACCAAGTCTTGCTGAATCTGGTCCTGAATGCACGAGATGCCGTCGGGGGAGCTGGCAGAATCACCGTTGGAGTTGGACGTACATTTCTGGGAGTTCAGGAAGCAGCCGAGCACGATATCGACAGTGGTGAATTCGTCCAGATTTGTGTCAATGATAATGGAGTGGGAATGTTGCCACAGGTGATGGAGAAAATCTTCGAGCCATTCTTCACAACCAAGGACGTGGACAAGGGGACCGGTTTCGGGTTGGCTACGAGTTACGGAATCATGCAACAGAGTGGGGGAGCCATCAGGGTTTCCAGCGAGTATGGCTTTGGAAGTACCTTTGAAGTTCTTTTGCCGATTCCCAATGGAGATGAAGAGAAGTCTCACTGTGATGAGACCCCTGTCGATTCTGCAATGGAAATCGGTAACATCCTCGTGGTTGATGACGAGGAGATGATTCTGGAGTTGACTTGTGAAGCCCTCCGCGAAGAAGGTCACACTGTGACTGGAGTCTCAAGGACTGTGGAAGCCCTGGCGGAGTTGAGTGATCCCCAAAACCGTTTTGACCTGCTGATCACTGACGTGGTCATGCCCGACGGGGGCGGTCGAAGATTGGTTGAAGAGGCAGAGAAGCTCGAATCCAAACCCCAAATTATTATTGTCTCAGGATATGATCGCGACTTCCTCGGCGACGATCAAAACTTCGGTGCATTTATGCAAAAGCCCTATTCACTGAGTGATTTATTGCAACAAGTCCAAAGAATTCTTGCGAAATAGCATGACCTGGTCGGTCTCAATCGCATTCTGAGCCAGTTCTCCAGTTGCAACCTTCCCCTGACTTTGCCAAACTCCCCAAACCTGTGTGTTACCTGACACAATCCACTGGCAAAGGAGTGAGGCGTTCATGTCTTCCAAATTTCTGACTTCTCCACCATCAACGGAAGAAGTCCCAAAGGGGATTCCCTACATCATTGGAAATGAAGCGGCAGAGCGATTCAGCTTCTACGGCATGAAAGCCATCCTTGTGGTTTTCATGACCCAGTATTTGCATTTGTTACCAGGAGCAACCGGTGATGAAGCAATGCGAAATACAGAGGCTCTCGAGAATTATCATCTCTTCACGTCTCTCGTGTATTTCACTCCGATCATGGGTGCATTGCTTGCAGACATCTTTTTTGGCAAGTACTTGACGATTCTGTCCCTGAGTCTTGTTTACTGTGCCGGTCATGGGGCTTTGGCATTCATGGGATTGTCAGAAAGCATCGATCCCCAGCTCGCTCTGATTTCAGGACTGGTATTGATCTCGATAGGATCAGGAGGAATCAAACCCTGTGTCAGTGCTCATGTGGGGGATCAGTTTGGAAAGAAGAATGCACACCTTCTGACCAAGGCATTCGGTTGGTTCTATTTCTCCATCAACCTTGGAGCATTTATTTCCACCCTGCTGACACCGTGGTTGCTGAACTGGTATGGCCCTCACTGGGCATTCGGTATCCCGGGTGTTTTGATGGCGATTGCGACTCTGCTCTTCTGGATGGGGCGAAACGTCTTCATTCACATTCCGGCCGGTGGAAATGAATGGGTCAAGGAAACTTTCAGTCCTGAAGGTCTCAAGTCCATCGCCAAGGTCTCCGTGGTCTTCCTGTTTATCGCAGTCTTCTGGTCCCTGTTCGACCAAACCGGATCTTCCTGGGTGCTTCAGGCAGAAGATATGAACCGGCAATGGCTCGGGGTGACATGGCTTTCCTCGCAGATTCAGGCCATCAATCCGATTCTGATCCTGCTCTTTATCCCACTCTTCCAGTTTGTGGTGTACCCGGCCATCAATCTCGTGTGGCCACTGAATCCGATTCGCAAGATCACTCTCGGTCTTTTCATTACTGCGGGATCATTCGCCATCGTTGCGATCACCCAATCGTGGATCGATCAGGGACAGCAACCCAGCATCGCCTGGCAGCTTTTTGCGTATGCAGTCATCACTTTTGCTGAAGTGATGGTTTCCATTACAGGCTTGGAGTTCGCTTACACTCAGGCACCCAAGAAGATGAAGTCTGTCATCATGGCACTGTTCCTGTTCAGTGTCTCATTGGGCAACGTCGTGACTGCTGTCGTCAATAACACCATTACGATTGAAAGTGGTGTACAGGTGGCCAGGGAAACGATGCTGGATGAATCTTCCACTGCGGCTGTGCAGACCACGAGTTTTGATTCCGGTGACGAGATTGTATGGGTCAAAAAAGATGCAGAGCCGTGGAAATTGTCAGCCATCCGATTGAAGGACATGTCGCTTCTTGAACAGGCGAGAGACAGAGTCGGGGAGTTCTGGAATCAACAGGATCGATTGCCCAGCAATGAGGAGGGGCAGAAGCAAATCGCCGGTCTTCAGGATCAATTTGGTACCCCTCTCAGGTATCTGTTGCTCAACAGCAAAAACTTCCACATTTATTCTGCAGGTTTGGACAAGGCCGCTGAAACAAAGGATGACGCTTGGATCAAGGTCACGAGGACCTGCGCCTCGGTGTCGGAACAGAATCTGGCCAGTGAAAATACGGGAGCGGCTTCCGGGGCCTACACCTGGCTTGAGCGCCGTCAGGCGGAACTGGATTTCAAAAAGGCCCAATCGGGGAATACAGCAGGAGGCGCTTCGGAGAGCTGGGAAGACTATCTCCCCAAGAGAGAGCCGGTGGTGGCTGCCGAGATTGCCGCACAAAAATTTGTGTCGACAGTCGAATCCAAGATTGGTGGAGACGTGACCCTCAAGGGTGCCGGTTACTTCTGGTTCTTCACCCGTCTCATGCTTGGAACCGCTGTGTTGTTTATCGTGGTCGCTTTCTTCTACAAGCCCAAAACTTACATTCAGGGCGATGACGAAGTGGAGAGCGACAGCTCGGACGAGGATTGATGACGATTTGGACGATCTTTCTGTTTTTCGGTATGGGGTGGGTGTCGTGTGACGACACCCACCCCGTTTCGTCAGTAACAACCGTCGAAGTCGAGGCTGAGGGTTGGGGGGACGCAACGCCGGAGGAGGTGCATAAAATTCTGCTCTCGGTGGTCGAATGCATGGAGTCCAAGTCAGGGGTGACGATTGGCAAACCGTTGCGTGTGCAGCCGACGGGTGGGCCTATGGTGCTCTTTAAGAGAGAACCGGATGGCGGATATCGGATTTGCCTGCAGGTCTCAGGTCGATATTGGAGCCAGTTGGTCTATCAGTTTTCTCACGAGGTCGGACATATTCTTGCCCGATATAAACCAAAGCCGGGACCTCAGGCGTGGCTGGAAGAAGCGGTATGTGAAGCACTGAGTTTTCAGGTATTGAAATCACTTTCCAAAAGCTGGAAGAAAAACCCACCCTTTGAAAGTTTGCGCGACTACTCCAGGCACCTCATGGAGTATGCGGAGGCGATGGCTTCACGCTGCAAGCCTGTGAAGGAGAGCGGACTCAGTGAGTGGTATCAGTCAAATCGGGAACAACTCGAGAAGGGGCATCACGATAGGCCACTGATTCGGGTTTTCAGTTGTCATTTTTCCGATTGGCTGGAAGAGAATCCGGAACTGTGGAAACGAGTCCCTGACCTGGGTAAGGGGTTTGCAAATCCCCGGGAAACGGTGATTGAGCGAGTCAACCGTTGGACTACAGGTTGGGGAGAGGGTGAGTTGCCCTGGGCCAGGAAAATGCTGGAGATCTTCATGAAGATGGATGGTCAGGCAGACAACGGTTCCTCAAAAAGCCAGCCATGAGAGGTCAAGTCTTCCGCTTCAACCTTGAGGTCACCGAGAATGTAGAGGTACTCGGTATTTTTGACATGGGTGACTTTCCCCACTTTCTCTCCTGAAGGAGCGTGAATTCCAATACGAGCTCCGACATACCGAGGGTGGATTCTCGACAAAACCTGAAGGTTTCCGTGTTTTTCCAGCAGTGATTCCATCTCTGGCCTGGGGAGATAACCCTCGTCACTGAACGAAATGATCTTTATGGGAGCAGACAGGTTTTCCATCAGGTGCGTCATGGCCTGGTGGATTCCGGGCTTGGAATTGAAATCGCTACGTTTCTCCCTGCAATCAGTCCTTTTGCATGCGACTCCGTAGACTTCGGGCTCGTCCCACAAAACCAGAGTTTCCCAGACATGATAGTTACCGATGTACTTGTGTTGATTGTAAGGGGGGTCGAGGTAGGCGACATCTGCCTCCAGTTGCAGAGCGGCCTCCTGTGCCTCAAGGCAGTGTGCTTGCGCTTTTCCCAAAGGACTTTTCGGAAGAAGTTGAGGTGTTCTCAAACGCAGAGGTTGCAGAGACCGTTTCGACCACTTTTTGAGATAGGCCATTTGTACACCGACAGTGGAATCGACCCGATCTGCGGCTTCCATCAACTCCGCCAGTAGAACGCATTTCAATTCCTCATCGGGATCCAGTTTTTCGATCTCTTCCCGAATCGCTTCGATACGCGCCCCATTTTCAGGTGTGAAGTAACGGCTTTTTCGGCAATAGGTTTCCGTAAACCAGCCATCTTTTCCGGGAAGGGCATTCAGATGATCGATGATGGGTTGAACTTCTCCAAGTCTGTCTGAGTCACACACGACGTGGGCGTTGGCCAGAACCCAGGCATACCGGTTCCAGTCATTGAGAATCACCTGCCAGCCCGAAGATTTCATGGCATGGCCAACTCTGGAAGTTCCGCTGAAAAGGTCCAGAAACCGCCCTTTCTCGGGCACTCCATTCACAACAGCCTGTATTCCGGGGATCAGTAGGCGTTTGGAGCCAAGATACTTGATCAAATCGGTCCCTTTCTTGAGGCTGGGGACTTTGTTTTTTCATGTGCTGTCCCCAGTAAGGGGTATCATGAAGGCTATTGTTGGTTTGATTAAAATCGCGTCAAGATTGTGCCACGTATCTCATTCGACGCGATCAGAGTTTCTATCCTGAAGAACAGGACGAATCCCGTGAAAACCGGTTTTTCTCTATTGGAGAGTTCAGGAGTGCCGAGACTGCGCTTCTTCCTGATTTTCGCCACGTCAATTTTTCTGATTTCGGCCACGGCCCCTTCCTGTGTCCACAGCCAATGCCCTCCGGGCTCCTGGGTATTGACGGGACAGGTGGTCGATGAGGCCGGAAATGGTGTTTCTGGCCTGGACCTCGATTTGGCCAGTGGCACAACGGGCCTTGCGATCCTCGTTTCAGGGGACGTGACTTTGGCTGACGGCACATTCAGCATGACGATTTGTCAAGTGACCACTCCGGGCACATACCTTCTGAGCGTCAATCCCCAGTTGGACGAATTACTGTTTCCCATCGAGGACCTCCCGGTCGCCCTCAGTGGATCGACTTCTCTGGGGGTTTTGACTCTGGACACGGCGGCGATCATCACTGGAAGAGTGATCGGCGAAAACTTTGAAATCCTCCCTGCTGTCGATCTTGATTTCACCGATGCGGTGACAGGATTGGTACAGGTATTCTCCGGAGATTACACGATTGCGGATGGCACTTTTTCGACAAAGGTGGTGCCAGGCTTCTGGGACGTCCAGTTCACAGCGAGCTCCCTGAGTACGCCATTACAGATGGTTCCCCGTGAATTGAGAGACGTTTTGGCCAGTTCAGTGACTGATCTGGGTGACGTCCGACTTCGTCAGGGACGTTTTCTGACGGGAACCGTTTTGAATTCGGTGGGATCTCCGGTTTTCAATGCTGACGTGGATGCACGTGATTTGATCACCGATGAAAAAATTGTGACCCCGGGTGATAACACCAACTCTTCGGGAGTCTTTGGGATTTGGGTTCCCGAAGGTGACCTGGAAATCGAAATCGATCCACCCAATGGGTCGACGTTTGTGCCGCTGCTCCAGGAAATCAACGTTCCTGCGACCGGAGTTGATCTGGGAATCCTGACGATGGTTGAGGGAGTCGCAGTTTCGGGAGTGGTCGTTGATGGTACTCAATCGGTGGTGCCGGGAGTGGATCTGGATTTCCTGATCTCCGCAAGTGGAGTAGAAATCCCCACCGCGGATGACAACGCCAACTCCACGGGTCAATTTTCGGTGCAGGTGGTTCCAGATACCTACGATATTGCATTCAGGCCTTCATTTGTGACAGGCTTGGCTCCATTGGTGCTCTCCAGCGTTTCTGTTGCCAGTAATACTGATCTGGGAACGGTTCTGCTGCCGGATGGAGTGGCTTTGACGGGGACAATTCTTGCTGGCGGGCTTCCGGTGGCTGGTGCAGAGATCGAGTTGTTGAATCCGGGGACCGGCTCTTTCACCTATCTCTTTGGTAATGACACCGATGGATTGGGTGCATTCGCAATCCGGCAAACATCTGGAATCTACGACCTCCGGGTTATCCCACCCATCGGGAGTGGATATCCAGGCTATGAAGAGTCCGGTATCGATCTCACAGCGGACCTCAATCTTTCAATTGATCTTCTTGGCGGACCTCCGCCGACCCCTCCCAATCCTGTGACAGGCTTCGATTGTTGTTGTCCGGGAGACGTGGTGTTGCAGTGGACCAATGGGGATGCCGATTATGATCTGATCCAGATTATGAGGCAGGGTGCGTTTTTGACGAACCTGCCAGGAAGCTCCACCGGATTTGTGGATGTCTCTGCTCCTCCGGCTTTCCTTGAGTATCAGGTGATACCGATTCGTAACAGTCTCACGGGAGCGCCGACAGGCTGCACTGTTGACAACACTCCGATACAGGCGACGTTGCCCGTTGAGAACCTTTTTTGTGCACAATCCGGGAGTGGAGTCACTCTTTCCTGGGCGAATGCTTCCGACACCTATGAGGAAATCCAGCTTCATCAGGATGGCATTTTTCTCAGCACTCTTTCCGGCGCTGATACGTCCATCTTTATCGATGGACTCCCTACTGGGATCTATCAATGGGAAATCATCGCTGTTGAGGGAGGATTGGCTTCAACCGGAGAGTCGTGCACCGTCGACGTGGTCGTCAGTCCTGATCCTGTCTTCATCCGTGGGGATGCCAATGGGGATGTTTCAGTCAATGTTGCGGATGCCATCACCATTCTGGAGTACCTCTTCAGTGGTGGAGCCACTCCCGATTGTCTGAGTGCTTTGGATGTGAATGACTCGTCAACGGTCAATATTGCGGACTCCATTCATTTGCTCGGATTCCTCTTCTCAGGAGGGGTCCCTCCGGAGTCGCCTTATCCAAATCCGGGAGTCGACCCTACACCTGATACCTTGCCGTGTAGCTGAATCGCCAATGACACATGAATTGGATTCTTGAATCCTTCTCTGGAAGCGGGAAAATAAGACTGGCTATTCAACGAGGAGGAACCTTGATTCATCCAGCAGCAAGAGTTCGGTCCACTGTATTCGCAGGATCCGTGATTCTGTTCGTAATCCTTTCTCTCGTACTGTTCACCGGAAAAGTACAGGCCCAGAGTCAAACCTGGTACGTGGATGCATCTAACTCAGGAGTCAGTGGTACATCGTGGAGCGATGCTTTCTCCAATCTGCAAGAAGCGTTGTTGGTGGCCCTGCCTGGAGATGAAATCCGTGTTGCCGGCGGCTCCTACAGACCCGATTCCGGTGCCGGTCTGATTCCTGGAGACCCTTCGACCCGATTTGTACTGCCCTCAGGCATTTCCATGCTCGGTGGATTTGCAGGCAGTCTCGCGACCGATCCTGATCTACGAAGCCCGGAAGTGTATCGAACCGTTCTCGATGGACGTCTTCAGGGGATCCATGTTTCTGCGGCGGAGGGACTCGATTCTCCATTCTGCGGTTTGAATGAAGACCTTCCTTGCGCCACTTTGCAAAAGGGAATCGACCGTGCTCTTGAGACGGGTTTGAGAATCGTCAGGATTCAGGCCGGGATATACACAGAGACGGTCACACTGGCAGACGACCTCATCATCCAGGGAGGTTACGACCTTCAATGGAATTGGGCGTCCCCAGAGACTCCCGGACACGAGGTGGTTCTCATCGGTGGTATCAATGGGGACGGTCAAGCGGTCACCGTTGAGGCCCGGAACCTTGTCATCGGAACCACACTTGCCCACTTGAAGATTGAAGGCCCTCAGGCTTCCGGTTCTGTTGCAGGAGTGGCGAGAAGCTCCTATGCCGTCCATGCGGTGGACTCGAATCTGCAACTGGTTGCGGTGGTGATTGAGGCGGGATCCGGTGCAAACGGTCTTGCGGGAGAGTCGGGTACAAGCCTTGGCGGCAATCCTGCCGCTGACGGACAAGCCGGAGGAAATGCGGATTCCTATTTCTCTTTCTGCGACGCAACAGCGTTCGGTGCCGGGGGGCTCGCCGGTGGAGGTGGCCCCACGGGTGGTGGCAATGGCGGCGGCGGCGGAACGATGGATTCCAACTGTTGTGGAACGATTCCGAATCCCTTCTGCGACAGTTATGACGCCACCGGTGGATCTGCTGGAGCCGACGGTGCGGGTTTACCTGGCTGGGGGCAGGGAGGGGGAGGCGGCTCGACCTGCAACGGTGGAGGCGATGGTGCTCCGGGTTCCCAGGGTTCATCCGGTCAGGGAGGTACGGGCGCCAGTGCCGGCGGTGGTCTGAGTGGAATCTATTGGGCAGGAAATTCCGGATCATCGGGCTTGCTGGGAACCGCGGGAGGCGGCGGCGGCGGCGGCGGTGGATCCGGGGGGTGTGACAACGGAACCTTCGGCACAGACAGCTATGGAGCCGGAGGAGGTGGAGGTGCCAGCGGAGGGATTCCGTCTCCCCAATCGGGAGCGGGTGGCAGTGCGGGGGGCAGCACCTTTGGAATCTTTGTTGTCGGCACCAGCAATGTGGATTTGATCCAATCAACGATTGTCAGAGGAGATGCGGGCGCCGGCGGAATTGGCGGGACGCCCGGAGAAGGGCAGCCGGGAGGGATCGGAGGTGCCGGTGGTAATGGTGCAGCGGGAACTCCGAATGCAGGCCGTGGAGGTGATGGAGGTGATGGGGGCGCGAGTGGTGGCGGTGGCGGAGGCAGTGGTGGCGACAGTCATGCTGCATGGAGTGATGGAGCGACCATCTTTGCCTACGACACTTCCGTGCTGGGCGGACTGGCCGGACCGGGTGCCGCCGGTGGAGTGAATCCTGCTCTCGATGCTGTGACACAGGGATCTGCAGGTACAGGCGGTCAGGTTATTGACGGATTGACACATGTCACCACGACCGATCTTCCAGCAAGCCCCCTCGATCGTTCAAGGCAGATCCTCGAGCTCACCGGTGAGAACAGCGTTGTCGATGGATTCGTGATTCAGGGCAGTTCCAATCAATCGAATGAAATCCCTGTGGTGATTGGATCCTCTGGGCATGTCTTGAGTCGTTGTCACTTCCTGAACCTCTCATCCGGCGCGCTCACGACGATTCAGGTAAACGGTTTCACGATTTTCGAAAATTGTCGTATCGAGAATTGCCAATCCGCGATCACCGGGGCAGTGGAACTTCTGCCGAGTACGGTGTGTCGAATGGAAAACTGCATCATTTCCAACAATCGATCGATTCAGGGTGCCGCGGTTCTGGAGGGGGCTGAAGACAGTGTGTTATTGATGATCAACAACACGCTGACGGAAAATGAAAACTCGGTTTCGGGCGGATTGATCATGCTGGATTCGACAGCTCAGGCCGTATTGCAAAACAATGTTCTCTTCGGAAATTCTACTGTAGACGCAGGGCTGCAACTGCCTGCGACTGCAGTTCTGATCAGGAACATCGTCGAGGGGGGTTGGCCCGGAGACAATTTTGATGTCGACCCCGAACTGACCGGAACAGGCGAGTTCCCGTTTACACCGGGACCAGGCTCACCCTGCATCGATCAGGCATTGTCCGTGGCTTCCAGCACGACGGAGGATTGCCTGGGACAACCGAGAAGTGTCTGTCAGGGAGTGGATATCGGGGCTGTCGAGCGTCAGACCTGTGGGGACGGAGATTCCCTCGATTTCATCCGTGGTGATTGCGACGGTAATGGATCGATCGATTTGGCGGACGCAGTTGCCTTGCTCGACTACCTCTTCACAGGTGGATCGCTGACCTGTCTGGCTACGGCCGATGTCAATGACGATTCAGATCTGAATCTCGCTGACCCGGGAACATTGCTCGCCTATCTCTACATTGGCGGATCGGCTCCCCCTGAGCCATTCACCAGTTGTGGTCAGGATCCAGACGGATCACTGATCGCCTGTGAAGTCTACGGCGGTTGCCCATAGATCGGGAATCGATTTCAGATTCCTGAACTCAGGGGCAGGCACCCTGCAGGCAATCCAGATTTCCCGGAGTGGGGTCTGGCTGGCAGTCGCCTCCAGCAGGTGCGGGCAATGGAGAACCACCGCCGAAGAGAGTGTCCAGCACCTGAATCGCATCGGCGACATTCAACTGGTCGTCGTCGTTGGCATCTGCCGCATTTTGGCATGCGGGTTCTGCTGCACCTGAAAACAGGAAATCCAGAATGGAAATGGCATCCGCAAGGTCGACAAGACCATCGCTGTTTGCGTCCGCTCGCTGAAAAGCGTTTACCGGGACACCCTGAACATCAATTTGACCATCGGTTCTCGCAGGGGAGTATCCGGCTCCATTGTTTTGCACGATCACTGCCGAGACGGGCGGAAGTCCAGCGGTAGCAGGCAGGGACAGTGTGATATTGCTTCCCGACGTGACGGTTGGAAGAACCGACCCCAGCAATCTGCAAAGTGTGCGATCTGTTCCAGCCGGGATGTGATCCACGTCTTCTGAATCAAAAATCAGAAACACGTTGGTCAGGCCCGCGATGGCATCTGTTTCAACCAGGAAAAATTCAGCTCCAACCGCATCGGTACCCTGAAGGTCTGTACTCTCGAGGACGAAGAGGGTGGGGTCATAACTGACCGGAATCGAAAACCCTTCCGTTGGCAACTCGAGGGAAGCGGAGATGGGCAATTGAAGTGATTCCCCGGGGAAAGCCTGCAAGCTTGGAAGAGAGACCAGATTGACGGGGATGGAGACTTCACTGGAGCAGGATGCCGGTGCAGAAGGGAGCCCCAGAAGAATACCACGAACCTCATATTCATTGAGTCCGGGTTCAGGGCTGGTATCGACAAAGCCTGTGGCGTCACCCACTACCGTCGCAAGGCTGGAACCGTTTCGGGAGATTTCAAGGCTGGCGTAATCACTGCTGTTTTGCCATGTCAGTTGGACCGACTCTCCTGCCACGGCACAGTTGAGAGAGCTGACCGGTTGAGGCGGAGCGATACCACCAGACAGGGAAAAGGTCTCTTGGGCGATGACCTGAAGTCCGGAAGAGGAGGTCAGGGTTGTTTGCACCTGCAAGTCTCCACCGAAGGGGGAGTGAGTCAGGATGGCAGGGGTGTTCCAGACCAATGGAACATTGAAGCCCAATGCACCGCTGAGCGGAAGACTGCCTGCATCCGAGACGTCCATGACAGCACCGGTATCACCGGGCAAGTCGGTGTAAGTGATGTTGAACGCCGTTGCTCCCGTGGGATCGGGGATCCCCAGAAAGGCCAGGCCAGGAAGCACGTTGCCCGTGACTTCTGTGACGACTGCATTTGCATTCAGAGAGTTGGGGCCTACCGAGATGACTTGCACCTCAGCAATGATCAGTCCTTCGACAGTGAGAATCGGGCTGGGTACAAAAAGGTCCACGACCAGTCCACCGATGGTTTGCCCGGGGGAGTAACCGGCGAAAGAAAACGATCCCCGGTCAAAATTGACGACGAGGCTTGCAGGACCTTCTTCACCCTCTGCAAAAAAGGCGGATTGGGAAAATCCGCTGGGGAGTCCTGCTTCCAAATTGTCGAATGAAGTTGAAAGAGTGGGTGCGAATTGTGCGCTCACCCATACCGGCTTAAAACAGAAGCAAAGCGTCAGGAGAAGAAACCACAAAGTAATCTTGCTTCGATTGTGGACGGGGGCATGCACTGAACGACAATTCATGGCGCTTTCTCTGGAAAGACCGGAATCGGCACAGTTTTGAAATGCTGGATAAATAATGTCCACAGAACCTCCTCATATCCCATCAAGGATAACCACCGAACACGCCTGATACGAGCCGGATCAGGCGATCGCATCCCATATGGGCTGGGCGCCCTCGACACCCACCAACTTTTCGTCAAGTCCGGCGTGGAAGTAACTGAGCCTGTTGGGGTCGAGTCCCATGAGCTGCAGGACCGTGGCATGCAGATTTTTGACATGAAGGGGCTGATCGACCGCTTCTGCACCCAGTTCATCGGTCTGACCGATACTGACTCCACCCTTGGTTCCTCCACCGGCCATCCACATGGTGAATCCGTAGGAGTTGTGATCTCTTCCAGTGGTATGTGCATACTCTGCGGTGGGTTGGCGCCCAAATTCTCCACCCCAGATCACCAGGGTTTCGTCGAGCATGCCTCGTCGCTTGAGATCCTTGAGAAGACCGGCGATGGGCAGGTCGGTGGCGCCGGCATGTTTGTCGTGGTTGTACTTGAGATCACCGTGGGCATCCCAGTTGTTGTCATCATGATTTCCACCCGAATATATCTGAATGAATCTCACTCCTCTTTCGACCATCCTGCGAGCCATCAGGCACTTGCGACCGAAGTCAGCGGTTTTTTCACGATCGAGCCCATAGAGTTCGCGGGTCTCTTCATCCTCTTTTGAGAGATCTACCGCTTCAGGTGCACTGCTTTGCATTTGGAATGCCAACTCGTAACTGGCGATACGAGCGGCGAGATCCGGATTGCCGACTCTGGCTGCGGCGTGCAGTTCATTTTCTGCCCGAAGATGATCCAGGACAGATCGTTGGACTCCGCCACCCAACATGTTTCCCGGTTCCAGATCGAGGATCGGTGGGCCTTCTGATCGAAGCACTGTGCCCTGGTACTGTGCTGGCATGTACCCGCTCGACCAATTTTTCGCACCTGAGATGGGTCCCCCGGTTTTGTCGAGCATGACCACGAAACCCGGCAGGTTTTCATTCAGCGATCCGAGACCGTAGTTGACCCAGGATCCCAGGCACGGAGCACCACTGAGTACCTTCCCTGAATTCATCATCAACATTGCGGAACCATGAAGTGGCGAATCAGCTGTCATCGAATGAACAAAGGTCAGGTCATCTGCCATCGACCCAACATTGGGAAAGAGATCACTGACGTACTTTCCGCACTCTCCATAAGGCTTGAAATCCCATTTTGGCCCAACAATTCTTCCTGTGTTCTTATGACCACCACGGCCAAAGGTTTTGACTTCCACAGTCTTGTTGTCGAGCGGGTAGAGTGCAGGTTTGTAATCAAAGGTGTCCATGTGACTGGGGCCACCATACATGAACAGAAAGATGACGGACTTCGCCTTTGCGGGAATCATCGCCGACTTGGGAGCGAGCGGGCTCGAATAGGAAGTGATTCCGTCAGCAGCCAGACTCTGGTTGGCGAGGAAACCCTGTCCCAGCATTCCTCCGAGCGCCAGCGAAGTGAACCCCGCTCCTGCTTCCCAGAGAAACTCTCTTCGGGTTCTTCCACAAAAGTGACCCGGTCTGTCATTGTTCTTTTTAGCGGACATGGTGGTGTCCCTTTCGCAGTCAGTCGAGATGGACGAATTCGTTGAGATTCAAGGTTGCCAGGCAGAAGACTGCCAACGCTTCCGTCTCTTCAAGTTGGTGGTCTGCTTGGAGTTTTTTCAGAAACTCAAAATGGCGATCAACCATCGATTCTGAAACCTGCTTCTGGGTGACCAGTTCCAGTGCAAGTCGCACTTTTGTTTGTGGATCTTCCGATTCCCGATTCAGTCTTTCAGCAAACAGCCTTGCCTGTCGGTCACTGAACTCACTGTTAAGAAGAGTCAACGCTTGTGTTGGCTGAACGGTATTGAAGCGTACGGGGCACGAGGTGTCTGTATCAGCCAGGTCAAATGAAACCAGTAGCGGGTGAGGCAATGAGCGTTTGACAAAGACGTAAACGCTTCGACGCATGGAGTTGGGGTCTTCCAGTCCTGCCCCGGGTACAGCATCGCCCACCGGCCATGCGGATCCTGGTCTCGAAGATGTGGACAATACTTCTGCAGGAAGTTTTGGGAAGACACTGGTTCCACCGATGGCCAGATTCAGGTTACCACTCACGGCAAGAACCGAGTCTCGAATTTCTTCAGCGGATAAACGACGCCCCGGGAATCGCCAGTAAAGCTTGTTTGTAGGGTCCAGTTCGGCAGCCAGATGATCGTGTTCCCCCGAGATGCGAAAGGCGGTACTGGTGACCAGCTGGC
>JACETR010000051.1 GCA_013911165.1 Planctomycetota bacterium | reverse complement strand
GATCCCGACTTGGCCGAAACCCGGGAGATGATCCGGGTTGCACGGGATTGCCGGTTCCCCCACCTGGTGACCGCTTTCAGATCTGACCTGAATGGAGATTCGGAAAGCGGAATCGTTCCGGTGTTGAAGGGGAGAAATTCAAAGGAAGGCAAGCCGCTGGCTTATTTGTGCATCGATCAGGTTTGCGAAGTGCCCTTTGAAAACGTAGGGGAATTGACCCAGCGACTTTCCGAACTGGAAAAACGGTCAGGGGCCCAGCCGACGCAATCCGACAGGAAAGCTGCTGACGAATGAGTAAGCTTGACGGAGAAGCAAAACACAAGGCTGGTGTTCGTATTGTTGTCGATGCAGATGGTTGCCCTGTGAAAGATGAAGTTGCGAAAGTGGCAAAGAGGCTGAATCTGCAGGTCACTTTTGTCGCCAATCGAGCGATGCGCATCCCACAGGGGAAGGGATTTCGATTGGAAGTGGTTCCTGAGCTTTTTGATGCGGCAGACGATTGGATCGCTGAGAACTGTGATGCCCGAACGGTCGTGATTTGTGGTGATATCCCCCTTGCTTCCCGTTGTGTGGCGGCAGGTGCGAACGTCGTTGATCCACGTGGGCGAATTCTGGATGAGGAATCGGTGGGGGAAGCGTTGGCCCGAAGGGATCTCTCGACCCACCTCCGGGATCTGGGCTTACCGACAAAAGGGCCAGCCCCGTTTACTCCCCGGGATCGTTCCAGTTTTCTGCAAGCGATGGATCGGGTTTTACAGCCCTTGCTTCGCGATTAGCAACCTTGGTGAGGAATCAGGCACTCCAGCGGATCAATTGTGGTGTCTTCTCCGCAGGTGCTGTGAGGATCAGCAGGAGGCGCTCCTCCTGTAAACAGATATCCCAATAATAGAACCGCATCCGCAATATCGACCACTCCATTGTCGTCAATATCACTGCTGTCCATGCAACCGGGCTCTGCGCCACCGGTAAAGAGGTATCCCAGCATGTTGATGGAATCGCTGAGATCGATGGTGCCGTCACCACCGACGTCTCCGCGTCTGAACGGAGTTCCAGACAGGTCTGGATATACCAGTTCACAGGAAACGAAGGACAGTGAAAACTCAACACTGAATGCGTCGAGAACACCGTCTCCATCGAGATCCGTGTCGACCACGATTCCCACGAACTCGAGTACCTGGGTCATGGTGTCATAGTTGAAAGGAAAACCGTCAAAAGGAAATGGAGCGGGGATGGCATCGAACAATTCTGCGGGAATCGCAGTGGGAATCCCTGGTGTGACCGCCGCAGATCCACCCGGTTCGATGGTCAATTCCAAAGTCACTCCCGGGAGTGAGATTCCACCTGGTCCCTGAAGATCTGCAGGGCCTGCGTTCAGTTCTCCACCGACAATGGATCCTGAACCAAAGAGGACCAATGGCTGTCCATTGTCATCGACGCTTTCGGGGGTGACTTCAAAAAGATTGTTACCACTGAAATTGTTGGTTTCATCTCCATCCACGTCCACTCCGAAAACGGAGGCCACAGAGATGGCGTCATCGTTCTGCATCTGAGGGTCATCCAGGTCGCGAATCTCAAGGAGATTGAACTGGGGGCTGGCCCCAATCTGGCTCTGGAGTATGGGGTCAAGCAGTGCGGAGGCGGGCTCCAGTGCTCCCCCTGTGATACTGATTCCCGAGTTCACAAACGCGTCCTCGATCGGCTCACCGGAATGAACCACCGGAAAGAAACAGAGGAGTAGGAGAAGGCAAGAAAATGCAGAGGGCAGTTTGTTGCGCACGGGGTTTCCAATCTTCAACTTCGGAGATCTGGCAAAGTGCCCAAATGTCGTGAAACAAGGACTTACAGACCAACTACCAGAATAGCGTTGGGCAGGGGCAGGGGATACCCCCGGGGTCGAGTTGGCGATATCAGCGGATATGATAGGGAAGACAGCGGAAGTTTTTTCCGGGAGGAGAATCCTGTGGCCGAACCATGTTCACTTATCCGACTTCTTTTGACTCTGATCCTGTTCTCGCTGATCGGACTGAGGGGCCCAGTGGCTCAATCTGCTGATATTCCCTTCGTCAGAGGAGACGCCAACGTCGATGGCTCCGTCAATCTCTCCGATGGAATTTGGCTCCTTCAGCATCTGTTTCAATCAGGGCCCGGTGGAGACTGCTTTGCAGCAAGAGACTTCAATGCGGACGGAAGCGTGGACCTTGCGGATGCCTTGTCGATTATCCAATTCCAGTTATTGGATGGAGCGGCACCCAAGCATCCCTATCCCCATTGCGGAGACTCCGCCATCGGAGATTGCCAAAGCTATCCCGTATGCCCGGACGTTTCTGACGTAACGGTTAACCGAGATGAATTTGGAGTCTGGCATATCGAGGGTGGAACACTTTTTGAACTGTATGAGGCCTTTGGTTACGAAGTCGCCGTCGATCGATTGTGGCAGATGGAATACTACCGCCGTCTTTGTACAGGAACTCTCTCTGAAATTTATGGGCCAGATCAAATCTCAACCGACATCAGTATTCGCATTCTGGGCTACTCAGATGAAGAGTACATTGAGGGATATCAGGGAATCTCAGAGAGAGCGCAGGAATTGGTGCAGGGATATCTCGCCGGAATCAATCGTCGCATCTCTGAAATCGACCAAGACTCCTCACTCCTTCCCTATGAGTTCGTCGAGTTCGGTTTTTCTCCTGCTCCATGGACCGTCATTGACATGATGGCACTCCAGGTGACCCTGCTGAGAAATTTCGATTCGGAAGCGCTTTCAACTCACCAACTGAATAACGCAGTACTGTTGGCAGAGCTTCAGGAAAGTCATCCGGAGGATAGTCTTGCGATGTTCAACGATCTTCGTTGGTTGGATGATCCGGATGCCCCGACGATGATTCCACCTTCTGGTGGAGCCTCCGGTTTCCTTCCCCAGACAACTTCTCTCCCTGTGCCTCAGGCAGGGCAGTACCAGTTGGACAATCTTCGAGCCTTGCGAGATGGCGTTCACGACATTTTTGAGGGGACGCGCGAGCGTATCTCGAATATTGGTACACCTCCAAGAATGGGCAGTTACGCATGGGTCATCAGTGGCGATCTGACCGATACCGGATTGCCGATGATCTACGCAGGACCACAGATGGGATTCACGGCTCCCGGTCTGGTGATCGAGGGCTCTTTGCGAGGAGCTGGAATCGATGTTTCCGGAATGGCTCTGGCGGGTTTGCCGGGAATCATCATCGGCCGGACTCCCCGTCATGCGTGGTCCGGTCAGGTTGCTCATGCGCATACCGTGGATATCTACCTTGAGGAAGTAGAGGATATTTTTCTCCATCGCACTGAGATGATTCCTCTGGGGAATGACCAATTTCTGAACTTGCCGATTTACCGCAGTGTCCACGGCCCCATCGTATCGCCCATCATTCTCAGCACCGAAAACCTTGAGGGGCCGGTGGCAGCCTGGAAGTATTCCCACTGGAAGAAGGAATTGGCGACAGTGGACGTCAACCTCGATTACGTCCTTGCCCGCAATATGGATGATTTTGCTGATGCAATGGACCGCTTCTGCGTAAGCCTTCATGTCTGCTATGCCGATCGGCGCGGCAATGTGGGCTACTGGATGTGCGGTCTGGATCCGGTCCGGACAGAGGGGGCAGATCCACGCCTTCCACAGTTGGGGGATGGCTCGATGGAGTGGACTGACCCTGTGACCTACAAGGAGCGAATCACGGTCGAAAACCCTGAACGCGGTTGGATCGCTGGTTGGAACAACAAGGCCGCTGAAGGTGATGCGGGTGGTGCGAGCCCTGGTCACGCATATGGTCGATTCCACAGGGCGCATGCGATGCAAGATCGAATGGAAGCCGCTGTGGCAAATGGGCCCGTCAGTTATGAATTCGTTCGAGATCTCGCACTGGAAGTCAGTGCCACCGACTGTTGCAATTTGGGGAACAAGGGCGGAAACCGCTGGTTCTTTGTGGATCAATTTTTCACGAGTTCGGTCGAGGCGGATCTCAATCCGGATCGATTGGCTGCCCTGGAACTCCTGGAAAGTTGGGATGGCTATTTTGTCGAGGGTGGCCCAGAGGGTTGGATCGGGAACACCATCAATGCAGACGCCTGGGTTCTTCAGGAAAACTGGATCAACAGAATGATCGAACTGGTGTTTGAAGATGAACTCAATACCGAGACTCTTGGTTGGAATAACCAGGACAGAAATTTGCTGTTCAATGTTCTGCTGCGAGCCTTGCCGGGAAATCAGCCGCAGTTGGCCAATCAAATTAATTGGTTCGAAGATCGTGGGGCAGGGTTCAAGCCGACAGATCCTGCTGAGTTGGCAGTTCTCGCTTTGGATCTCACGTTGACAGAGTTGGGACCGAGACCCTGGAATCAACCCCGAGCGACCATCGACTATGTGGCTGAAAGCAGTCTGGGTTTGGTCTGGAGTGCTCCCTGGCTGAACAGGTCCACCTATGCCCAGGTTGTTGAAATGGGTTCGGAGGGACCAGTGAGAATTGAATCGATGATTCCACTCGGTCAATCCGGCGATGTTCGCGTTGGACCATCCGGTGAGCCGGTTTTCGATGAGCAATACTTTGGGTTTACCGAAGTTTTTGACGGATTCCTTCACCGTCCTTTCCCACTCTTTACCGGTGAAACATCCGATTGAGGAATTGCCTCGGAGTTCTTCTTCTACTGGTGATGCTGGGGTGCCAAACCTCATGGATCGCTTCCAATGCCAGTGGGGTGGTCTCCCGTATGGCGGGATCCAGAACACCCGGCGAGTTGCTGTCGGAAGCTGAACTTCCCGCCGGATGGCGTTCTGCATTGGAAGAGTTGCCGCTTCTGCTCAACTTCGCAAAAGAAGCGGGGCTCAATGTGGGGGGCGCCTACCAGAGGATCGATGTGGATCGTGATCCGGTCAGTTACATCGTGGTTGCCGCCAATCCCCGGAATCTTGAGCTTCACCATTGGGACTTTCCCGTTGTGGGGATGGCCCCCTACAAGGGGTATCGATTTCTGGAGCACGCGGAAGAGGAAAAAAACAGGCTGTTGGCTGAAGATATGATCGCCGAAGTCTATCCAGTTTCAGCATTCAGCAGTCTGGGTTGGTTTCCGGAGACGTTGCCAGGCGGTGTGCTGTCACTTCCCGCTACCCAGAGAGTTCGACTTATTTTTCATGAGTTGGTGCATCGGACGATCTTTTTCAATGGAAGAGCAGACCTGAATGAGAGTCTTGCCAATCACTTCGGAAACTTGCTCGCCCGGCGCTGGTTTGAAGAAGTAGAGGGTAGGAAGGGAAGTCACCTTCTGTTGCTGGATCGGGAGATTCAGGATGAGGAGACCCTGAGGGAGTACTTGTATCAGCTGCAGAAAAGTTGGAGTCCGCAAACTTATACCGAAGAGTTGGTGGCACTCTCCCTCACACTTGAGCAAGAGTCATGGATGTCTCAAATGGGGCAACAAAATTCTGTCCGAAAGTGGACCCTTCCCACGATACTAATGTGGCAGGTCTACGATGCGGGGGCATGGCCCTGGCAAGAACTCTGGCAAGAATGCGATCAGGACTTTCAGGTCCTGAAATGGCGAATTCGCCAGGATTTTCCCGGAACCCCCTGATATCAGGTCTCGTTGCTTGGATGTCGACTCTGGAGAGTTTTGGGCTCTCTGGGGTGGCTGAAGGGCGAGGAAGGTCCTGTTCCCCGTATCTGGACAGGCTTCTGACCCGCAGAAAGGGAGATCCATGAACAGGAAAAGCGAAACGCTGAGACATTCGTTCGAGGAGGTCTTCATGCCCTATCTCGACGACGTCTTTCGCTTCTCACTGGGTCTGACACGAAATCGGGCCCAGGCGGAAGATCTGGTCCAGGATACTTACATGAAAGCCTTCAAGGCATTTCCGACCTTCAGGTCAGGGAGTAATGCCAAATCATGGCTCTTCAGAATTTGCAAAAACCATTTCATTGACCGGTACCGGGTGAAAGCTCGCAGGCCTGTCCATCAATCACTGGCTGCGGATGTTGCCACTGCGGATGACCGTCATTCCATTCAGGTTTTTGAGCGGGATGGGATTGAAAATGAAGAGACATTTCTGGATCTTTTCGGTGACGAAGTAAATCGATTTCTCCGGGAGTTGCCCGAGGATTTTCGAAGGGCTTTGTTGTTGTGTGATCTTGAAGGGTTGCGTTACGACGAGATCGCAGAAGTTCTCGACATTCCAGTGGGAACGGTGCGATCTCGGATTTCCAGGGCTCGCGCATTCTTGCGTGAACGTCTTGAGAGTTACGCGACAGAACTGGGATACGGCAAGGGATAACGGACAGGAATCTGGGCTCATGAACGATTGTATCCGCTATCAGGAGAAGCTTCACGATTGGGTGGATCAGGAACTCGATCTGCCGACCAGTGAAGAAATCCAGCTTCATTTGTCCCAGTGTCCCCAATGCGCTGATGCCGCCAAGGGCATCCAGCACATGAAAGAACTGGTTCGCAGTAAAGCCTGGAAACCGGATGCACCCGTAAGCTTGCAGCAGGGAGTAAAAGAGATGCTGGCCGTGGAATCCGCACGTCAGCCTCAGTTCCGTTGGTCCGGAAGAACCATTTTGCCTCTTGCTGCAACAGCAGCCTTGATTCTTGTACTTTTGACCCCTGGGTTCTTCGATCCAGGGGTTTCCAATTTCCAATTGGATGCAAAAGTGATCAGCGAACCGGTTTTTAATTCCCACCTTCAGTCGATGAGTGGAGATGACAAGCCGGAGTCCCTTTTCAGATCATCAGCGGAGGCATCCCGTTATGTATCCAATCTCCTGAACTGTGCGGTACTGGTTCCCGAGTTTGAAAATTTCAATCTGTGGGGCGTCTCGGTTCTGGAGGTTGGAAAACATGAGATCCCAAAGGTGTTTTACAAAGGGGCAGATTCCCATCTGTCCCTTTTTCTTGTGGGTTTGAAGTATGAAAGTTTTTCAGGAATCCACACTCTTCGGGATGGCGTCAAGTTTGCCGTTTATTGCTATCCGGGTACCAACTATTGCTGTGTTCTTGCCACCTCTGATCACCCCAGTCAGCATTTGCCAGTCATTGGTCACTGCCATTGTCAGGTGAAGAATTGTTTCGCTGATTGCGACTGTCACGAAGATTGATCCCCGCTGTTTCAAAATGGGTCGGAAATTTCCGGTACTTCTTTTTGGTCCCTAAATGGGGTGAACTCGCCTTTTTTCGTACTTCCGGGATCTGATTCTGGTCCCTGATTCGTTTCCATTGCCAAGAAGGCTTGCGACTTTTCCCTTTGAGGATCATTCTCCTTGAGAGGGCGAGTGGCGGAACTGGCAGACGCGGGGGACTTAAAATCCCCTCCCCGTTTGGGGGTCCGGGTTCGATTCCCGGCTCGCCCACACTTTTCCTGGAAGAAGGGAGACTTCATGTCCCGATTCGGAAATCTTCGGTCGACGGTGTGCATTGCCGCTGGCCTGCTCATTCTTTTTCTTGCCGGCTGTCAAGCCGGAGGTGCGGGAACCCTGCGTCTTCGGGGAGAGAACTGGTCTCCCAGTCCCGGTGGCGCCATTCGGGCTTCCGATCTCGGATCTGCAGGTGACCTGATCGACCTCGAGGGAGATCTCGGATTGGGGGAGGAAGAATCCCTCTGGGTCTATGCAGTGGAGAGTGATTTGGGATTGGGAACTGTTGAGGCGACGAGCATCGACTTCACCAGTTCTGGAACCAACCTGCTTGCCGGAACTCTCGACTTCGGTGGAGAAATTTTTGAAGCGGGCAGCATTTCCAGTGATCTCAACCTTGAGTTGACGACCATTCGCAACAAAGGTGCTCTCCTGGGCATGGGACCTGTGGGATTGAAGTATCTTTGGGGTGCCGACCATCTGGTTCTTGATTCCACCATCTCTGGATCAGTGGGAGGAACCGAGACTTCAGTGACTGAAAGCATCGATGAATGGGTTCCGACGATTGGTCTCGGAGCTTCAGTGGGGATCCCTATTGGAAGTGACTGGGGGCTGGAACTGGACGCCGAGGTAGCCGGATTGTGGATCAGTTACGGTGACATCGACGGAACCTATCAGGGAACAACCCTGCGTGCAGGCTTGAGACAGGGATCAGGAATGCTGATCGGTGTGGGTCACAGGTCTCTGATCATTGATATTGAGGATGATGGTTCAGGAACTTCTGCGGACATTGACCTCGGTGGAACCTACCTGTTCCTCGAATGGGCCATTTGATTTTTGAAGTTGTTTTCACAGATGCAAAAAAAGGAGAGTGTCCTGCAGGACACTCTCCTTTTTTTATAAGTCCCAGCTTCAAGGACAGCTGACTGCAGCACCGCAATCAAGTCCATCGGCAGTCGGGTCTGGTCCGCATGTCTCAGAGCCCGGCGCAGGCATTGCAGTACCGGATGAGAAGAGGAATGACAGCGTGAAGACCGCATCTCCAATGTCGATGGCACCATCGTCATTGGAGTCACTGGAATCGAAACACTCGGGTAATCCGACGCCACCAAAGAGAGCGGACAGAAGTGAGACTGCATCGCTGATGTCGACGGTGCCATCGAGGTTCCCGTCTCCTCTGCGGAAGAAGGGGTCTTCACAGGCGTCAAGGATTCCATTGCTGTTGGAATCTCCGTTTTGGGTCAGAATCTGAACCAGATCCCAGGTTCCGTTATTGTCGCAATCTTCCGGAGTCGCCTCATAGACTTGCTCAAGTCCCGAAAGATCGAATGCATCGACATCCCCATCCTGATCAAGATCGTGCAGTGCACAGGGGGCGTCGGCATTGAAACTGCCCGGTGCGTCTCCGGTCCAGCAATCGATAAAGCCTGGGAGATCTGCTTCATTGAGGAAGTTGTTTCCGTCCGTGTCGTACTCCCTGCGTCCCAGCGAATCCAGGAATGCGACGACTTTGTCCTGCTCACTCTTGTCGAGATTATTCCACGCCTGTTGTGAGGCGAAAGCGTCGCCGTAATGCCAGTTGACGGCATCGTTGATTCCCTGATAGAGATCCTGAACGAGGACACGTCCGTCATGGAGAAGTTGTCCTCGAATTCTGAGACCCCAGAGTGGGGGGGTTTTCATTTCGGTTTCCAGAGCATCACCCTGAGCAATTCCGTCTCCCAGTGCCCCCATGTCATGGAGCAGGAAGTCACTGTAGGGACGGAAGGTGACTCCGGACATACCTGCTTCCGGGCTGGTTCCCGTTGTGAACTCAGGGTGGTGACAGGTCGCACAGCCGATGTCGGTGAAAATCGTTTCACCGGACATGCCACTCCGAGGTGTTTGGGGAGGAGCTGCCAGGAACATCTGGAAGTCTGTGATCCTTTGCAGGTAGGGGACACCGTTATCCATCGGCTCTTCCGGATCTGCGACAGAATCACAGATCGGAAGCAGTGTCGTGTCGCCATTGGGAGCATTCTCGGCGGCGAGAACACTGTTGGTGATGCCCATTTCCATCAGGGTGGCGTCACCACTGAAGGACATCAGGGTGGCAAGTTGGGATTTCCAACCAAAGCGACCGACCGCCAGAGGTGCTGCAGGCGACTCCAGAAGCGGCACCCAGTGAACCATTCCGCCATTGGATTGAAGCGCGATGATATCTGCTCCGTCGACCGCTTCGATCAAGCCCGCCCCGAGAATCGAGGGGGTGATTCTATCCGCGATGATCGTGGCATTGGCGGGGACGATTTCGAGACACTCTGTGGAGATGGCATTGGCCTGAAGAAGCGATCCACCCTCTGCATCCAGAGGGTCAAAAGGGGCACCTTTGTCTGCAGCACCAAATCGGGTCACTGTAATGGGACTGGTTCCCCCGATGGGAAGAGCATGGCATGAGGCACAGGAGTCCTGATTGAATCCAGGGCCGAGGCCCTCTGCTTCACTGAAGGTTCTCAGAAACTGCTCTTTTCCCAGAAAGAATCTCTCCAACTGGTCACTGTTCAGAAAGGGAAGAGGATCGCCTGCTTTGGGTTGAGGAGACTGGGCCAGGGCCGAAGTCCCCATCGTCAGGCAACCGAAAACCACACAAATGAACAGACCGGCAGCGATGTGGATGGATCTCAACATGATCTTTCCCTCTATCCCTTGGCCTCAGCGAGGCCGCTCACATAAATGTGCCTGCAATGCAGGATCACGTGGGTCGCGAGAGAGCCTCGCTTTCCTCCAGGGAAAGCGATTTGCAGATCGGTCAGCACTCCCGCTCTGACCACGTCATCCGCAAAAAAGGGGTACTCCAATTTTCAGAGGTATCTCTGAAAATTGGAAGTACCCCGGCTCAGGTTTGATCCTGATCTGCAAGCCTGAAGTCAGGCCTGCAGATCAGGAGCGTCAAACAGGGTCACCCATGAAGGTGAACCGGGTTGTTAAGGACAACCCACGCCACAGTCAAGACTGTCCGCGGTGGGATCCTCACCACAATTAATCGGCTCGGGAAGCGAGGCTCCACCGAACAGGAAACTCAAGGCTGCGACGGCGTCGGCAATATCGATGTTTCCATCGTCATTGGCGTCGGCGGCATCCTGGCAGTTCACTGGTGTCGAGTTGAACAACAGCTGAAGCATATTGACCGGATCACTGATGTCACGGCTGCCGTCCAGATTGACATCACCCCTTTGGAAGGTGACGGCTCCGGTTCCGTTACAACTGGCCTCTTCGATGGTGAAGTCGTCGACTCCAGCCTCGCAGAGGGAGTTGTTCGGTGCATCGGACGCAGTGAATCGAACCTGAATGTTGGCACTCGGGGTCACGATATCGCTGACCGTGAACTCAAAGCTTTGCCAGGCACTACCGGTACCCAGTGCGCCACCCACTACCAGAGCGGTGTTCCAGGTTGCCCCGCCGTCATTGGAAACGGAGACGACAAAGTCGTCGAGTTGGGACGGATCCGTTTCAATGTTGGCGTACCAAAGATTGAAGCGAATCGTCGCATCCGTTCCGGCGAGATTCAGGCTGGGGCTGATCAGGTGAGTGGGACCACCGTCGAGGTCCGCACTGCCTGCAGCACCTCCCACGGCACCGTTACCGGTGATCCAGCAGAAGTTGCCACTGGCCGGATCCTCGGGCTGGGACTGGATTCCGCCACTGACTGTTCCATTCGGATTGGCCAGTTCCCATGCACCTGCGGTCACGGAAGCATCGGTGACGACACTCCAACCACCGACAAGCCCGGTTTCAAAGTCGTCGACAATCTGGCTGAGGTTGTCCGCCACCTGCAGAGTGGTTGTGGCGGTCGTCTCGGTGACGCCATTGGTCAGCGAAGCACTGACGAACCACGAAATGGTGGAGGTGGCGGTATTGCCGTCCAGCACGCCTTCGTAGTTGAGTCCTCCGGTAGAGGTCATCGCAGTTTCCACAAAGGCGCCGCCGTCTGCAGAGGTGTGCAATCGGACGGTGGCCTGATCGAGGATTCCTCCGCCAAATGCCTCAACACTGACTCCGACCGGCACGGTATCCGTACACGGGACAGAGCTGGGGTTGCTGGGGGAGGTGACGATGTTGAGTCCGATCGGTGCTTCATTCATCCACACCTCGGTGCCAGTGCAGGTACCGATGACCATGTCGAGCCAGCCATCACCGTTGATGTCGAAGACTGCGACGTCATGGACTCCATTGGGGCGCCAAAGAGCACCGTCGTTTTCCTGACGGAGGGTCACGCTGGGGGCATCTCCCAGATTGTGGTAGATGTGCATGCGACGGTTGCAGCCGGCGATGTCGACGTCAACGTCAGTGATGATCACATCGTTCCAGCCGTCATTGTCGAGGTCGGCGATCACCGAGTTACCGCCAAAGCCATCGTCGCCACCTGCACCGGTACCACCGGCATAGTCGTAAAGGAAACGATTGAAGTTGGCGAGCCCACTGGCGTCATTGCCGTTGTTCAAAAGGTAAGAATCCGCACCATCGTCGGTGACCACGATGTCGTTGGCACCGTCATTGTTGAGGTCACCCACCGTGATGTGGTAGGGGGCCATGCTCGGGAAGCTTTCCTTGTGTGCACTGAAGGATCCGACGGCACCATTGTTGTTGTAAGCCACGCCGACGTATTGTGGCGGGTTCAGGGCCGTGTCCTTGATGATGTCCAGGTGACCGTCACCATTCATGTCACGAATCGCCGAAGCCATACCGAAGGCAGACTGCTGGAATGGGAACGGACTTCCTCCAACGACGATGCTGCCGCTGAAGACCGTGGCTGTTCCGTCGGTAAAGAAGCCGTTGCCATCATTGAGAAGCAGGCGGTCGTTGAAGTCGAGGGTTTGTGCCCCTCCGCTGTCATAGTCACCGAGGTAGATGTCGAGATCGCCATCCTCGTCGATGTCACCGATGTCCGCGGAGCAGAATCGTGGAGCGTGAGGGAAGCCGTTGGAGGCATTGCCCTCGAACTGTTCCATTCTTGCATCCTCGTGGCGGAATCCACCCCATGTGCCTCCTACGAGACCCAGGTTCATGTAGATTCGAGGGTAGGAAATGTGCTTGGGCTGGCCATCTGCAAGGGTGATAACGGTCACCATATCGAGCCAACCGTCATTGTTGAAATCACCCAGCATGACATCACGGTCATTGGTGGGAGTCAGGAAGCCATTGTCTCCGGGCACATCCGAAGCACTGGCATAAAGACTGGTTCTGTCGACAAGAACACCATTCTCATTCATGAAAAGAACGTTGGTCTTGAACGCGCCGACACCACCACTGGTGAAGGGCTGTTTGCGTACGCAGATCAGATCGATGTCTCCATCGTTGTCGACGTCACCCCAAATGTAGTCTTTTTCCTCAGGGTCTGAGGTGGAGATCTGGGCATTGGCCGAAATGCGTGTGGCAGTTTCATTGGTGAACTGCACCCAGTCCGGCTGACCGAAGACAGGATTGCTGTTAAAGGCTCCTGGCAACAGCATCAACGCTGCAAACGTAATGGAGAAAAGCGGCAAAGTGCGCATGTTGGGGACACTCCCTTCCCAAGGAATAAGCTCTCATTCCCGATCAGCAAAATCGTATCTCCCATTGAGAGATAGCTTTGCAAGTTACCGTTGCTCCCTGATCGATTCCTCCATGACGGGGGACGAAACAGAAGTCAGGCCGCAATCGGCAATCGGTTGTGTGAGCAGCGAACTACCCCCCCGGGCAGTTCTATAAATCGTTGACTCCGAAGGCCCCTCATTCTTGCCCCGGAAGTCAGCCGCTACCGATCTTGACGCAATACAGCGCTTCCCAAGAACGGCAGAGGACACATTTTCACCGACAGAAAATCCATCGGCTTCCTGATTATAGGGCTCCAGAGGCACCGGGGGGATACATTAGGGGTCCAATCATGGCCCTGAAGGCGACCGGTTTTACAGAGTTCTGAGTCCCGAAGCCCTGATCGCTGAAACTTGCGCCCTTTAGGGCAGTTTAGAGCGGTTCAGATTCGGGCAAATTGCCCTGATTTGAAGGGATTTGAGCCTGTATCTCCCTGGAGAATCTGACGACCTATTTGAAGGAATATCCGTAAACCAGAGGGTTTGGGACCCGAATTCAGGGAAATATTGCCCGTTGACCCCATTGAGGCCCCGGGTATCCCGGTCGCCCCCCTGAATCAACGAATCGGGTGGTTTGCCGGGATTTTGGCAGGGGATGTTAATCTTACCTGAAGGGCCCCGCGTTCCACCCCGGGGAATCACAGGTCATACCGATGCGCCCATCCCCAAGCACGAATTTTCAAGATTCCACATCTGTTCACAAGGTGCCGATCACCTCTCACGAGGGGGATGCTGCGCGTGCGCTCATTCGTGCCATCGAGGTTCATGGAGAAGGAGTCTGGTTCCTCCATTCGACCTCTATGGAGAACCCCGTTCTCGGTATTGAAATTCGGGACGATCTCCTTGTTGACCTTGAGCGACCCGGCCACAGATCCCTGCTCCACCGTGCATTGCTCAAAGAGACTCTTTTGAAAAAAAGGGATCTTGAGCGACTGGAACAACGGGGTCTGGAAAAGCATCGTTGTCCGGGGGTTCTCTGTCTTGAAGTTGGAATCGTTGATGCGGTAAGAGCTGCGGAAAGTATTGCAGCAGAAATTTCATCCGACCTGCAGGAAGTTCTCAATTTGAAAGAGGGTTATTGGCAGGGGCCGGTCCTTGAGCCCATCGATTCTGGAATGCGCGGTCGAGTTGAAGTGGGATTGAGTTGCCAACAGGCACTGTTGCGCAGTGCGAGGCAACACGGGAGTTGGAACCTGATCGGGGAACTCCCGCTTCTGCGTGAAGTCATGGCTGCCGGTCCTTCCGCTTTTGCACTGGTTCAACATGTGGAGACCTCCGCGGAAGTGCGATCGCTTCTCGAAGCGGCGGATGGCCAGAAAGACCTGTTCGAGCTGACTCGTCACCGGCCAGATCCATGGCGAGCTCTCGATCGTGCCCTCGAACTCATGGAGATGGGGCACCTCCAGACCCTCAGTGCCATCCAGCTATTTCAGCTGGGAGAAGGAAAATTGGAGGCCGGAAACGCCGAGGAGGCCCTTCGCCATTGGCGGAGAGCGGAAGAAAAAGGCCTCGATGATTTTGATCTCTGTGGCCGTATCGGTGAAATTTGTGCTCGAAGTGATCGCCGCCAGGAGGCGTTGTTCAGACTGCGCCAGCATGCCCGCAAATCGACAGAACAACTGCGTTTTGAAGCTGCTCGTCAGGCGTGGACCGAATTGGTTTGCCTCGATCCAACCGATGAAGAAGCCATCGATCGAGCGGTTCAATTCTGGATCAAGGAGCCGGGGGACGACCTTGCGGTATGCCTCAAGTTGGCCTCCTCTCTCAAGGGGAGTGGGCGTTGGGGTGAGATCGCAGAGTTGGTATCCGGAGTCGGAGTGCGTCAGCCGGATGTCCGGTTGCACGAATGGCACGCCGAAGCGGCCAGAGCTCTCGGCGATGAGGAAATGGAACTGAAGGCCATCTGGCGTCAGGCGGAATGCTTGCGAACCGGTTCCGATCCATTCGCTGCGATTCCCTGCTACAAGGATTTGTTGGGACGTGGTCACGAAACGGGAAAGGTCTCTCTGAGACTGGCAGAAATGCAACTCCAACAGGGAGAGGTCTCAGCGGCTCGCAACAGTCTGAAGTCGGTGTTTCAGGGAAAACTCAAGGCCGCTCTTTATGATTGTGAAGAATCCTTGGCGATCCTTCAGTCCTGCAGTCGTTATGACTCGGTTCCATTCGAGATTCTCGACTTCCTTTTCGAGGTGGAAACGGATCGCGGAAATGCCGAGGCCTCTCGCAGGTATCTGGTTCAAATGTTGGAAAGTGCCAATGTCGAAAACGATGACATCCAGGTCAGTTTTCGTGTGAAGAGTTGGTTGACTGAAAACAAAAGCGACTATTCTCTTCTTGAGCAATGGATCAGCAGAATTGCAGGGAGCGGCAGGGACTCAGAAGTCCTTGCTGCCATTGAATTTGCATTGAGACAGCTGGAACTGACCCGCGAGCAGCGTTTGGACATTGCCCGCAAGGGCCTGGATACGGATCCGAGTCATCCTGTATTCCTGAAAAACCTGATTTCGTCAGAGCACTTCTCAGAGGAAGAGAAAGCGGAATGGTACCGCCGGATCAGCCTGAGAGGAGTCGCAGACGGGGAGATGCTGCCTGTTCCTGAAGTGGAATCGTTCACCACGGAATTCGGTTGGCGAAACCCTCTTCTGAATCTGGTTTGCCAGCAACAGCCCCTGACTGAGAAGACGCTGAACAGTTTCGCTGAATCGGTTCTGACCGATGGAGACTACCTGCGCAAACTTTTGTTGGAGCATGCCGAGATGGACAGCGGTCTCAGGCAACAACTTTCCAGTATGAAGCCGGCAGCCGCACCTCCTGCACCCTCAACCAGGGCCACTGTGGTTCGCTCCAGTATCGGGGGGATTACAGAAAAACTGAAAAACATCCACGGTGAGCCACAAGTGTCCGGCACTCCCGCAGTGGAATCGGATGACTCTTCCTGTTCTGACTCCTCCCGGGAAGAGACGGTCAGTGTTGCTTCCGATCAGGGAGGTGGATCTTCAGGGATCCAATCAGCCCTCGATCGCCTGAAAGCCATGAGAAATCCTGTTTCCACCAAAGGTGGGGCTGGCGAGACTGAGAAATCCGATAAAGATCGGCAAGAAATTCCCACTTCACTGGAGGAGCGAAAACCACCGTCGGGTAACGCTCAACCCAAGGTGAATGCGGCCATCGCTCGATTGGGAGCCCTGCGAAATGGGGGGAACTTGGCGACCGGCGTTGACGAAGAACGCCATGATCCCTAGGATCAGAAGAGAGAGTTGACAGGGGCGGCATCGCCAAGTGGTAAGGCACGGGTTTGCAAAACCCGCATCCCCGGTTCGAATCCGGGTGCCGCCTCCAACTTTCCTACCTTATTTCACTTCTGTTGATCCTGTCTTTTCACCTTGCCTTCAGGTTCCACTTGATCTGTGTGGACCCGTTTTTCGTGATTTCAGTTCAATGGGCCGTTTCCATCACTGGCACAGCAGTTCGCCTGGAGATTGCTGTTTCAGAGTTCCGGCTCAGGGGATCAGATCCCAGAATTCGGGTTGGTCGTGAAGGGACTTGAGGTCCGGGTCCTCGACTGCGTGGGAAAAACGGTCGTAGCCCATGTTGATGGCCTCAGCCAAGCTGGCGATGGCTTCCTCGGGCATGCCTGACAATGCCAGGGCACAAGCCAAATTGTAGTGTGCCGTTTCCCGTGACGGATCGAGTTCCAGCGACTTGCGGAATTGAAGAATGGCTTCCGGTAACTCTCTTTGACGGAGAAGAACCAGTCCGAGAGCATGCCGGGCCGCCGCGTCATGGGGGAGTCGGTCATTGAGATCTTCGAGAATCAGTCTTGCCCCGGGGAGGTCGCCCGAATCGCGAAGTTGGTAAGCCGCCCTGATCATGGCATCGCGGCTGGCAACTTCGAGGCGATTGGCTCCGTATCTGCGTTCCAGCAGCAAGATTCTCGCCCCTCTGGAGTCACCCAGGAGAGAGAGCAGCTCGGCACACCGTCTTCGCAAGACAGGATCGGCATCCTGTGTGGCGACGTAATGAAGTGTCGGGCGAAGATCCTCGCGCATGACTCCCATCAATCTGGAGAGCCGCTGGAGTTTTTTCTCACCACTCAGGGTTTTCCAATCCCCAAGAGTGATGGCGTGATGTCCATCCCACTTCTCTGGAAGTCTGAGGAGAGTTCTTGTCTCCCACTCCCTGATCAGGTCGAGGTCCCCCGGTAAAAGGGAAGAATCGGATGCCGCAGATTTTAGGCGCAAGAATTCCACAGCCCCGGGACCCATATCGAGAAAGTACCGACGCCCTCTTTGCTCCAGAATCGGATCGAATCGCGACAGGTTTGTCCAAGCTTGCTGACAGGCTTTTGCTTGCAGACTCACACGGAACGGGTCACTGAATGCGGATCGGGTCCAACTGGGAAGTGATGAGAGCCATCGCAGTTCATGTTCCGAAAGTTCTTTCGTTTCAAACTGCGGATGATCTGTGAGCCACCTTTGCAGGATTTCGTCAAGGATTCTGTCATAGCTCCTGAGAAGAAGTGGAGATCGAAGGGAATTCCACTCCACATGACGGGCGATACTGGCCGCCAGAAATCCTTTTCCGGAGCGCGCCGTTTCCAGAAGTGCAGAGAACTTCTTTCGCAGTTCTTTTCTCTCCAGTGCCACTTCAGCATTGGCGGGATCCGCGGCAGATCGGACTCGCAACTCTTCCATTTCGAGAATCGATTGATCCACTTCTTCCAGAATTGAACGCAGCAGGGAATCGAGTTTGAATTCGAGATAGGCACGGGTTCGGGGGGTGATCGATTGTTCCAGCGATTGGGCCAAAAGGGGGATGTGGCTTCTGTCGAATTGATCCAGCTGTGACAGGGCTCGGGCAGCCAATACCGGGTTGTCAGAATCCAGGTGAGAAGGGAGATCGCCCTGAGTCGGTGTGGCATACCCCGTCATGGTTGTCATCAAAAGCCAGATCAGCAGGAGTGGGCCCGGCAATCTGCTCATTGGATCAGGATCGGTCCCTCGTCGGGGATTTCGAAAGAATCGAAGGCCTCGATAAATTGATCCTTGTCGACCGCAATCCTGGGGGAGATTTCCAGGGTTCGGGAAGGGGACCCATCTGCATTTCTCTCAAGGGAGTAGCCTGCTGCTTCGAGCCAATCCCCCCAAAGCATTTGAAGTGCAAGTCGGGAAGTTTCCGGTGAATCGTTGCCATCACGATTCTTGACCGGAGCAAATTCCAGATCGCGCGATGCTTCCACAACGATGGCCTGATCAGAGAGTGGAAGGACATCAAAAATGAAAGTTTCAAAGCGCACGGAATTCGGAGTCTCTGATTCACTCCATTCATGATCGATCCAATGTTTGACCGATTTTTTCGCCATATGAAAGGGCATCGGCAATGCGGGGGTGTTTTCAGCTTCGTCACCGAGAACAAAATCCAGATCGATGACGTGCATGGCGACATTGCCAGCGCGGAAGGAGAGTTTCCCATCGTCATCGCGTCGATTTCGTTCTTCGTCACCCAACTCACTGTATTCAATGATCCGCAGGTGTTCACCGGTTTGGCAGAAGACGCCCACTTTCTCGTCCGGATCGGTTTTGGCGACCGCTTTGGAGCTGAACTGGGAACCGTGGATGCGATGGAGACCGACTAATTCCGGATCGCCGATGGGAGCCAGGGGATTGTCAACCTGATGGGTGTAGACATGTCGGATTCCCCTTTGCCGAAAGAGATCGGCATGTCGCTGCATGAGGCGAATTGCTCCGCCGTGTCCGTCGGGACTGAAGAGAATTCTGCCGGGACCCTTGCGAAGGATTTTTCCCCTGCGCGGGTCGATCACCGGCAACTCCTCCTGAGGCAAAATCATGACATCAGAGGAGTTGAGCCCGTGGAATTGATGATCACGAAAGTATTGAACGGTTTCTTCATGATTGGAGGGGCTGGTCATGATCCACCAGGGGATGGCGGTTCCCACCTCTTTCTGCCTCCTCAGAAGTGACTCTGCAAAGAATTGGAAAAGGGTCATCTGTGTCAATGGCAACAGCGGGTAGCTCCCCTTGGGCCCGGCGTGACCCAATCGGGTACCGACACCGCCAGCGAGCAGCATGACGCCGACTTCACCACGGGAGAGTGCCTCCAGTCCGAGACTTTTGGCTTTTTCACGACCCGGGTCGCCGAGCGGGATCATGGGTGGAGGTGACGGAGTTGCGACGGGAAGGCTCTCCGGATCGGAAGTGAGGTGATCACTCACCAATTGTTGCAGGAATCCGAGATCGATCCTGGAGAGATCGTCCAGCAGTTTTCTCCTGCCGGTCGAATCCAGGTCCTCCCAATCATCGAAGAGGTGTCCCTGGTCCGCCTCAAGAAACTTGGCTACCAGAGTTTGATCCTCGGCTCCCTCAACATGAATGCGCACGTTTTATTCCTCCGGAAGACTCTTCGGCCACGGCAGTTGGGGTGGTCCTTTCGCCGATGGTACGGCAAATGGTGATTCATGCCACCTTATCCAGAGGCGGTTCCCGGACTGGAAATTTGACCTTCTCCGGTCCATCAGGGGGAACTTCTCTTGTTCCACTTTGCTCTCCCGGTTTCACTGCAGAAACTGTACCCTTCAGTCAGGAGGGCAAGTTCTGGACAAATGACGCGGGCCGAAGGAAACCCCTGCCTGTTGGCCTTCGGGGTAAAGCAGGCGCAGTGTCTCAAACCCCGTTGGAAAAAACCCGGTCGACCAAAGTCCGAGTGACAAAACCCAGAGTGACAAAACCCCGAGTGACAAAACCCAGAGTCGCATGAATCCTGATCAGGCAGGATGGCTGATTTGACAGGGAGACCAAACTGAATCACGAATCCCACTTCTGGAGCCAGCCGGAGACTCACAG
>JACETR010000050.1 GCA_013911165.1 Planctomycetota bacterium | reverse complement strand
CACAAAGCCTGCAGTCGCCGTCAAAGGCGAGAAGCGGTGATTTTGTCTCCGGTTTCTTCGGCGCTGATTCGTTCAAGGTTTCTCCTTGTTGCTCTTTCAGATTGTGGGTCTCTCAGACCTGGTCAATCGCGAATCTCTGAAAATGGGGGCTGCAGGATCCCTTCCTCGGTGATCCAGCCTTTGATCAGGGGAGCTGGAGTCACATCGAAAGCGGGGTTTCCGTATCGGATCTTTCCTTCAGGTCGAGTCTCACCCAAAGGATACCAGATTTCCTTTTCATCCCGTTCTTCAATGGGGATGAGTTGACCACTTTCCGTCTGAAAATCGAAGGTGCTGGAAGGAGCAGCGATATAGAAGGGAACAGCATGTGCTGCGGCGAGGGTTGCCAGCATGTATGTCCCGATCTTGTTGGCTGCATCGCCATTGGCGGCGATTCGATCGGCTCCGGTGATGACCATGTCGACCTTCCCCCTTTGGAAGTAACTGCCGGCAGCACCGTCGCAGATCACTTCCACAGGAATCCCCTTCTTTTGCAGTTCCCATGCAGTGATGCGGGATCCCTGAAGCAGAGGTCGGGTTTCATCGGCGAGAACGCTGAATCTTCGTCCGGATTCCCAAGCGGCATAAAGCACAGAAAGCGCGGTTCCCGAACCGGCAGTGGCCAGGGCACCGGCATTGCAATGGGTGATGATCGTTCCACCTTCGGGAACAACTTCTGCTCCCGACTGTCCGATTCGATCACAAAAGTCCTGATCTTCCTGATCGATGGTCTGGGCCAAATGGAGCAAGTGGTTGCGAATGTCGAGCCCGCTGGCCGTATTGACGTCAGTCATAGCAAGAGAGTGCATCATTCGTTTGACCATCGTTTCGAGATTGACGGCGGTGGGGCGGCAATCCCTGACTCGGGGGGCCACTTCATGCAAGCGTTCGAGAATCTCTTCCCGATCCGTCATCCCGCGGGTGGCGAGGCAGAGGGCGTAGGCACCTGCAACTCCGATCGCGGGAGCACCACGGACTGCGAGGCGAACGATACAGTCGATAACCTCATCCGGAGATTGAAGATCGAGAATGGTTTCTTCATGGGGGAGTCGGGTTTGATCGAGCAGAAGAAGGGAACCGTCGACATCCCCTTGCCAGCTCAGGGTGAAAAAATTGCGGTCGGTCGGTGAGTGCAACGGAGGCTCGGGATGCGGATCGCTCAATGGGGTCCTTTCACCGGGAACAGCGCCATGATTGAGGGAAGCGCCCAAGGGGGCAAGTTGGGAAAGGGGCAAGTCTGCAAAAGAAGCCCTGCGGGTCCCTATTTATGAGATGGGTTGAACGATTTGAACGATTTGAACGATTTCAATTGCCGGAATCTGGAGTAGAAGAGGTTTATCTCCAACACGGAAAGAAAAACCATGAGTAAGTCGTTCCTGATTCTGACCCTTTGCGGCTTTTTGGGCCTGTTTTCAAGCTCAAAGGCCGATGCCGGTGACACCATCGTCGATTTGGCGGTTGGGGCTGACAACTTCAAGACCCTCGTGGCAGCCGTTCAGGCCGCCGGTCTTGTCGACGCTCTGGCTGGCGAAGGCCCTTTGACCGTCTTCGCACCGACCGATGAGGCTTTTGCCAAAGTGGATGCGGACACTCTGAAGTTTCTTCTCACCGATCGCGGGCGTCCCCAACTTCAGCGAATTCTCCTGCACCATGTTGTCGCCGGAAAGGTGACAGCGGATCAGGTCGTCAATGTCGATGAGGTCGAGACCCTCGCAGGGACCACCCTTGACGTCAATGTCATTCGTGGCCGCGTGATTATCGGTGACGCCGCCGTCGATGCGGTCGACCTTCTGGCCAGCAATGGTGTGATTCACGTCATCGACCGGGTGTTGTTACCACCGGTTCAGGAGAATCCCCTGGAGACTTACCTGATGAGTGCCATCAGCCGTGGGGTTCCGCTCTTCAATGACGGCGATCCTGCCGCTTGTTGTGCAGTCTATACCACGGCTTTGGAAGCACTGGTTCTCGGTGGAGGCTTCGGCTTGACCGAGGAAGAGCGTCAGGTGATCAAGGGCCGCAAGATGGAAGCGGACAAGATGTCCGACAGTCGTGAACTGGCCTGGGAGCTCCGGGGCATCATCGACGCCGTCCTGCGCGGTGACATGGCCATCTCTTCTTCTGAAAAGGTCTCCGGGAGCAGTGAAGCGGCCAAGGAGCAGGCCAGTGATCTGGAAGTGGGCAACATGATCTTCAGTTTCCAGGATTCGAACGAGGTTCGCGGCTGGAGAACGGTGCTGGACGGCGTCATGGGCGGTCTATCCACCGGAAAGATCAGCCACGGTGGCAAGGGAGCGACCCTGGTCTTTGAGGGTGAGACTTCCCTGAGAAACAACGGTGGTTTCTCTTCGATGCGGTGTGCTCTTCCCCGTGGTGCCATGGACGGTGCCGATTCGATCCAGTTCCGGGTCAAAGGAGATGGTCGCACCTACATCTTTGGAACCCGCGGCTCCAGTGGCTCCGGAGGAGACTCCTTCTGGACTCGCTTTGACACCATTGCGGGTGAGTGGAAGACCGTCACGATCAAGATCGATGAAATGGAGCGTCACTTCTTCGGACAGAAGTTGCCGGGAACGATCACTCCCGATCAGGTGCGCGGCATCGACTTCTACATTTACGACAAGAAGGCCGGCCCCTTCCGCCTCGAGATCGACAATATTCAGGCGGTTTCGACCGACGGAAGAAATTTGGCGCAGGCCGATACTTCCAACTGATTTCCTTCTGACACACCTCCTCACGGATTTTGTCCGTGTCACGCGAGGGCTCCTCTCCCGAGGGGTCCTCGCTTCTTTTAATTCAGGGGGACCCTTTCGCTTTCCTGTAAGCGCTGGAAGGCATTTGAAAGATCACGAACAGGCGGGTGTTCATGAACGGTATGTCCTTCTCTGTTGGGAATCCGGTGTTTTCTTTCAGGACTGCCCCATGAAAGAGAATCCGATAGTCGGAGTATTGATTCAGTTGAAACTTTGTTTGACGCGGAATCGGTGCTTTGCGAGCGACCCAAAGGTGGGCTGGTTGCAAGGGGCCTAACCATGAAGCGACTCCTTCAGTGGGGGCACCATGGTGAGGAAGCAGGGCGTGATCCAGTGGACCCAATATGGGAGTTGAAGCGAGAACAGGAGCGGTTGCGTCTCCAGTGGTGAGGAGAGCCTTCCCTGCTCCTTCAATCAGCAACAAGGGAGACAGATCGTTGGCAGTCGGACCCAAATGCTGGGGGATCCCATCTGAAATCACGGTGATTCGGAATTCTCCCAGTTTCCATATCTGGCCGCGTTGCAGACGTGTCACCGGAATCTGGTATCTGTGGGCGAGTTTCAACACGCTCCGACCGGTGGCAAAGCAGTCATAGGATCCGGTAACCACAATTCGTTTGAGGACCCCCTGCTGAATCAACCCGGGAACTGCACCCTGATGGTCGAGATGGGGGTGGGAAAGGAACAATGCATCGATCTGTCTGACTCCCATGTTCCACAATCGATGGTGTATGCGGGAGTAACCACCGTCGTGGGTGGAAGTGTCACCGGCGTCGAAAAGGAGTCGGGTCCTTCCAGCTGCGATGAAGAGAGCCTGACCCCGGCCCCTGGAGAACAACTCCACATGGAGACGTGTTTCCTGAAGGAACAGGGGAATCCACAGGGAGGTGATCAGGGCAATCGAGATAGCGGGGATGGCAAACGGAACCGAGCGGACTCTGGAGGTCAAAAACAGGAGTATCACAGTGAAAATCAATGTCCAACTGAAGGGACTCAGGGGGGGCAGGACAAAGGGGGTACCGGGAAGCCGGTCAAACGCTTCAGGGAGATGGATCAATCCGACTTCGAGGAAATCCCAGAATGAACTCCAGGCTTCCAGAGGAATCCATGGCAACAGCATGAGCGAGACGACGGCGACAAGAAGGACTCCCATGACCCAGGGCAAAATCAGCAGTGTCAGCAGCGGACCCCAAAAGCAGATCAGCGGTGACCACCAGACCAGTGCCGCATGAGCGCCGCAAAACGCTGCATAACCGCTTCGAATTGGCGGGGTCCAGCCTGATTTTATCGGTCTCCTGCTCAGTCCCATTTCGTCCAGAGGATTGTCCCGCTGCTTTTGCAGCATCAATCCCAGAATGGCGGAGAGTGAAATTGTGGCCCCCGGATCAGGGGGAGCTTTTCCCGTCATGCACCAGACCGCCATGCAGATGGAAAGAGTGTGGATCGGTGACAGGACCCTGCCGGCATGAAATCCCCAGCCGACCAGGATGGCTGTGGTTGTCGCTCGGATGGCGGGTGCGTCTGCTCCCGAGAGAAGTGTTTGCAGAATCAGAATCAGCGGGATGATGAGAGTCCATACTTTTCGGATTCTTCCAGGTAATCTGCGCGCCAGGCTGTTGAGGATTCCCAGGAGGAGCCCGACGTGCAAACCACTGATGGCCAGCAGATGGGCGAGCCCGGTCTCCCGATAGGTATCGATGATTTCCGGAGGGAGCAACTTTCGTTCCCCCAACACCAGTGCCGAAGCCCAGCCATGGGCAATCGGTTGCCAGCGCCGGGAGAGGTCTTGCCGAAGAAGATCAAAGATGCCGAGCAGATTTTCATTGGCATCGGAATGGACTCCACCGTAACGGGAAACCTTACGAAGAACCCCCTCTCCTTCATTCAATTGAACCTCGATCCTGGATCCCCGGCCGACATGGAGCAGGTCCGCAGGAGATTCGATGATCAAATGTCCATGCAACGGGCCGGTCGCTCCGATCAACTGATCCAATTTCATTCGTACTTGTGCAGTGTTCGGGGAGCCGGATCGGGTGCGAACAAATCGGGGAGGAGAAATCACTTCGCCGCTGATGCGGACTGGAGCTGAGGGGAGGTCCACCGGTTGCCAGGGGAGTGGAGCGATGTGGATTCCGAGAAAGAAAGGGACGATGGTCTGCAGGAGCAAACCGGAGAGATCCCGATGCAGAAGACCCATCGCAGCAAAGCTGCACGCAATCCAGAGCGCGGGAAGAGTCTGATCAGGAAGCCACTGACGCCATATCGCCGAGGACAGGGTTCCCAGCCAGAGAAAGAGGGCAGGCCATAGGACCGGCGCAAAATGAAAGTGGTCTTTATAAGGGAGACTGTTTCCAGGGTAATCGCCATCTGGAATTGCCAATACTGCCTCCACATTGTGGCCGAGGGAGTTGAAGAAGGGTCGCATTCGAAGACCCGAACTTTTACGATGATGTTCACGTGAGGGGTGGTTGGAACTGCACCTTCGGGTCATTCGTCCTTCAGTGGACAATGGGGTTTCCGTGACAGAGACCCCTCAGGGAAAGTCGGGAGTGAAAGAGTGCAACCTCGTGTCTTGCTGACAGCCCTGGCTTTGGTGGTCTTCCTGATCGTCGGTGCACTCATGATCTTGGGTGACCCGGAATCCCCTGTCCTTCCCGATGCCCCAACGGTACTGCCGGAGACTCCGGTGGACGTGGAAGTGCTGCCGGAAATCACCGTGGATCGGGAAAGGGGCCCTGAGCTCCCCGAAATCTCCGCAGCAGGCCGGGGAGTCATCGCCGGCATCGTGTTCTCCGGCGGGGATTCAACCCTTCCCGATGATCTGATGGTGAAACTGGTTCGATTCGATTGGCCCGGTCGCCTTGCCGATCAGGCCCGCATCGATGCCACACAACTGGTGACTCTCGAAGGAGACTTTGGATTACAGGATGATCTCCCCTTGATCCGCGAACTGCGGGGGATCATCTCCGAGATCGACCGAAGACCCTGTGAGAGTGATGGATCCTTTCGCTTCGAAGGATTGGCTGCCGGCTCCTATCTGGTTTGTGCCGCCGGACCTGATTCGATCTGGAGCCCTGCTACTGAACGATCAGTCCTGGGAGATCGGACCGGTTGGGAATCTGAATGTGAAATCCCTCTTCAACCGACCCGATCGGTGACGGTTCAGGTACTGAGTGACGGCCGTGGGGTAGCGGAGGCCTGGGTGGGTCTTCGCGGTGAAATCGTCGATCGGGCCGCTCTTCCAGACAGCCTGAACCTTCCAGTGGAAGAAGTCTGGCTTTATCTGCTTAATGATCCCTTCGTTTCTGCCAGAACCGATTCCAAGGGTCTCGTCTCGTTCCCGGTTCTGCCTGAAATCCCCTATCTGATCTTTGCCCGCAAGGATGGGTTGGGAACCGGTGAATCCCATACCGCCCGGGAAGACTCCCGTCTTCAAAGGGTCGAGTTGATCCAGGGGGGAACCGTCTCGGGAATCGTCATGGGATACGACGATCAGGTTGTTGCCGGTGCCGAAATTGAGTTGTCCTACGATGGAAATATCAATACCGAATACTTTGTTCCCGGTGCAGAGGGAGTTTCCGCCGAGGATGGCACCTTCACCTTTACCGATCTCAAACCGGGAACCTACGAAATGAAGGTCGGGCTATCCGGTTACCAAACCCGCAGCCTCGACGACCTGATCGTCAACCCGGCACAGGAACTTTTCGAAGAGGTGCTGCTCCTGAAAGGCCACCGGATTTCCGGAAAGGTTGTGAACCGTCTCGGTGATCCTGTTGTCGGCGTGGACGTTCGGTTGAGACCCGATCGTGGCCCTGCTGTCCCTACCGACCCGGAGGGGCGGTTCGAGTTCGACACTCTCGACCCCCGAACCTACCGAGTCCTCGTGGAGAGCCCATGTGTTCTTCGTTCATCGACTGAAACACCCGTCGATGCGGAACCCCTCGTCATCGTGGTCGAGGATGGGGGAGTGGTTTCCGGTCGATTTGTCGATTCTCAGGGTACCCCTGTCCCCGGTGTGAAAGTGCAAGTCTCCGACAGGGCCCGATCCGAGGTTCGGGGCCAGTACTCGAGCGCTGTCTCGGGGCTCGACGGGACCTTTTCCGTTTGCTCTGAGGTGGTCTCCGATTCGGAAACCCCTCTGGTGCTCTTCGCTTTTCCTCCTGTACACGAAAAGCTGGTCCTCGATCTTCATCAGGGACTGGGGAAAGTGGGCGATCTGGTATTGTCCCCGGCTTCTCGAATTTTCGGAATCACTCGGGCACCGGATGGTACACCTCTGGCAGGCGTGGCTTTGGAATTCACTTCGGGAGAACGCCCCGAGTGGGATCCCACAGGCAATATGAAGCGACAGAGTTTCTCTGACAGTGAGGGCTTTTATGAGTTCCACCTGCCCGTCTCCAGTCGAAGCTGGACTTTGGCGGCAGATCATCCGGATTTCACTGCTTCCGAGCCGATAGAAATCCCTGCCGGTGAAGCGGGACGCAGTATCCCGGTCGATGTCGTATTGACGAAGGGGGCCAGCCTTGAGGTGGTGGTTACCAGTGCGGGGGAACCGGTTCAGGGAGCGACCGTCGAGTTGTCCCGAAATCGTGGCTGGAATTTTGTCCGCAAGGTGGGGGTGACGGATGAGCGCGGAGAATGCCGCTTTTCCGGGCTCGGGGATTCTGACCTTTCCATCAAAGTCACCAAGTCCGGATTTGGATCTGCTCTGACCGGGATAGAGCTCATGAAGGATGGTGAGCACCGGGTCGAGGTGTCGCTGGATTCGCCGATTTCCTTTTCCGGATGGGTTTTGTGCGAGGGGATTCCGGTTGCCGGAGCGGTTGTTTCTATCCGCGACGTTTCCAGAACGGAACGTCAGGGTGTGACCGATTCCCGTGGAGAGTTTCGGGTGGAGTCCCTGGCTGCTGGAGCGCTCAGGGTGGATGTTCGTGCGGATGGTTATCAGTTTCGGCGAGTCGAAGGCGTCGATCCCCGTGAGAGTCCCCTGACGATCACGGTCGATAAAACCCATGACCTGACGGGATACCTCTTTGATGGCGCCTCCCGTGAACCGGTCTCCAATGCCTTGGTCCGGGTGACTGCCGTCAATGAATCCGGACAATCGATTCGTGGAGGACGACGCATTCGTTCCCGAAGGTCGGATGAAGAAGGCGTTTTCGTTTCGCCCGATTTGCGTCCAGGATTCTACAAGGTCCAGATTACTTCTTCAGATCACCTTCCATTGGAAAAGATCTTGTCCGTTCCCACCGTTCCGGAAGTGGTGGAATTCCCTCTTCAAAGAGGGGAGCGGATCTATCTTCAGGTCACCAATGAAAACGGCCTTCCTCTCGATGGAGTTCGGGTGAGACCGGATGTTCGCAAGGATCGACAACGAAATCGGGGGGAGTGGGTCAGCCTGCCGACATCGAGGCGGTTGGATACCGATTCCAATGGCGAGTTGTCCATCGGTGGTCTGGAAGAGGGCCCTCACCGATTGCGTCTCTCGAAATTTGGGTACCTGCCAAAGCGTGAACTGGTGGATGTGGGGATCTCAACGAGATCTGAAGTGCAGCGATATGTGTTGATTCGTGGAGGCTACATCTCTGGAACGGTTTACTTGGCCGCTGGAGAAGTCGCCGCCCGTCAGCCACTGATCTGTACCGGTGTCGATGAAACGGGCAGGGAGTACGAGGGGACACTGTCGACGAACCGGGAGGGATTCTTCCGTTTTGGTCCCTTCCCGACCGGTGAATTCGCCATTGGTATCCCTGCTGGTGACGGGGGAGCATCATCCGGCTTGGGGATTCGACAACTGTCGAATGGAGCACCCGTGTCGGTCCAACTCATGGCCCCCGAGGATGTCGAGATTGATCTTCAGGTGTTTCCCCAGTAGGCAAACCCTCTCCTGTACTGCTTATGGTCCGGGAATATTCCTTCCGAACAGGTCACCCTTGCCGGTACTGGGAGGGTGATTGGCACTTTTTTTCAAATCTGGATATTCTCCTGTTGGGGCTCTTGAGAGGTTTTTGGACCTTTGACGCCCTTCGAACCGTTTCGCTGATCATGACCAGAGAGGTTGCCGAACCGATGAGCCATCGATCCTGGGAGAGCCACCAGAGCCGCACCCGATTTTTTCTGCGAACCCTTCTGGGTCTTTTCCTGTTTATGGGGACTGCGGGAATCCATCTCTACATCGGTCAACAGGGTGCAGCCGCACTGGGTTGGAATGCCAGCCAGGATGGATCAGACGTCAAGGATGAGTTGACGCGTCGTCTACAGGAAGAAAAGGAATCTCAGTGGATTCTCGATGCGGTCTCTCGCATGCCCGAAGACGTGCGGGAACCCAAAGGGATGACGATCGGCGAAATCCAGAAACTCACCGATGAAATTCTGTTGCGGGGTGAAAACTACTTCCGCAATTATCCTTCGGGAAAAAGTATTTCAAAGGTGACTCCTGCGGTGTGTCGTATCTACCTGATGAACTGCAATCGTCACTTCATCGACAGCGGCAGGCTCTACAAGGAACGAAATGGTCAGGATGCTCCGGCCGCATGGACCGCAGCCCTGAAGCAAGGTTACTTCGATCGGATCCACGAGCTCCTCGACGGTGAACTGGCCAAGGTTCAGGCTGAGGACGGTCCGCCCTGTGAGTTGATTCGCCTGAAAGCGGATGCCTATTGGCATGGCCAGCAGTACCCCCGTTGCATCAATGAGTACAAGCGGATTCTTGATGGTTGCCCGGACGCTGAGGATCTCGACGTGGTCTTGACTGCATTGCTGAATGCCCAGATCCGAGATCGTGATCACAAGGGTGCCGCCGCGACTGCAGATAAATTTCTGGAGAAGCACACCGATTCCGACCTTCTTCCCCACGTCTTGCGATTGAAAGCGAAAGCACTGCAGGAGGCGGGGCGTCTCGTCGACTGTCTGCGCTGGTGGAAGTCCATCGAAGGCATCATCGAGAACGCCCACAGGGGAGACCCTCTGGTGTTCGGTGACAAGACGGTCGAGATCAGTGACCGTTGTCGCAAGGATTTCCAGCGCTATTACGAAGAGGTGAATTTCGCCATCGGTTTCCTGGAGTTTGCTCTGGGGAACTACAAATCGGCGTCCGCCAGTTTTACCCGTGAGATGGAAATCCTCACAGAGCTGATCAATGCACAGACCGCTTCCCAGGTCGGACAGATTTATGCCAAGAGAACCGAAAGGGTTCTCGAAAGTCTGCTTCGATTCGCAGGAAAACCGACTCCACCAATTTCACTGGGAGAAAACTGGATGGGTGGTGTCAATTTTGATCCGGCCCAAGAGCAAGGGAACGTCTTGCTGATGCTTTTTGCACCGTATGAAAATCCGCGCTACTTCGAGACTCTGGAGAATCTTCAGAAACTTTATATGACCCACGGGAATGACGGGCTGCGGGTGGCCTGGATTGCTTCGAGCAAGGGCAAGGCTCCTGCGCAGGAGCAGTTGGACAAATTGACGGGGCAGTGTGCTCGCATGGGGCTGGCGTTCCCCGCCGGCCTCGATCTGGAGGACGGATCACCCAACTTTGGACAGTACAACTGTCCTGTGGGTGGAGCGACGATGGTTGCAGTGGATCGCAACGGAAACCTTGCCTGGTACAAGCTCGATCCGACATTCAGGGATGATTCCGTCATTTCACAGGTAGCCCTGAGACTGCTCGCTGAAAGTCCCTGATCCCAGAAACAGCGTCTTGTCTTGACCCGTTCAGCGGCTCGCCCGAGTTGCCGACTAGGTACTGCCGTCTCCGATTTCATTCGCTAGAATGGATTGGTCTCACGGAAGAGTGCGCAAGTGAGTGCATTGTGGATCAGCTCGTCCCATTCTGACCCATTCTTCCAGGACCTTCTCGACAATCGCGGACGCTGCTCAGGCAGTGTCGATAGGAATGGAATGAAGATGCCCTTCTCTTCACGAAGTTTTCTCACTGCATCGATTTTTCTTGGCCTGTGGTTTTTTGTGGGCGCTGTTTGTGCGCCTTTGGATGCCCAGCAGAGTTTTACACAAAGCCTGCAGTTCGAACCGAGAGAAACGACACCACTTTTCACCCATGCGCTGGAAGATGGGGATGAGAAGGAAGGGCCGTCTGCAAAAGAACTGCGCAAGCTGGTTCAGCAAGCGGCGATGTCGGGAGACGCATCCGCTCTGGCCGAGGTCTTGCGCACCATGGGTCGCATGCCGGGCAGAAACGCCACCGCCGCAGTTCTCAGTACTGCCAACAGTCTCTCTCGCAGTACCGCCGATGACATTTACTGGTTTCTTCTCCAGGGCGTTGCCGGATTCAAGGGGGCAGACGCCTTTACAGAGATGGGTGAGTTTGTTGTTCGGTACAAGTCCAAGCCGATAGCCAGAGATCTCCTGAATGCCTTGCGGAAGACCCGCAGCAAGTACGCCAACCGGGTGATTCGCCGGGTGATGGAATACTGTCCCATCGATATGCAAATGATGGCTGTCGATATTGCTGCAGAGATTCCGGTTCGCCGAACGGTGGATGTACTGATGCCGATTCTTGCCCGTGAATGCGCCAAGGAAAAAGACGGCAAGCGGCCGCCGACGGAATTGAAGAGATCACTGATCTCTGCCATGGAAGCGCTGACGATGCAGCAGCTGGGAAACAGTCTGATCAACTGGCAAGGGTGGTGGGAAAGGGAGCGCAGTCGCGGCCTCAAGGTGATCCGCGAGGAGGCTGAAAACCACGAGTCCACCACTGGTTTGGCAAGACCCCTCGACCCGGTTCGCGCCCGACAGTTTCTGGGGCTCGAAGATCTGCCCCCGGGCAAGGTCTTGGTCATCAAGGGACCGACTGCCAAGAACGGTTTCGATACCAACTATGATCACATCGAGCATGTCCTCGAAAGAATCTCCATTCCGCATACCGTCATCGAGAAAGGGGAGGTTGAAAAATCCTCCTTCAGTTTCAAGGGCGTGGCGGCAGTCTTTATCAACTGCAGCCACATCCATAAATTTTGTCAGAACCCCAATCACAAGGCGGGCGAGTACACCGGCAACCGGATGCATCGGTGTGTTGGAGAAGGTGCCCATGACGAGGTTCAATTCAAAATGAACAAGGACGCCATCGACAAGATTGTGAGTTTTGTCGAAAAGGGTGGTTACCTCTTTACCGAGGACTGGTGTCTGATCGAGGTGCTGGAAGTGGGATTCAACAAGTTTCTCCGATCCGGCACTGCTTTGGAGGGAGGAAGCTTTGGTATTTCTCCCGAAAAGGGAATGACTTCCCACCCATTGCTGAGGGGCGTTTTCGTTCCTCCCGTCGATATGGATGCCTTGCGCAGGAGAGCCTACGGACTCGACGATGAAGACGACGACGAAGACGCGGAGTACGACCCCTCCTCGGAAGACGATCCTGGAGACGTCGATGGAGATCGGGGAAAAACCGGAGTCGGCAACAGCGACCTGGATGCTCCCGGCGAGATTGAAGATCCCGATATTCGGCTGGTCAAGCACCAGTGGAAGATCGACAAGGAGAGTCCATCGTTGGACATTCGTTCGAAGAAGGTGCAAGTCCTGATCGACAGTGAAGATCTGCGGAAAGAGTGCGGAGAAGGAGCGGTCGCCGTGACTTTCACCGTCAAGAAGGGGCGCGTCATCCATGTCCTTTCCCATTTTGGTGAGCAGAGCAGTTCCGACAACGAGGCGACTATCGAAAATCTGCTGATCAACTTCCTGTTGCAGGTGCGGATTCGGGCTGGCAACTGAGGTCCGCTTCCGATCAGGCCTGATGGAAGTTGTGGATGGCCCTGCGGGGACAGACTACCGTGTCTCGTATTGAGGGGTTTCGTGAATCTCAGGGCAGCAGTCCAGAGGTCGTGACCGGCAGGGGAAGCCGGAACCTCTCCGGTTCGAATCGGTAGATGGGGGATGATTCCGGTGCAATTCTCTGAGACATCTGTGAATCAAATCGAAGGTTTCCGGTTTGCCCGGCTTTCGGTTCTGTTCCCTCGGTTTGCCCTGATCCTTTTCATGCTGACAGCCTTCGCTCCAGCCATCTCTGCTCAGACCACTCTGGGTCTGCTGGGGACAGACGAAGATCTCCGAATTTTTTATGACCGACTGGAAGCCGATATCTCTACCGATGGTGGCGGTCGATCCCTGGTGGTTTTGGGAAATGTCTTGCTCGAGGGGCGCGGCTTTTCACTGAGAGCGGATGCGGTAGGCGTCTACGTCGATGGAGTCGACCCTGAGAATGGACCGATTCGCCCGAGGGTTCTGGCATTGGGTGGAGTCTTGCTCGACCGTGCGGGGCAGACCTTTCAGGCTGAATCCGTTTTTTATGAGGTGGATGCACGGCGCATGGTTTTGACGGACGCCCGTATTCGCATCACTTCCGAGCTTGTGGAGATGCTGCGTACTCTTCCGAAAGACGATCCCCGTCGAGCTCGCAGTATGGCCGAATCATGGGTGGGTGGTGTTTCAGACCTGAACTCACCAGAGGTGGCTCTTTCCTCCATGGGAATCGCGGCTCGTTTGTTGGAGGTCGATGATTTCAGTGGAGTGCGTGGGGTGGACATCGTCTTCACAACGGATTTGTTTGATGATCCGGAATGGGCGTTGGTTGCGAATGCAGGCTCTGCAACCCCGAGGGAAGAAGTGGATCAACGGGCCAATGAGTCTGGCCCCGGAGGACATCTGGTGTCGATGAAGGGAGCCCGTCTCGAGTTGGGGGGCTGGCCGGTGGCCTACTTCCCCTCGACCCAATGGGACAGTCGTTGGGGTCGTTCCTTTCCCCTGCGCGACCTGAGAATTTCTGACTCTTCCCGCTTCGGCTCCCGTGTTGATACTCGTTGGAACGGTGATTTTCTGCTGCCCGAAAGATTCGAGGATGAGATCGATCTGTCCCCTCGCATCGATACCCTCTCCAAAAGGGGAACCGGGTATGGTCTTGATTTTGAATGGGGGCGTGACCCCCTGCGATGGTCTGCAGACCCTGATGGTCGCCTTGATCTCTATGGGTATGGTTCTTTTTGGCAGATCAGTGACGATGCGACTGAAGACAGCAACGGCGACCCTGTCACTGATGAGGATCGCTATCGTGGCCGTGCCTTCGTACAGGCCAGAGTGACTTCCAGTACCTGGCTGGATGCAGAGTGGTCTTCAGCCAGTGATGCGGGATTCGTCGATGAGTTTTTCCGCACAGAAGCGAGAACTGTAAAGCGGCCCGAGAACTTTTTCTCCGTGCGACAGGAATTGAGTGAGAGCCTCGTCGGTAGCCTTCGTTTTGATGGGGGCTATGAAGACTTTGAAGATCAGATCGAGCGGTCACCGGAGTTGGCATTCCGTGCTCTCGACATGGAGTTACCCGCGGGCTTTCGTGTCGATTCGGATCTGGTCTTTGCCGATCTGGAACTGGTCCCCGGAGAATTTTCAGCGACGGTGGGCGGGGAGACCCGTCGACTGGACGTGCGAAGTGAGATCCGGCGTCCATTGGTTGCCAGTCGCTGGCTGAATGTGATTCCTTCTGCGGGAGTCCGCTGGACACGTTGGACCTCTTCCAATCTTGACGAGGAGGATCGATCGATCCTGTCCGCCGGGATTGAAGCGGCGACACGCTTTTCGCGTGTCTTTGACGTCAAGAGTGATGCATTTGCCATCGACGGATTACGTCATGTAGTGGATTTGAGGGGGGATTACTCGGGGTTGTTTGACTCCTCCCTGGATCCGGCGGATGTCCCGCTGTCTCTGGATGCGACTGACGGATTGGGTGATCGGGAAGTGGTCACCCTGTCCATGGGCCATCGCCTGCAGACGCGTCAATCCACGAATGATCGTGAGCGTCTCTATCGATTGGGTGCACGGACGGTGGCGGAACTGCGCCTCGATGCCCTCTATTATCCGGAGGCAGCAAGAGACAATTCCGGGGATGAATGGGGGGACCTCTACTCGGAGTTGGTTCTTCATGCTTCGGGAGGTTGGAGCGTCTTTGGTGAGAGTCGTCACCACCTCGGGTTGGGCGTCAATCGAGGGAAAAACTTTGGCCTGCGCTGGCTCGAGGCAGATCAGGGGCTCTTTGAATTGTCGTGGAGAAACCGGCCTGAGTATCAGGAAACTCTTTTGGCAGGTGGGCGATTTGTTGCCTCGCCCCGCTGGGATCTGGGCCTCTTCGTCGAATATGATCTCGACGGAGAAGAGGTTCTCGGCCAGTGGTGGGAAATGGGTCGAAACTTCCGGACTTTCCGCCTCGGCTTCGCCCTCGACGTCGATGCAGGTCTGAATGACGACACCACCTTCCGCATCGATATCGGCCTGCGGGAATGGTTGGGTGCCATCGACCAACGCGGTTACAGGGGGCGCAGATCCGGCTGGTAATCGCCATTTGGCGCTTCTTGTCTGCACGAACCCGATTTTCTCTTTCAGGACCCCTCTCCAGCTTCCGAACTTTATTTTCACAACGTTTGTTCCTTTGACAGGGGTTTCGGCCGGGATCTCCGGAGGGCATCATGGTCTCTGACTGGTGTCCCGACCCCGGTTCCTGAAAGGGAATGCAACCGATGAGCAAAGCGGTTTACCCCGGTACTTTTGATCCTCCCCACAAGGGGCATCTGGATCTGATCCAGCGTGGATCTCGCATGTTTGATGAGCTGATCGTTGCCGTGGCCGTCAATCGCCAGAAGTCCGCGCTCTTTACCCCGGAAGAACGGGTGGAATGGCTCAGAGCCTGTACCGAGGGGATGCCGGGGGTTCAGGTTCAGGCGTTCGATGGTCTGGTCGTTGAACTGCTGCAGAAAGAATCCTGTCGTATTCTTTTGCGTGGAATTCGCACCTTCGCCGATTTTGAAGCGGAATACACGATGGCCCTGACCAACCGATCGATTTCCGCAGATGTAGAAGCGGAAACGGTCTTTGTTCTCCCGAGTCTGGAGTTTTCGCATCTTTCCAGTCGCCATATCAAGGAGATTGCCGCTTTTGGAGGGGATGTCCGCGATTCTCTTCCCGAGCCCATAGCTGGAGGAGTTGTTGAGGAACTGAACCTGCGCCTGAGGCCCGGGTCGCTGGAAAACTGACCCCCCCAAAGGTAGACTCTTCCGCTGGAATCGATCCCGGAAGGAACCCCCATGTCCGATTCACTGCGAAAAGCGATCCATACAGACCAGGCCCCGAAAGCCATCGGGCCTTATTCGCAGGCGATGGAGGTGGATGGATGGGTCTACTGCTCAGGTCAGATTCCCATCGTTCCCGAAGATGGATCCATCGCCCATGGAATTGAGAATCAGGCCCATCAGGCACTGAAAAATCTTGGAGAGGTGCTGAAAGCCGCAGGTTGTGGCTTTGAGGATGTGGTCAAGACCCAGGTATACCTTTCCGACATGTCCGACTTTGAGGCGGTGAACAGGGTGTATGCCGAGTTTTTCACTGATCCGTTTCCGGCCCGAGCCTGTATCCAGGCAGCGGCATTGCCGAAGGGGGTCGATGTGGAAGTCGACGCTGTTGCCCGGAAGAGAGAGAATCGTTGAGTTCTGAAAAACCGCTACTCTCCATCGAAGACCTGAAGACCTGGTTCTACACCGATGATGGCATCGCCCGCGCGGTCGACGGTGTCAGTTATTCGATCCGACCCGGGGAAACTCTGGGCGTCGTCGGGGAATCGGGTTGTGGTAAATCTGTCACCGCCATGAGTGTCCTCCAGCTTGTCCCGACTCCACCCGGAAAATACGTGGGTGGGGAGATTCTTTTCAAAGGAGAGAACCTTCTCGAAAAGTCCGAAGCGGAGATGCGCAAAATACGGGGCAAGGAGATCTCGGTCATCTTCCAGGAACCGATGACCAGTCTGAATCCGGTATTCCGGGTGGGAGACCAGATCGGAGAATCCCTGCGTTTGCATGAGGGGATGACCAAAGCGGAAGCCCGCGAGCGAAGTATTGAGCTATTGAAGCAGGTGGGAATTCCTTCTCCGGAGCAACGGATTGATGAATATCCCCATCAACTTTCGGGAGGAATGAAGCAGCGGGTCATGATCGCCATCGCCCTCGCTTGCAACCCCTCTCTGCTGATTGCAGATGAACCGACCACTGCACTGGACGTCACCATTCAGGCGCAGATACTGGAGTTGCTCAGGGATCTTCAAAGGGAAAAGGGAATGGCGATCCTGATGATTACCCACGACCTCGGGGTCGTCGCTGAAAATGCGGACCATGTGGTGGTCATGTACGCCGGTAAAGTGGTGGAGAGCGCTCCTGTGGAAGAGTTGTTCGAAAACCCCAAGCATCCCTACACTGTTGGACTCTTTCGCTCCCTGCCCCGTTTGGAACAGGAAAATGAACGCCTCGAGGTGATCGAGGGCAATGTTCCCAACCCGCTCCAGTTCCCCAGTGGCTGCAAGTTCCGCCCCCGTTGTAAACACGCGTCTGAAACGTGCGCTGCAACAGAACCGGATCTGAATCAGATTGACCAGAAGCATCAGGTGGCTTGTCACCACTGGGAAGAAGTCTTCAAGGCTTCAGAGAATGGAGCCGTTTGATGTCAGAAAATGAAACTCCATTACTGGAGGTAGAGGGTCTACGGACCTGGTTTCCCATTCGCTCCGGTGTTCTTTCGAAAGTCACGGGAAACGTCAAGGCCGTCGACGGAGTGAGCTTCACTCTCGGACGCAAGCAAACCCTGGGTTTGGTTGGAGAATCCGGTTGTGGCAAGACCACAGTGGGTCGTTCGATCCTGCGGCTGGTCGAGCCCACTGAGGGGTCTGTTCGCTTTGACGGCATCGATGTGCGAAATACTCAAGGAGATGCTCTGCGGGCTTTGCGCAAGAGAATGCAGATCATCTTTCAGGATCCGTATGGATCTCTCAACCCGCGAATGACGGTGGGGGCCATCCTCAGCGAAGGACCTCACATTCACGGTATGGGCTCTGAGTCCGAGATTCGCGAAAAAGTACAGCATTTGATGGATCGTTGCGGTCTTGATCCGATCAATCACATCAATCGCTATCCCCATGAGTTTTCTGGAGGGCAAAGGCAGCGTGTCGGTATCGCCCGGGCTCTCTCTGTGGAGCCAGAGTTCATCGTTTGCGACGAGGCGGTCAGTGCTCTCGACGTTTCGATTCAGGCACAGATCATTAACCTTCTGCTCGATCTTCAGGATGAGTTTGATCTCTCCTATCTCTTCATCGCTCATGATCTTGCTGTGGTCGAGCACATCAGTGACCGCGTGGCCGTGATGTATCTTGGCAAGATCGTTGAGGAAGCGGATTCGAAAGATCTGTATTCCAATCCGCGTCACCCATATACCCGAGCTCTTTTGTCGGCGGTTCCTGAGCCTGATCCAAAACGCAAAAAGAACCGCATTCTTCTCACCGGTGATGTTCCTTCTCCGATCAACCCACCTTCCGGTTGTCCATTTCATACACGGTGTCCTGAGGCAGGACCCCGGTGTTCTGTCGAGGTTCCCGCTGGAATCGCGGTGGCTGAGGGACATCAGAGTTATTGTCTGCTCGACAGCCCTGTGGGAATCGGTGACAAATCCGCCTGAATGCGGATTTGTAGAGAGTCAGAGATTATGCCCGAGTGCGCCTTCATCACCTTTGGTTGCAAGATCAACCAATACGATACCCAGGCGATCCGGGAAGAGATTCTCGACTTGGGATATCAGGAAGTTGCCAAGGCGGAAGGGGTCGACCTGGTCGTTGTCAACTCTTGCACAGTCACCGAGCGGGCGGGCCTCAAGGTTGAGGAGCGTATCAAATCCCTGACCCGGAAAAATCCATCCGCGGATGTCATCGTCACCGGCTGTATCTCTGAAGACGATCGCGAGAGGTTGGCAGAGATTCCGGGTGTGACCCATCTGGTAGGGAATGAAGAAAAGCATCGCATTGCTGAAATCGTTACTGGTGCAGAATTGTCGACAGGCCCGATCAGAAGGAAATCCCGAGAAATCTTTGGTTTGAAGATTTCAGGTTTTGAGGGGCGCACGAGAGCATTCTTGAAGATTCAGGATGGTTGCGATTCATTCTGCAGTTATTGCATCATCCCCTACATGCGAGGGGGGTCTCGCAGCAGGGATCATCAACCGGTGCTGGATGAAGCGATGAGGCTGGCAGACGCCGGTTTTTCAGAACTGGTGCTGACAGGCATCCACCTGCGTCAATGGGGGCGGGATCTGGGGATTGAAGATGGCCTGGGGCGGTTGTTGACGGAATTGCGACAAATCCCCGGTATTGATCGAATCCGTCTTTCTTCCATCGGCGAGGGTGCCTTTACCGACCGATTTCTTCAGGCTTTTGAAAATGACGAAGGATTGTGCCGCTTCTTTCATGTGCCTTTGCAAAGTGGCAGCTCACGGATTCTTGAAGCCATGGGCAGGGACTACTCACTGAAAGATTTTACGGAAGCGATGGATCGAACCAGAAAACGTTTGCCGGATGCCACCCTTGCGACTGATCTGATCATCGGTTTTCCCGGTGAGACAGAAGAAGACTTTCAGGAGTCGATGCGAAGAGTGGAAGAGATCGGCTTCGCCAAGGTTCACCTCTTTCCCTACAGTCCCCGTCCGCGTACTCGAGCCGCACGGTTGCCCGATCACGTTTCACCGGAGGTCCGACACGATCGCATGGTTCGTGCCCGGGAATTTTGTGAAAGAGTCCAGTTGCAGGTTGCTGAAAAGAGATTGGGTCAGATCGCGCATGTCCTGATCGAAAAAACAGATCCCGACGGAGGTGGTGAGGGGATGTCTCGAGAGGGGCTACGAGTCAGGGTCTGCGAAGGCGAAGCGGTTCGGGGCCAGGAAATCCCCTTGTTGCTGGAATCTGTCGAAGGGGACAAGTTCCTCGCTCGACCACCGGTCCGGGAGGCCCGTCATGCATGATCTTCCACAACCCGGGAATCTGCACTTTCCGGCTGAATTTCATGATCGGGCTCTGGCGGGTTGGGGAGTTCGTCGACGGCGGGGGGATCTGATCGCCGATTCTCCAACAACAGGCAGCATTCCACTCGAGGATCTTCCTGTCGAAACCGGCTCCAGGGTGGAGGAGAACCGGATCAGTGCTGCTGAGCGACCCGTGGAGATTGCTGTAAGTGCTGTAGGAGAAAAGAGTTCCGATCTCTCAAGCAGCCTCGTCGGGCTCGCTCAGAAGGTCTCCAGTTGTGAAGAATGCTCTCTGAGTCAAACCCGCACCCAAACGGTCTTCGGCTGTGGTGATCCCGGGGCAAGACTGATGTTTGTCGGCGAGGCTCCAGGGGCAGAAGAGGATCGGCGCGGTGAGCCCTTCGTTGGCCGGGCAGGTCAACTTTTGGACCGGATCATTACTCAGGGCCTGAAGTTAACCCGTGACCAGATTTACATTGCTAATGTCCTGAAGTGTCGTCCTCCCGAGAACCGGGACCCCCGTCCGGAGGAGGTCCAATCGTGCAAAGGCTTCCTTGAGAAGCAGATAGAGCTGGTTAACCCAGAGATGATCGTCGCTCTCGGAAAACCCGCAGCCGCCTTTTTGACAGGGGAGGAAACCTCTCTGA